>NZ_JAXOJP010000002.1:0-316180 GCF_036663795.1 Parasphingomonas halimpatiens
GACTGGGAACGATCCATCGAAAGCTCGACCGCATGGGCAACCATCGCCAGCATCCGCATGATCACCCGCAGAATCGCAAGAGTCTCAATCAGTTGAGAAACTTTTGAATCAGGCTCTAAGCGCGATCGACGGCGCAGCGCTTGCCGCCCTCGTCCGTGGGGTGCCGAAGTAAGCAGGATCATGTTCTCGATGGCAAAGGAGCTATCCACATCGACATAATCGGGTGGGGCGTTTCAAAACTAGAGGACTCACACATCCCGCGCGCAATGTCTGCTTGATATTCCGCCGTCGCACACCCGCGCCGGCGCTCGTCATCACAACAGCGGGGTCAATGTTGGGCTCTGACGCAGTTTTGATGATCGCCGTCATGTCGCTCCGATCAGCCGAGCCTGAAGAAGGTCTAGTTTTCCGCGGCCGATTTCATCAAAATTGAGTCAGAGCTGCGCTATCTCAGTCCGCAAGTCACCTAAGGTGTCGGTTGGTGCTTCTTGGCGTTAAAGCTGATCCCTGACGGCAACATCATATCGCTGGCGGCGGAGGAGCGAGTTCGCACCGGGTGCCAGCAGCGTTGCAGTCGGGCAAAAAAAGGCCACCCACCGGGGCTACGCTGGCTTAGCAAACCGCCATCGAGAGGACGATGTGCCTCAGTCGCCGGCGAAAATCCGCTCGCGCAATTTGTCGCTTGGTCGGAAGGTCAGCACCCGGCGTGGCGAAATGGGTACTTCCACGCCGGTCTTCGGATTTCGACCGATACGCCCAACCTTGTCGCGGAGCAAAAAGGTACCGGATCCTGGAAATCTTTACGTTCTCGCCTTTGGCCAGGGCTTCGCGGATTCGGTCGAGTATCTGTCCGACCAATTTTGCGCTCTCTGCATTTGACAGCCCGATTTGGCGATTCAGCGCCGTCGCAAGGTCGGCTCTCGTCAATGTTTGCTCGTCCACCAGCGATTCCCCCCAATTCCCGGAGGTAACCTCATAAAAGCGGATGAGCTATACGGCCAGCGTCACTCGAGCGGCGCTGAAGCGACGCACGTTGCGTCGCGATCATCTCGGGGCGGGCGGTGATCCATGTCCGCGTTCAAGACACCATTCGCTGGTCGTAGCTCACGCTCGCAAGAATCAGCGTCAATGACGAAGTAGCGCTTTCCGTTGAGTAGCAGCGGCGTATGTTCACGCCACCATGCAGCGGCATCCGGGCGATGATCGGCCAGATGGTCGACGGCCGTTTTCGCGTTTACCAGATAGCCCTCAATCTTTGACGCCTTGACCGGATCCCAGAGTTGAGAAAGCCAGTGGCGCGGGCCGCTCAACACGCCAACGCCCCTCCAGCGACGCTTCCGTTTGACGGCCAGAGGCAATGATAATCCGATCCATGCGTCCCTGACCCAGTCAGGTGCGTCGCCGACAGGCCGCCGCACGATCTTGATATCCATCACGCGATACTGACGGGAGAATCAGCCGGCTGCAACCAAACAGAGCTCATCTGATCACGAACGACCGGAATCCGTTCGGCTCCTGTGCGGCAGCATTTAATCCCCGTCTAGCCCAGACGCTTTCAGGCGACTCGAGCGCTTCGCTCGCCCGCACTGGAGGGGTTCGACCATATCGCGGCGCCGGGCCTGGAGCAGGTTGCCGGTACCGTCGGGCGCCGCGCTACTTCATGCACCAACCATGGCTGACAATGATCGATTGCCCGGTCAGCGCGTTTGACGGGAACGCCGCAAGGAAAACCGCGGTCTCGGCGACGTCCTGCACGGTCGTGAATTCGCCGTCGACGGTTTCCTTGAGCATGACGTTCTTGATGACGTCCGCCTCGGAAATGCCGAGCGCTTTGGCCTGTTCGGGAATCTGCTTGTCGACCAGCGGCGTGCGGACAAAGCCGGGGCAAATGACATTGGCGCGGATGCCGTGCTCGGCGCCTTCCTTGGCCACCACCTTGGCCAGTCCGATCAGGCCGTGTTTGGCGGTCACGTACGGCGCCTTCAACGGCGACGCCTCGTGACTGTGCACCGATCCCATATAGAGGATGACGCCGCCGCGCTTGCCGGCGATCATCGCGCGCATCGCCGCGCGGGTCGTGAGAAAGGCGCCATCGGCATGGATTGCCATGAGCTTCTGCCAGTCGGCATAGGGGAAATCGACGATCGGATGGACGATCTGTATGCCGGCGTTGCTGATCAGGATATCGAGTCCGCCATAGGCGGCGACCGCGTCGGCGACGCCTTGATCGACTTGTGCCTCATCGGTGACGTTCATCGCGACGGCCATCGCCGTACCACCAGCGGCGGCAATCTCGTCGGCCGCGGCAGTTGCTGCCTCCAGATTGAGGTCAGCGATGACGATCCTCGCGCCCTGCCGTGCATATTCGATCGCGATTTCCTTGCCGATCCCGCTCGCAGCACCCGTAATCAGTGCAACCTTGCCTAGTAATGCCATCGGTCTGTCCTCGTTCAGGAGAGATAGTCATGCGCGACGTGGCCGAGCGGCAACGTCAGGTCGGCAATGATATGTACGGTCGAGAGCACTTCGAGCACGGGCAGGTCGAAAACCGGTGCGAGCGCGTGATCGACCAGGGTGAGCGCGCCGGGGCCGGTCCACGCGCCCTTCAGCGTGATTTCCGTCATGCTGTACCGCACCAGCTCGCAGATCCGCGGCGTCCCGTCGACATGGGGGATGATCTTGAGCAGGTAGTTGGGGCCGGCGAGTGATGCGATGACCGGGTCGGGAGCGAGCGGCTTGTGCTTGAAGCCCATCGTGCCCGTGGCAACGCGCACGGTGCCATAATCCAGCGTGCCGACCAGTGTATCCTTGTCGACCTGCAGGCGAGGGTTGCCGAGCTTCTTGGGAAATCCCCACAGTTCTCGCCCGCCGGCGATCGGCGGATGATCGTCGAGATACATCGAGTGGACATAGCTGCCGGGCTCGCCCTCGAACGTCACTGGAATGACCTGGCCGGACTCGCAATAATGTCCGAAACCCGTCGAATCGGGCATGTTGATGAATTCGTATTTGACCACCGGCTCGGCCATCCTGAGCGGCGCCGGGATGACCCGTTCCAGCATCGCCGGATCCGTGCGGTAGGTGATGATGAGATATTCGCGGTCCACGAAGCGATAGGGGCCCGGCGGATAGGCCGGGTTGTAGATCGGCATGGCGAAGGCATCCCGGCGAATCTCTTCTTCGTTCATCAGGCGTTCCTAACGCTGTTCAAGCTCATGGATGACAAGGCCCGCATGGGGCGGGACGGGTTTGAGCCAGGCCTTGTGCCGCAAGGCTCGGGCGATGTCGGCCTTGCCTGCGGCCCAGCGGGCATCGACCGTCGTGCGCGTAAAGTCGACGTCGCGGAATTGATCGTCGCCCTCGATCGCCTCCATGATCAGGCGCACGACGTTCACGGTGCGGTCGGTTCCCTTGGCGGCAAGCTGCGCGATCTGCGGGTCGTCGCGCTGTGCGGCCGGCAATGCCTCGGACAGCAGGCGAATGGCCTTTTGCAGGTCCTCGATTCGCTTCCTGACCTGGATCTGCGCCGTCGTGCGGCCGGTATACTGGATCGACTTCATGCGATCCATTACGCCCGACATCGAACTGGGCAGCAATTCGGTCGGATCCCAGAGATCGACCATGAACACCAGCGCGTCGCGATTGCGCTCCTCGTTGAGCAGCACCTCGAGCGGTGTGTTCGAATAGATTCCGCCGTCCCAATAAGCGCGGCCATCGATCAGGATCGGCGGGAACGCGGGCGGCAGGGCGCCGCTGGCCATGATATGCTCAGGGCCAATCGGACCATGCGCCTTGTCCGCCGTATCGAACACCCGGAATTCGGCGGTCTCGATGTCGACAGCACAGACGCTGAGCCGTACCGGACCATCATTGAGATAGTCGAAATCGACATGATCGAGCAGCGTGCGACGCAGCGGTGCGGTATCGTAGAAGCCGGCCTGTTCGAGCGGCACGCGTGCTGCGGGATCGAAGCTCGCGCTCGGCCGGGGTTGGAAAAAGCCGTCGATTCCCTGGGTCATCGCCGAGATGATCGCCTGGTTTTTCGAGATCGACGCAAGCATCGGCGCGAAGGGATTGAGCATTCCTGCCCAGCCCTGCGGACCCCACGCGTCGAGCAAGGACGGCGCGGGCGCCATCGATTGCCAGAAAGCCATCAGTCGTTCGACGCGACGCTCCGGAATATTGCCGGCGACGATCGCACCGTTGATCGCGCCGATCGACGTTCCGATGATCCAGTCAGGAACGATGCCGTGCGTCGCAAGGTTTTCGAACACGCCGGCCTGGTAGGCCCCCAGCGCCCCGCCGCCCTGCAAGATGATCGCGATCAGCTGGTCGGTCATGGCTGGCCTTTTGGGCAGTACCCGCGCGGCGGGTGGCGCAGGAATTGCGGTATCACGCATTGTATCAGCTATTTGCTGCACCGCAACAAGCGACGACCCACCGGCCCTCCGCACATGACAGCGCCGCGACGGGCTGGGTGATTGGCGAAGGACCTGCGAGACAGGCATTGCTTTGCGCCCACGACCTGGCCTGGCCTGGCGCACCGGTGCCGGGGATTCGGCGCCCGTAACAATGCAATTTGCCGACGACCATATTGGTCGGCACGCTGCGGGCGGGCGGGGTAAAAGCCATCTGACCATCTCCCCGTCATGGACCTGATGCGGGGCAATAGGCTTGCTGCGATGAAGAGCATCCTTTTCGGCTTATTGATGCTCGGCGCCAACGCTGCGCGTTGGCCTTCCCCGCCTACGGGCGACGAGGGCGCGAGCGACGGTGCCGACGGCGATGGGGAGAGAGGCGGTGCAACAGCCACACGAGCGACGCCCACGCAATGCCGATCGCCACGAAGAACAGTGGCACGGTCATTCGGGGTCCTCGAGACTGAACTGGTCGCTGTCCTCGTCATAGGCGAAGATCTCCGAATAACGTCCCCAGAGCGTCACCGTGCGCAGCGTCTCCTCGGCATAGTCTGGCGACATTTGGTCCTCAAGCTCGTCGCGGAACCGGCGAGCGGGTGCGGTGTGGCTGGCACGCTCGTCGAGGATGCGGCGTATGTGCTGGACGAGCGGAACATGTGCGACAAGCGCCTGGGCGAACAGCGCCTTGCGCTGGTCGACATCGGCCTGCGCATAATGGCGCGCGGCGGCAGTGAGCACCAGATCGGCACCCTGTAAGTCGGCAAAGTGCAGGAGCTGCAAGGTCTCGGCGACCGGAAAAAGGTCGTCGATCTCAAGCTGGAGCGAATCCGCCAGCTCCGCCATGCTCGCGCGTCCGTCGAACGGTGTACCGTCCACCTCCTCGATCAGCCCGGCAAGGGTGTTGGTCGAGACGCGAGGCAGCACCATCGAGATGCCGATGCCCGGGAAGTGCCCGTCGCGCGTTGGCGTGACGGGTGCGCGCGCCGTCATCCGCGCATAGATATCGTCGACGAGTGCGCGGAACGGCGGGTCGAGCCGGTCGCGGGGCTGCGGGAGATCGACCTTGATCTCGGCCGCGACGCGTCCGGGATTGGACGAGAAGACGAGGATGCGATCGCACATCAGCACCGCCTCCTCGATATTGTGAGTGACGATCAGGATCGACTTGATCGGCATCCGTCCTTCAGACCAGAGGTCGAGCAGGTCGGTGCGCAAGGTCTCGGCAGTCAGCACATCGAGCGCTGAGAAGGGTTCGTCCATGAGCAGCAACGAGGGATTGACGACCAACGCCCGCGCCAGACCGACACGCTGACGCATACCGCCGGAGAGCTCTTTGGGATAGGCGTTCTCGAATCCGTCGAGGCCGATCAGGTCGATCGCAGCCAGCGCACGGGTGCGGCGCTCGTCGGCAGGCACTCGCTGGGCCTCGAGCCCCAGCTCGACATTCTGGAGGACGGTGAGCCAAGGAAACAGCGCGAAGGTCTGGAAGACCATGCTGACGGTGGGTGCGCGGCCCTCTTCGTCAGGCTGGAACCGCACCACGCCCTCGCGCGGACGGATAAGCCCTGCGATCGAGCGCAGCAGCGTCGACTTGCCCGAGCCCGAACGGCCGAGCAGGCCGACGATCTCGTTCTCGACCAGCGTCAGGTTGACGTCGTCGAGTACCAAATGGCCGCCTGGCGCAGCGCCATAATAGTGGCAGAGCGCATCGACCTCGACAAGCGGACGGGGGGAAACGATGGTGGCCATTGTCAGGCACTCCTGTACGTGGATGGTTCAGGCGAGGCGCAGGCGACGTTCGGCGAAAGCGTACATCGGCCGCCACACCAGCCGGTTGAAACTGAGCACGAAAAGCGACATCACCGCGATGCCGAGCGCGACGCGCGGATAGTCCCCAGCTGCGGTGGCCTTGGCGATGTAGGTGCCAAGGCCGTGTGCCTCGAGATGCCGGCTTCCCCACGAGACCGCCTCGGCAACGATCGACGCGTTCCACGAACCTCCGCTCGCGGTGAGCGCGCCGGTGACGTAAAAGGGGAAGATCCCGGGCAAGGCAACCTGACGCCACCATTGCCAGCCCCGCACCCCGAACATGCCCGCCGCTTCGCGCAAATCATTGGGAATCGCACTCGCGCCGGCGATGACGTTGAACAATATGTACCACTGCGTGCCGAGGATCATCAGCGGCGACAGCCAGATGTCCGGGCTCAGATTCCAGCGAACGATCACGATCACGGCGAACGGGAACAGGACATTGGCTGGAAAGGCCGCCAGGAATTGCGCCACCGGCTGGAGCCGCTCGGCCCAGACAGGATTGAGTCCGATCCACACGCCGATCGGCACCCACACCAGGCTGGCGAGCGCAATCAGCACGATCACGCGCAGCATCGTCAGGCAGGCCAGCCCGAAGGCCTCACCGATATCCCTTATGCCGAGCGTGGCGAGAACATAATGCGCCGACCACCAGAAGGCCGCGCCGACCGCCAGCAATATGACGACCTGCCATAGCCGCTCGACGAGCGCGTTCGGCTGCCGCTCGCAGGTGGGCAGCGTGGCCGTCCGCCCCGGATCTAGAGCAAGCAGCAGCCGGCCGATCGCGGCGATCGGCGCCAACACCAGCGGCAGGAGCCGGGTGCGGCGCAGCAGGTCATAGACCCAGGAACCGGGACGCTCGTTGCTCGCGGTCTGCTCGAAACGGAAACGGTCGGCCCAGGCCACGATAGGTCGAAAGAAGAGCTGGTCGTAAAGCAGGATGATCAATCCCATCATCGCGACGGCCTCGCCGATCGCCCGGAAATCCTGCCGCTCGATCGCGAGTGCCAGCCACGAACCGATGCCGGGCAGCGTCACCGTGGTATTGCCCACCGTGATCGCTTCCGACGCCACCACGAAGAACCAGCCGCCCGACATCGACATCATCGCATTCCACACCAAAGCGGGAGTTGCGAAGGGCAGATCGAGCCGAAGGAAGCGGCGGATCGGCGACAGTGCGAAACCCTGACTAACCTCCTCCAGGTCGGTCGGGACCGAGCGCAGCGACTGATAGAAGCTGAACGCCATGTTCCACGCTTGGCTGGTGAAGATCGCGAACACTGCCGCCAGCTCGACCCCGAGGATGTTGCCGGGAAACAGGCCCATGAAGAAGGTGACGGTGAAGGTCAGGAACCCCAGAATTGGTACCGATTGGAGGATGTCGAGCGCGGGTACGATGATCTGTCCCGCCCGACGGCTGCGGGCAGCCAGCGTCGCGACCACCAGAGTGAAGACGGTCGAGGCGGCGAGCGCCGCGAACATCCGGATCACGGTGCGCAGCGCATAATAAGGCAAAAAGACGGGATCGAGCGTCACCGGTTCGAGATGGAGTTTCGCCAGCGGCTCCACCGCACCCTCCGCCCCGCGGAACACCAGCAATGCCAGGGCGGCGAGCATGACGAACGCGATTGCGTCGGCCCGATTGGGCTGCGTCAACCGCAGCATCCGCGAGAAGGGCGGCAAGGCACGCAGGGGCTGCTTCTCGGGGCTCATGTCTCACCTCGGTGGCATTGGCTGCTGGCCATGGCATAGCTTCGTGACGGTCCGGACATCGGTGCTGCGCTTGGTTCGTGGCGGTGACGATCCACGTCGCGCCGTTCACCCCCCGATGACGGGCAAGGTGATCGGGGATCGCGTCGAGGGGCGCGGGGCTCATACTGGTTGGCGCAAGCACCGCGGCCAAACCGACCAAGCTCTCGCCGTCCGATAGCGTTTGCCGTTGCCGTCATCGCCATTTGCCTCCCCAAAAGCGCCACGAACGGAAGCCGGCGCGCGAGAGCCGCGACAACAACCGCACGGCATCGAATGTTACCGCCGGCCATCGAAGTCCGGTCCGAAGCCAAAGTCTGGTGGAGCCCCGCGCGCTGCGGGCGGCGAGCAGCCAGAGGCTCGCGGGTAGGAGCCTCCGACCAGACCGCGCGTCGACGCCGAACCATCAGCCAGCCATCTCAAAGGGACCCATGAAGCCGCAGCGCCAGCACATTGGCGGGGCCGCGGTCGCGATTGTAGGCGGGATTGGCGATGAACTGATAATCGAGTGTTAGGTCGATACCGCGCGCCGGCTGCCAGTCGTAATAAGCCTCAGCGATTATTTCCGCGCCGGGATGCGGGAGTTGGCCGTCGCCCACCAGCACGCCGATGCCACCGGCGTTCAGATAGCGCTCATGGGCCGTTGAGATCGTGTCGACCACCGCGGCGAAACCCACCGTATCTTCAGCGCGGCCCCAGCTCTTGCCCTTGAGCGCCCCGCCGACCGCCGCGGTACGGTCGATGTCGGTGAAGTCATAGGGTTCAATCGCGCCATCGGTGAGGCCGGCGCGCGCGAACAGGCCGAAGGTCTCTGTCACCTCCTGCTCGATATTGATGTCGCCACCCAGCCGGGACATCCGGCGCCGGGTAAGGCTGGGGTCGACCGGCACTCCGGTCGCCTGCGCCACCGCCACCGCATCGTCGAACCGGCTGAAATTGCCCCGGTTGCGAAACAGCGTCACGCGCACCGCACCCGGATGGCCGGCGATGCTGTGGCGATGCTCGATCTCGCCGGCGAGTTGGGACTGGCTGAAATCGCTTTCCAGGGTCTCGCCATTGGGCACCTTGGAGAGGTTGAACGCGCCGAGCCGAAGCGTCCACGGCCCCTGATACCATTCCGCCGCGACCCCATAGCTGTAGCCCCAGGCATCGGCGGCATAGTCGAAGCTGCCGGCATCGACGACCGACCAGTTGAGGAAGTCACCGCGCGGATCATGCGCGTAGCGATTGGTGTCGAACACATCGCCGACGCCGAGCTTCCCCACGGTCAGCACAAGCCGGTTGGCGGTCTGCGTGCCGGCGAGTTGATTGGCGGCACCCCCGACCGCCTTAGCCTCGCCGCCCAGGTCGATCGTCTGGCGGAAGAACAGCCGCTGCAGGCGAACATAGGGGCTCGATTTGCCGACCTTATAGGCTTCGGCACTCGGGAATCCCGCCACGCCCAGCGTATTCGACAGACCGAATCCCTGGTCGATTTCCGGGTTGATCCACAGCTCCGCGCCACTCCACGGGCGCACGCCGGCATAGAGCGTTGCGTCGAACGTCTCCTTGACCTGGCGTGGAGCCAGGCTGTTTGGCCCGTCATAAGGGGAGCGAAAGCCAAGCACGCCCTGCGTGACGATAGTCGACTGAACGTGCAGCGCCCAATCCTGCGTCTCGGTCCTCTGCTGTGCGGCATCCTGCGCCGTCGCCCGTGCAGGATAGAAATTCCCCAGCATCAGACAGAGTGCCATCGCGCCCGAATATGTCCGAACGGTCATCAGTCGGTCCCCCATGGCACCCACCTAGCGGCACTCTGCGGCGATCGATGTGACGAGGCGCGCCAGCGCGCCAGCGCCCGCGGGAGACGGGGATCTGCAACCTGTTGGCAAACGACAGGCAGGATCAGGGTCATGGCAGTTTCCTTTTTTGGGGACGCGCTGTGCCGAGTCGCGAAAAAGGCGCCGCCCCGGTCGTCAGCCCTTGGGCAGACCCTCGAACAACGGCCTTTTCCGGATCCTGTCGTAATCAGCAATGGCAAGCGTCGAGATATGGCCTCGACTTTCGCCATCGCCGGGCGGAGAACTGGATCGGTTGTTCATTGCCTTCCTGTATTCGCGTTGCGGCGTCGCTCGATGCGGCCCCACGGGCCGGCGCCTCGACATGGGGCTTGCTATACCCTAGGGGGGTATATTATCAAGGGGGTCGGAAAGCCGAACGATGGGTCACGTCGCGAAGGAGAAACAAAAGCTGCTCAACCGGCTGAAACGGTTGCGCGGCCAGCTCGAAGCGATCGAACGCGCGGTGGAGGCCGATACCGAATGCGCGCGTGTCCTTCAGCAGGCGACCGCCTGCCGCGGTGCGCTCGACGGGTTCATCGCCGAGGTGATCGAAGACCATATCCGCGAACACATGGTCGATCCGGATGCGTCGCGCGACGATCCCCGCAGCCAGGCGGCCGAGGAATTGGTCTCGATCGTCCACGCCTATCTGACCTGAACGACCCCCGTTCCTTCCTCAACAGGCGCTACTGACTTTGGCCGTGCCGAACCTGAACTTTCCCGGCGAGGCCAATCTTTCCGGCTAAGACGTCCGTTCATCGAGGGAACGCGATCGTCTCTGACCGTCGGCCGGCAGGCGTACGGGCAAAATCCCAGGTCCGAACCTTGTCCGCCGGGCGGGACGATGCCGCGCCATGAACTGAAGACGCGCCGGCGCGTTGGAGATCGGCTGCGAGTTCTGCGGCAAGGAGAATAACGATGCGTCGGATCATAGTTGTAATGGCGGCTGGAGCACTGGCAATGACGGCCTCTCCGGTGTTGGCCAAGGGCTGCCTGAAGGGTGCTGCAGTGGGCGGCGTTGGCGGACATTTTGTCGGCAAGGGTCATGCCAAGATGGGCGCCGCGATCGGCTGTGCCGTCGGGCATCATCGCGCCCATAAGGCGGCGAAAAAGCATTGACCTTCAATCCGGGCGGCGCGGGAGCGCTGCCCGGTGGCGAGTGGCCGCAGAACCGGTACCGTCATGAAAGTGGTGACAACGCGGAATGCTTATCCGCCCTTTGCCGTGCTGGTGATAAACTCGAAAAAGAAATGTGGCCCGCGACGGGGTTGTTCTTCGGCGCGAGGCGACGATCGCGTGATGGGGGTGGTGTTTTTCCTGCCGCGAAAGACATCCGGCCTCGACCGGTCCCGCCTGCCATTCTAAGCACGATCATAGGCTATGATGGTTTCGTTGGGGAAAGATATGGGGGTTCGCGCGTACCTCTACGATGCGGGGGGCCACGACCGAGAAATCGGGTTAGAAGATATCGACATTCATGCCGTAAGTAACGACGCCCTGCTCTGGATCGATCTGGAAGGCGATGAGGCTGGTGCAAAAGCTCGGGTCGCCGGCGCGCTGTCGCTTCAGAGTCCGGTGGCGGTGTGGGATGGAGACAGGGAGAGGACACCGGTCGCCAATCATGGCGACTTTCTTTGCTTTCGCATTGTCCTACCCGCTTACAATGAGCCGGGCGCCGCAAGCGTCGCCGGTGGCCTGGCGTCGGCGGACATTCTCTTTGCCATCGGCAAGAACTGGGTACTGACTAGCCATAGCGGACCTGCCACTCTTCTCAAAGAATTCCAAGAGAATGATGACGCCGAAACACTTATCGGAGCGCTTAGTACAGCGTCTTTCGTCGCCGCGCTCGTCGACCGTCATCTCGGCCTTTACTTCGAGGCTGCCTCCCGGATCTCGGAAGAGGTGGAGGCGCTTGATGAACGCGTCCTCCGTGACAAGGCGAACAAGACGCTTCTCGGCAGGATCGTAATGCTTCGGCGAAAGTGCGCCCGGCTCCGCGCCCTGCTGGTCGCCAATCGATCAGCTTTGTATGCGCTTGCCCGACCGGATTGCATGCTCATCATCGACAGCGGTGCGGGGGAGCAGTATTTCAGTCTGACCACGCGATTTGAGCGGGCGCTTGACGAAATTGAGCGCGCCCGTGATCTGGTCAACGGCAGCTTCGACTTGTTTGCTTCACGTTCCGGACTCCAGACCAATAACCTTGTCAAAGCCCTCACGATCGTCACAGCGGTCTTTGGCTATTTCGGCGCTGTGGCCGGCCTGTTGGGAATGAACTTGAGATCGACAATATTCAATGGTGGCGACGGTACGTTTGCGCTTGTTGTTGGAACGCTTACGATTACCAGTGCCATTGCTATTTTCGTTGCGCGGGTGCGCAAGTGGATCTGATGGTGGAACGTACGCTTCAACGTCAATTAACGCGTGTTTGTGCCGCGTCGGACCGCACGCCGCAGCCGCCTGCATCACCGTCAGCTCGGTTTGGAAATTGTCATTGAGCCATATGCACGCGTCCTGAGCCTCGCCACGCGCCATCACGACTGGGTCCCGCAAAGCTCCTCGATCACGTAGGATAGCCATCACTTGTGGCTGGGGCCCTCCGCAAACTTGGCCCAGGCGGGCATCAATCTTGCCCGCCTCACGATCAAGCGCCGCCATGTGTCGATGATCCATTGCCACGCCCGTTTTTGCGAACAGGAACGCCGCCGACCTCACGGCGCGCTTCACGTTGCCAGCCTCCACGGCGCGATTGATACGATGGGGACGGCACGAGGCGGACGGCGCGACCGATGATATCCCCCGGTCAGGCCATCCTCCTGACGGGGCAAAAGATTGTACCCGTGACTGAAACCCGGACTAAGTTCGCCCCAACGCAACGCGTGGGGTCGGGCTGCCCGAGTCGATGTGATCGGAGTGGATGGAATGAAACACACCCGCCCGGGAAATCAGCGACAGGCCAACGCTGGACTCGATGGCTTGGCGACCGCCAATGAGGAGGAGCTTTTCCGGCAACTGGACACGTCGCCTGCCGGTCTGGAAGAGACGGTAGCCCAAGCCAGGCTGCTTTCGCACGGGCCGAACCGGATAGCCGAGGAAAAGCGCCTATCAGTTGTGCGGGAAATTTGGCGTCGTTTCCGGACGCCGCTGAACGGCCTGCTTCTGGCCCTGGCCATTACCTCGTGGATTCTGTCCGACTTCCGCTCCGCGATCGTAATTGCAGTCATGGTCGTGCTCAGCGTCAGCCTCGGGTTTGTCCAGGAGCACCGGTCTAGCCTGGCAGCCGCCCGTCTGAAACGCATGGTACAGGTACATGCCTCCGTGAAGCGGCGAGGAAGGGCCAGCGGAGACCCAGACGATTTTGTAGAAGTCCCGCTTGAAGAGGTCGTGCCCGGCGACATTGTCCGGCTTGCGGCCGGTGACCTCATTCCCGCCGACTTGCGGCTGCTCGCCGCCAAAGATCTCCACGTCAACCAGTCCTCGCTGACCGGGGAGGCAATGCCGGTCGAAAAGCAGGCCGAGGTGAAGCCGGATGCGGACGATCCTTTCGAAATGCCCAACCTGTGCTTCATGGGTTCCAGCGTGATCAGCGGCTTTGCCACCGGCATCGTTCTGCAGACCGGCCGCGCAACCTTCTTTGGTGAAATTGCCGAGGAGATAGTCGATACCCAGACCACGACGAGTTTTGAAAAGGGCCTGAACCGGTTCGTCTGGCTGATGCTGCGGTTCATGTTCGTGCTTGTTCCACTTGTCTTCATCATCAACGGTCTTACCAAACATAATTGGCTTGAAGCGCTATTCTTCGCGGTGGCGGTCGCCGTGGGGCTAGCACCCGAAATGCTGCCAATGGTGGTCACGATGAATCTGGCGCGCGGGGCGATCGCGATGTCCCGCAAGAGCGCGATCGTAAAGCGGCTGAACGCCATCCAGAACTTCGGCGCCATGGATGTGCTCTGCACCGACAAGACGGGCACGCTGACGCAGGACCGGGTAATCCTGAAGCTGCATCTCGATGTTGAAGGCAACGATTACGACCAGGTGCTGGCCTATGCCTATCTCAACAGCCACTTCGAGAGTGGTCTGAAGAATGTGATGGATAAGGCGATCCAGCAGCACGCGGAGGAGACCATCCCGCCGATCGCAGCGGGCGATTTTGTCAAACTTGACGAAATGCCCTTCGACTTCACCCGGCGTCGGGTATCGGTGGTTGTACGCAAAGTTGCGGAAAATCCCCTGCTGATCTGCAAGGGCGCTGTTGAGGAAGTGTTCGGCGCCTGCACCAAATTCCGGTCGGGGAATGAAGTGCTGCCTTTGGAGGCGAAGCGGGCCGCCGCCATCCATGGCGTGGCCGAACGGCTGAACCGAGGCGGATTCCGGGTACTCGCCATCGCTTACCGGGAATTTTCAGAGGATCGCACGAGCTTCTCCACCGGCGATGAAGCTGAACTGGTCTTGCTGGGCTTCGCTGCTTTCCTCGATCCAACTAAGGAAACCGCAGGTCCGGCAATCAGCAACCTCCAGCAATCAGGCATAGCTGTAAAGATCCTGACGGGCGACAACGATCTCGTCACGCTCAAGATTTGTCGTGACGTCGGGTTACAGGTCGATCAACTGCTGCTCGGTCGTCAGATCGACGACATGGATGATCGCGAACTGGCAGCGCAGGCCGAAAAGACGCAGGTCTTCGCCAAGGTTTCTCCAGCCCAGAAGGCCCGCGTGATCATGGCGCTGCAGGGCAGCGGTCATGTCGTGGGCTTCCTCGGCGACGGGATTAATGACGGTCCGGCGCTCAAGGCGGCGGATGTCGGCATTTCAGTGGACACCGCTGTCGATATCGCCAAGGAATCCGCCGACATCATCCTGCTGGAAAAGAGCCTGAGCGTGCTCGGCGATGGCGTAATCGAAGGCCGCAAGGTCTTCGCGAACATCGTCAAGTATATCCGCATGGGTGCCAGCTCGAATTTCGGCAATATGTTCAGCGTACTCGGCGCCTCGATCATCTTGCCGTTCCTGCCGATGGCGCCGCTGCAGGTGCTCGCGAACAATCTGCTCTACGATTTCTCCCAAACCACGATACCGACGGACAACGTCGATCCAGAATATCTGCTTGCGCCGCGCAAATGGGAGATCGGTAACATCGCACGGTTCATGCTGTTCATCGGACCGATGAGTTCAATCTTCGACTATGCGACCTATTTTACCATGCTGTATGTCTTCCACGCCTGGCACAATCAAGCGTTGTTCCAGACTGGCTGGTTCGTCGAATCCCTCCTCACTCAAACGCTGATCATCCACATTATCCGCACGGCGCGAATCCCTTTCATTCAGAGCCGGGCAAGCACTCCACTCATTGCCACCACGGTAATAATTTGCGCCATCGGGGCCGCGCTGCCCTTCACGCCAATAGGAGCGGCGTTGGGTTTCACTCCACTACCGACGCTCTATTGGCCGATCATCCTGGCCTTCTTGCTCAGCTATGGTGTCCTTACCCACTTCGTGAAAGTTTGGTTCTTCCGGCGGTGGGGGAGTTGAACGGGCCAGGCCCATCGAGCAACGCCCTGTCGCAGCTAACCTGACCTGTGAATCGGAGCCCAAAGCGGGGCCCAAGCCGACTTGGCGGTAAGCGTCGGAAAATTTGACGAAAATGCTAGCGGCTGGGATCCCACGCGGCGTTGATTTTCACGAGAGCGCGCGTTCGCAAATCGAACTGCATCAAGGGCTTGGCGAAATTTGATCGAGTGCTTTGGGCGCGGATTTACAGCCAAGCCGCCGCTCATTCGAAAACCAGAAGAAATCCGCCGTCACAACGCTTCCTCGACAGGAGACGTTGAGTCATAATCCGAACCGCGCGGGAATCCCGTTGTTGGTCCGGACCCTATAGCAGCGGATGATCCGGGGAAATGCGTGGAGCAACGAATGGCAGCGAGAGCAGCTATTATCGTTACGGCAGGCGCCGCGATTGGGGCCGTGGTCGGAGCGGCGTTGCGCAGTCCGACAATCGGGATTCTGCTAGGCGCGATCGACGGCGCAGCGCTTGCCGCCCTCGTCCGCAGGGTGCCGAAGTAAGCAGGACTATGTCCTCGATGGCAAAGGAGCTATCCACATCGACCTAATCGGGTTGTGGGCCAGTTTCAAAACTAGCGGATCTCACAAATCCCGTGCGCAATGTCTGCTTGATATTCCGCTGTCGTATGGCCGGGGCGTTGCACGTTGCACGCGCAAAGGGTCAATGACCTGCGCGCATACCCCAGGTCGCCCATTGAGCCGGATTCCAGAGCCTGACCCATCTGGGCGCGGGGCCGCAAAAGCGACGACGGTTCGTACGCCGTAAGGCCGGTGTAAGCTGACGCGGGTAGCGAGCGGCAACCGTTAGAAAGGAAGTTGTGCTACCCGCAGCCACCGTGCGATCGAAGCGATCGGTGCCAATCGCGGCGCTCGCGGCGCTGAGCCTCGGCAGTTGCGCACCCGTTGGCGCGGTTGATCAAAGGATCGGTAAACCGCCAACGGCAATTCTCTTTTCCTGGCATCGGCAGGGTCCGCGGAGTGGAGCGATCAGCACGGTCTTCGCAGATGGCCGGCGGTACGACGGATCCTTCTATCAGATCACCAGCAAGACACGTCTCAGCGAAATTCGCCCCTTGCGCCTGTTCTGGGGAATTGGGTCCGTAAAAAACTTCGGGGGGCTGGGAGACTGGAACGACGGGGTAGAATTGCTGACGCGCTTCGCGGGTCGCATGCTGGCGATCCTTCGTGGCCCGGACGGACTGATGCGCTGCAGCTTCAGCTATAGCAATCCATCGCTCGGCATGGCCGGGGGAGGAACTGGCTGGTGCCAGTTATCGCGCGGCGGCGGCATCGAAGCAGCCTTTCCGCCCGGCCCCAGCGATCCCGGCCCTTAGCCACCAGCCATCGTAGAGGTACGGAATATTCGCCGATTGCACGGTGAGACCGGCCTTGTCGTACGCGGCATGCTTATTTTGCCTCTGTTCGAAGCTGAACTTCCCGATGGGGTGAGATCAAGCGGACGACATGCGGCGCTCGCTACCCCTCGGCAAATTGCCAACCTCAGCGCCGGCTAGGCTAGGTTCGTCCGCGCTGGTCCGGCGACGGCGTGATCACGCCGGAGACACAAACCCGGCCGATGTATCGGGAAGACGACAGGGAGCCGCATTCTGACCATCCAGCCTTGCAGCGAAGTGACGGCAGCACCTTACAGCCACGCGACGGATGCCAGAGCTATGCCCAACGCCGCCGCGATGCCGGCCGCGCCGAAGAGCCAGCGTCGCCGCGTTAGCGCGGTGATCGATGCCAATGCGATGGCTATCTGCAGCAGCGTCATCGCGACGGCGAGCTTGAGGTGCGGCTTCATGGCGTGGCGCGACTCTTCGTCTGCCGCTTCCGACTGTCGGTCGAGACCCTCCGCCTTTGATCGCAGCTGTTTGCTCTTGGCCGCATAATCCGAGATGCGCTTGGACAGAGCCGCCGTCGGGCTGTCGCCAGCCGATACCTCGTACAAGTGACGCTTGATCTCTTCGGCCTGGTAGTAGGACCAGCTATCCGACGCCCGTGCCTTCATCAGCACAGCCTCGTTCTTGTAGTAGAGCGCGTCATTCTCCGTGTGGCCTCCAAGCAGACTGACCACCGCCCCCAACGTCGCCAGGATCGCCGAAAACAGCGCAATGCGCTGCGCGAGCGGCTCTCGGTGTTCGGCGTGATGTTCTACCGCTGCTTCATGTGCGCCGCGCACTTCAAATTCTTCAGACATGGTACTTTCCCATCACATTCATTCCTGCGAGCAACGCCGCCAAAAGCCTGCGGTGTCAGGCACCTTCGGGGCAGACAGCCGCATCAGACGTCGACCCAGATTCGGTCATGCGCAAGATCGAGGATCACGCGCCTGCCGGCGAATACGCCGAGACCGACCCTCGACCTGCCCGCACCCGCTTGGCGGATGGCGACGCCCGGAAGTCGCGCCTGGCCAAGCGTCACCGCGGCTGTCGAAGAGGACACGGCACCGCCGGCATCGGCACCGAGAATGATCGCATCCGGGCTGGTCAAGTCGAGCAAGGCGTCGATGGCGGCCCCGCCTGGGAAAGTAAGTTCGACGCGCCATTGCCCAGGGCCTTCGCGCGTCAATGTCACGGCATGGTCGCGGCGTGTCCGCGCGCTGAACTCACCCGGGAGCAAGGAGGCAAGTTCGTGCCTGCGAAAGTCGAGCTCGATCGGATGATCGGCGAGAAGGTCCTGGCCGATGACGATATCTGCCTTTGGCGGCGTTTCATCGTCCGCCGCCGCGATCGGCGCATAGAAATATTCGCCGCGAATGCCAATCTTCACCGGCAGGTCCGGCAGGCCATGGCGGTGCACCTGGCGAGCGAGCCGCGCGCTGAGTTTCGATACGGGCGCGCCGGGCACGATCGCGGCCGATACCGGGTCACCATCGACACGTGCGTGAAACAGCAGCATCGCTGCCACCATGACGAATTTCCCGCTCGTCGCGCCTACCATGATGCTCATGCCATTCTCCTATTCGATCCCGCCACCGACCGCCTGAAACAGCGCCACGGAGTCGGTGAGCCGGGCGGCGCGTGCCTGCACGGCCTGGGCATGAGCCTGGGCATCGGCGGCGGTCGCGTTGAGAAGGGTCAGCGTGCCGACATCGCCGAGCGCGAGCTGCCGGCGAACGAAGCCGAGCGCGCGATCGGCAGCGGTTTCGGCGCGGGTTGCCGCATCAAGCGCGTCGGCGTCACTGTGCAGACCCGTCAGCGCATCGGACACGTCGACGAACGCTTGCAGCGCGGCTGCGCGATATTGCGCCTTGGCACCGTCGAGCGCGGCCTCGGCCGCATGCTGCTGATGACGCAGTGCCCCGGCATGGAAGATTGGCTGCGTGACACCGCCGATCACCGCCCAGAACGGGTTGCCCTGGGCGAACATCTGCGCGAAATTCTGCGCGGTACCGCCGAGATTGGCGGTAAGCTGCAGCTGCGGCAGCCGCGCGGCGATCGCGGTGCCGACATCGGCGGCGGCGCCGCGCAGTTGCGCTCCGGCCGCCAGAATATCCGGGCGGCGTCGCACCAGATCCGCCGGCAGGGCGAGTGGCAGCGTTGCCGGGAGGGTAAGATCGGACAGCCCGGGCAGACGGGGGAGCGGGATGCCGGGAGCGCGGCCGAGCAACACCGCGATGACGGCGCGCTGATGCGCCTCGGCGCGGACCAGCGGCGGCAAGGTGCCTTCGGCTGCCGCAAGCGCGGTCTGCTGGGTGGCGACGTCTGCGGCGCCTACTGCGCCGATCGCCTGGCGGCGCTGCAGCAGCTCGAGGATGTCACGGTTGACCGCGATCGCATGGCGTGCCGCCGCGATCTGGTCGGCGAGCGAGGCCCGCTGGATCACCGCGTTGACGAGGTTGGCGACGACGGTCTGGCGCGCAGCCAGCAGGCGGCAGCGCTGCACCTCGGCGGCGGCGTGCGCCGAGGCGACATGCGACCGCACCGCACCGAACAGATCGATCGGATAGGTCACGGTAAGCTGCGCGGTACTGAGCGAATAGAGCAGCTGGTTGGCGTCGGTCACCGGCGGTGCGAGACTCGCCGAGGTTTGCGCCCGTTGTGCCTGGAACGACGCGTCGACCTGCGGAAGCCGCGCTGCGCCCGCGGCCGCAGCGCTCGCGCGGGCCTGGCGCAAGGCTGCGTCGGCGACGCGGATATCCTCGTTCGCCGTCAGTGCGGCGACAACCAGCGCGTCGAGATCCGCGCTGGCGAATTCGTGCCACCAGTCGGACGGTGCGGCGACACCGAGCGCGAACTGCTGCGGCTGGCCGGTTGCCGGGACGATCGCGTCGGCCGAACCGGCGGCGGCGGGTGTCGGCGGCTGGCTTGGATGCACGTCGCCGATGTCGGGTGCAAAGGTGCAACCGCTGGCGAGCAGCAGCAAGGCGAGCGGCAACAGGCGCTTCATAGGGACTGTCCGTGATGGCCGACGTCGCGGCCGTGGGCGCCCCGGTCCTCGCGCGAGACGTGACGCGAGAAGCGGTCGATCAGCGCCGGCAGCACCAGCAGCATGAGCAGCGGCGCGAGCGTCATGCCGCCGACCACCACCAGCGCCAGCGGCTTCTGCACCTGGCTCCCGATGCCGCTCGAGATCGCCGACGGCAAGAGGCCGATCGCCGCCACGAGGCAGGTCATCAGGACGGGGCGGAAGCTGTAGCGTACGGTCTGGGCGAGCGCCGCGCGCCGGCTCAGATGTTCGTCCACCGCCTGGTTGAAGGTGGTGACGATCAGGATGCCGTCCATCACGGCGATGCCGAACAGCGCGATGAAGCCGATCGCCGCCGAGATGCTGAACGCGGTGCCGGTAACCGCCAGCGCCAGCACGCCGCCGACCACTGCCATCGGGATCGCGGCAACCGCCAGCAAGCTGTCGCGTACCGAACTGAAATTGGCATAGAGCAGGATCAGGATCAGCAGCAGGCTTATCGGCACCACGATTTCGAGCCGCGCGACGGCATTATTCAGACTGTCGAGTTCACCCGCCCATTCGAGATGATAGCCCGAGGGCAAGTGAACGTTGCGCGCGATGCGCGCGCGCGCCTCATCAACTGCGCTACCGAGATCACGCTCGCGCACGCTGAACTTGATCGGCACGTAGCGCTCCTGATGTTCGCGATAGATGAAGGAAGCGCCCGAGGTCAGCTGAACGTTGGCGACCTCCGATAGGGGGACCTGGATCAGCCCGGTCCCGGACGGTGCAACCGCGCCGATCGTGATGCGCCGGATTGCCTCGACCGTGTCACGCTGTTCGGCGCGCAGCCGAACGACGATCGGAAAATGCCGGTCGGTGCCGCGTTCGAAGAGCTGGACCGGCGCTTGGCCGCCGATCGCTGCGGCGACGGTCTGGTTGATGTCGTCAGGGGTCAGTCCGTAGCGCGAGGCGCGCGCGCGATCGACGTCGATCCGCACGGTCGGCTGGCCGAGCGACTGGAACACGCCGAGATCGGTGATCCCGCGCACCTTCGACATCTCGCCCTTGACCTGGTCAGCGAGCCGTTCGAGCGTCGCCAGATCGGGGCCGAAGAGTTTGATCGAATTGGCGCCTTTGACGCCCGAGGCGGCCTCCTCGACATTGTCTTCGATATATTGCGAGAAGGAGAAATCGACGCCCGGGTAGCGGGCCTGGAGCCGTTGCGAAAGCTCCGCCGTCAGGCTTTCCTTGGTGACGCCGGCGGGCCAGTCGCTCGTCGGCCGCAGCGGCACGAAATATTCGGCGTTGAAGAAGCCGGTCGAATCCGTGCCGTCGTCAGGCCGGCCGTGTGCGGACAACACGGCCTCGACCTCCGGATAGGCCATGATCGTGCGTCGCACGCTATTGACCACCGGCTGCCCCTCCTCGAGGCTGATCGAGGGTGGCAGCGAGGCGCGAATATAGAGATTGCCTTCTTCGAGATGCGGCAGGAACTCGGTGCCGAGCGTGCGCGCGCCGATGCCGGCGACGAGGACGAGCAGCAGCGCCCCCCCGAAGGTCAGCACGCGATTGGCCAGCGCGAACGCGACGGCTGGCTCATAGAGCCGGCGCAGGCGGGCGACGACCCGCGTCTCGACCTCCGACAGCTTGTCGGGCAGCAGCAGCGCGGACAGCACCGGGGCGACGGTGAAGGTCGCGATGAGCCCGCCGGTGATGGCATAGGCATAGGTCTTCGCCATTGGCCCGAAGATGTGGCCCTCGACGCCCGTCAGGGTGAAGAGCGGCACAAAGCTGGCGATGATGATCGCTGCAGCGAAGAAGATCCCGCGATTGACCTCGAAGCTGGCATGCAGGATCGCCGACAGCCGATTGGCGCGGTAATAGTGCCCGTGGCCGCGCTCCACCCCGGTCGAGCGCTCGACCATGTGGCGGAAGATGTTCTCGACCATGATGACGCTCGCATCGACGACGAGACCGAAATCGAGTGCGCCGACCGACAGCAGATTGGCGCTCTCCCCTTGGGCCACGAGCAGCAGGACGGCGAACGCCAGCGCGAACGGGATGGTGGCGGCGACGATCAGCGCACTGCGCAGGTTGCCGAGGAACAGCCATTGCAGCACGAAGATCAACAGGATGCCGGCAACGAGATTTTCCAGCACGGTATGGGTGGTCAACTGGATCAGGTCGGAGCGATCGTAGATGCGTTCGAGCTGCACGCCCGGCGGCAGGACTCCCGAGGCGTTGATGTCGGCAACTTCCTTCTGCACCGCGGCGATGGTCGGCATCGACTTGGCGCCGCGCTGCATCAGCACGATGCCCTGGACGATATCGTCTTCGCCGTCATAGCCGGCGATACCGAGACGCGGCGCATTGCCGATCTCGACATGGGCGACGTCCTTCAGCAACACCGGTTGGCCGCCGGTCGTCCCTACCAGGACATTCTCGATGCCCGAGACCGACTGGATCAGCCCGACGCCGCGCACGATCGCTGATTGCGCACCGAAATTGATCGTCTGGCCGCCGACATTGGCATCGCTCCTGCCGAGCGCCGCGATGACCTGGGGGATCGTAACGCCGTGCGCGGCGAGCCGGTCGTCGTCGATCACCGCGTCATAGGTCCGCAGCTTGCCGCCCCAGCCGGTGACGTCGACCACGCCGGGGATGCGCTTGAAGCGGCGTTGCAGCACCCAGTCCTGCAGCGTCTTGAGATCCATCACCGAATAGCCCGACGGGGCGACGATGCGGTAGCGATAGATCTCACCGATCGGGCTGGTCGGCGAGATCGAAGGCTGCGCGCCGCCGGCAAGCGGCGGCAACTGCGACAGGCGGTTGATGACCTGCTGCTGCGCCTGTTCGAAGCCGAGGTCGTAGCTGAACTGAACCTTCACGTCCGACAGGCCGAACAGCGATATCGCGCGAACCGCGGAGATATGCGGAATCCCGGCCATCTGCACTTCGATCGGGATGGTGACGTTGCGCTCCATCTCCTCGGCCGACAGGCCCTGAGACTGGGTGACGATCTCGACCATCGGGGGCACCGGGTCGGGATAGGCCTCGATATTGAGCGCAATGAATCCTGCGACGCCGGCGACCAGCATCGCGACGAAGATGGCCAAGACCAGCAGACGCTGGCGCAGCGCGAACTCGACGATACGGTTCACTCGCCGAGGCCCGCCTCATTCACGAATAAGGCGCCTGACGTGACGATGCGCTCGCCCACCGCCAGGCCCGACAGGATGCGCACCTGTCCCCCATCTTCCTCGCCGACGCGGACCGTACGCGCAACGAGCAGCCCCTCGGCGCTCAGCACCCAGACGCGGGCGGCATCGCCCTCATGGATCACCGCAGCGGCGGGGACGTGAATGACCGCACCCTGGCGGGGCCTCGTGATCGCGAAGCTGGCGAACATCTGCGGTTTCAGCGCTCCATCGGGATTGGCGATCGCCGCACGCACCGGCAGGCGGTGCGTCGCCGGATCCAGCCCCGCACCGACGGTATCGATCACGGCCCTGAACACCTGCCCGGGAAAGGCCGGGGTCGTCACGTCGACAGCGTCGCCGACGTGCACGGCGGCCGCATCGCTTTCCGCCACCTGCGCGATGAGCCAGACCCGCCCCGGATCGGTGATCGTCATCACCGGCTTGTCCCCGCCGGCGCCGACATATTGCCCTGGCGACACGTTGCGTTCGGCGACAAGTCCGCTGATCGGCGCGTGCAGCGTGGTTTCGGCATGGATACCGGCCACCTCGCCGGCATTCTCGAGCCGGGCGATTTCTGCGGGCGACTTGCCGAGGATCGCGAGCTTGTCACGGGCAGCACCGAGTGCAGCCTCCGCGGTACGGGCGGCCGACTGCGCGGCGACCAGATCGGCGCCGG
This sequence comes from Parasphingomonas halimpatiens, assembly GCF_036663795.1. Classification (NCBI taxonomy): domain Bacteria; kingdom Pseudomonadati; phylum Pseudomonadota; class Alphaproteobacteria; order Sphingomonadales; family Sphingomonadaceae; genus Parasphingomonas; species Parasphingomonas halimpatiens. The sequence continues at coordinate 23,630 of NZ_JAXOJP010000002.1, forward strand.
CCTGTTGGTAATCCTTGAGCGCGCCGCCTGCGCTTTCGTAGATCTGGCGCTGGCGCTCCGCGTTGCGTTGCGCACTCGCCAACTGTGCGCGCGCCGTCAATAGGGTCGAACGCGCCGTAAACAGCGTGTTGCGCGCATCCACAAAGTCGCCGGTCCTGACGAGCAACAGCGGCTGCCCGCGCACGACATGCTGCCCTGCATCGACAAGCACCCGGACAACCTGACCTGCGAAAGGCAGCAGCACCGGCGTGCTATGATCACCGTCCGCGCTGATCGTCCCGGTGGCACTTGTCCGACTGTCGAGATCGCCCCGCCCTACCACCTGCACGGTCAGCGCGGCGCGTTGCTCGGCGGTGGGCCGAAAGGATCCCGGCGGATCGCGCGGCTCGGGGACCGGCCCCAAGGCCGCGATCCAGTGGGCGATCAGCACCAGAAGCAGGACGCCGAGCAGTCCAGCGCCGGCGATAGCGAGCGCGCGAAGCTGGCTGCGCCTGCTCATGGCCGTGACGGAGGGCAGATCGCCAATCGGGGCGAAGTCGTGCATCGGGCGCCTTTGCAAAATGAATGGCCGCGCTAGACACGCACCCTTACGTGAGGCTTACGGGGTGGTCAGGAACGGTGGTTCGATGCGCGTGCTGATTGTCGAGGATGATCGCGCACTGGCAGCGGCACTGGCCGACGCGTTGCGCGGCCGCGCCGTCGCTGCCGATCTCGTCCATGACGCCGCCTCGGCGGAGGATAGCCTCGCCGTGGCTGACTATACCGCCATCCTGCTCGATCTCGGCCTGCCCGACGAGGACGGCCTGGCATTGTTGCGACGGATCCGGGCGCGCGGCGATCATCGCGCGGTCATCGTCCTGACCGCGCGGGGCGAGATTCGCGCGCGGATCGCGGGGCTCGATGCCGGCGCTGACGACTATCTGACCAAGCCGTTCGATGTCGACGAGCTCCACGCGCGGCTCACGGCAGTGCTGCGGCGGCAGGGCGGCTATCTCGGACGCGAGCTTGCGTGCGCCAATCTGCGCGTCGATGCCGGCAGCCACGCGGCCTTCGTCGGCGACGAGCCGCTCGTCCTGTCGCAGCGCGAGATGGAATTGCTCGAGCTGTTGCTGCGACGCAGCGGCCGGGTCATCACGCGGCGACTTGCCGAAGACCAGCTGTTCGGGCTGGACGGCGGCGTCGAGTCCAACGCGGTCGAGGTCTATGTCCACCGCCTGCGGCGACGCTTGGAAAAGGCGAACGCGAGGGTCGCGATCCAGACAATTCGCGGGGTCGGCTACATGCTGGTGGCAATGCCATGAGACTGCGCTTGCCACGCTCGCTGCTCGGCCAGGTCATGCTCCTGCACGTCGCAATCGCGGCGGTCGCCGCTGTCATCCTTCCCTTCGCCGTGTCGGTCATGCTGCACCGAACGGCAGCGCATTATGAGGACGGGATCCTGGCGGGGACCGCCGCCGCGATCGGCGATCTGCTCCTGCCATCGGGAAGGACGACCGCATGTGGCGCGGGGTTGCCGGACGCATCTAGCGAGATCCGGGGCAAGGATGGCGTCGCCTATGCGGTCGTCACCGCCACCGGCCACGTCATCCAGCAGGGGGGGAAAATGCGCGGCGAACTGATAGCAACTGCACCGCGCGCCTCGGCACCGCGCTTCTTTCAGCGCGGGGCGGTGGAGGCGCTGAGCATGCCGCTCGGAAGCGGGGACTGCGCATGGCTCGTCGTCACGCAGGATACCCGCGCGCCGCAATTCGTCTCGGACGATATCGTTCGCACCTTTCTCGAACAGTTCGCGCTGCTGGTCGTGCCGTTGATCCTGCTCGTGCCGGCGATCGGCGCGATACTGATGTGGCGGATGACCCGGCGCCTCAAGGCGGTTTCCGCGACCGCCGCCGCGATCGGCCCTCGCTCCCCCGACATACGCCTGCCGGTCGCCGGGTTGCCGCGTGAAGTCGAGCCGCTCGCGCTTGCCACCAACCACGCGCTCGACCGGCTCGCGGCGGGCTTGCGCGCACAGGGCGAATTTGCCGCCAATGTCGCGCACGAACTGCGCACGCCGCTCGCCGCGTTGCGTCTGCGCATCCAGTCCTTGCCGGCGGCGGCAGAGCGCGACGCACTGCTCGCCGCCGTCGACCGGGCGACACGCGTCGTCACGCAGTTGATGGCACTGGTCGATCTGGAACGACCGCTCGACGGCGGCGCCGACTTCATCGCGCGAGCGATCCTCGAAGGCGTTGTGATCGAGCGGGCGCCGGGCGTCTTTGCCGGTGGTCGGACTATCGCCCTTGCAGAGGGCGGCACGCAGGTCGCGCGGCATGGCCATCCAAGCCTGCTCGCGCTGGCGATCGACAATCTGATCGACAATGCGGTGCGCCACACGCCAACGGGTACCAATATCACGGTCGGAGTCGACGAGCGCGGCAGCGTGTGGGTCGAAGACGACGGTCCGGGCATTCCCGTCGGAGACATCCGACTGCTGACGCAACGCCGCTGGCGCGCCGACAGCAATCGGGGCGATGGAGCGGGCATCGGCCTGTCGATCGTGGCCCGCATCGCCGACGCCAGCGGATTGAGGCTGGATATTGCGTCGGGAACAGACGGCCGCGGTGTCCGCTTCACACTGACTCCCGAAGATGCAGCGCCGATCAGGATGGCGGCGGCAATATATCCCCCGCCTGTGGACCGCAAAGCCCCGACCTGTTGAGGAGTTCGGCCAGCTCGCGCACCGCTTTCGTCAGGTACAGCACCTCGGTCTCGCGAAGCTTGTCGAGTTTCTGATGGAGCAGCTCGATCTCTAGCTCGGCCTTGATGTTGATCTGATGGTCGGTTTCTGCGGCGACGCGATCGATATCCTGCTGGCGGTTCTGACTCATCATGATGAAGGGAGCAGCGTAGGCCGCCTGAAACGACAGCGCGAGATTGAGCAAAATGAAGGGATAGGGATCCCATTGCTTTATATAGGCGGTCACGTTCAGCACGATCCACAGTAGCAGGATCGTCGACTGGATGATGATGAAGCGCCACGACCCCATCGTTGCGGCGACTGCATCGGCAATGCGTTGGCCCGGGGTCAGGACTGGCGACGGCAGCGCGGATGCATCGGGGTCGGTCCGAGCGATCTTGCGCAACCGACGGAGTTCGGCGAGCAAGGCTTCCTCTGCCTCATGGATCTGCGTACCCAATCCTCTGCTGTCCATCGCGCCTGCCCCTGTCTGACGCGCCCCTGAGGTGTGACTAGGGACGAAGCGATGGCAGGTCGTCTGAATTAAAGTTCATCTCCCGAGCAGCGCGCGACTTCCGGGCACCGCATCTGTACCTCGTGCTCGAAGCGCCGGCCGCTGGCCGAGCTGCCGACGGCCTAACACATGATGGCCGCCACGCCGCATCTCCCGCAAAAGCTCACCGTCAGGTGCAGCCACTTCGGTGAGCGTGGTGATCGGGCAATCCATGTCGCCGATGCGCCAGCGGTGACCCAACATCGCCACCGGTGAGAATGACGCCCAGGCCGTGGCCCGGGCGCTCCCTGCTCAACGACCGATGAGACTCAGCACTTCTTGAAGCGTCCTTTCGCGTCGCGACACCGCGCGGTCGGCGCCGGCTTGGCAGCTGCGGCCGGTGGGCACTTCATAAATTTGCCTTTGGCATCCTTGCAACGCGCAGCCGCCGCATGCGTGGGCTTCGGGCTTGGCGCGACCCTCGTTGCCGGCGCGGGCTTCGCAGAAGCCGGCGGGCACTTCACGAACTTGCCGTGCGCATCCTTGCACGGCGTCGCGGCTAGCGCCGGCGTGGCAAAAAAGATTGCGACCCCGGCCGCGAGCAACAGTTTCCGGTTCATCGTGCATCCCCTCGTGCCGGCTAATCGGCGGGTCGGATGCTATTCTCTGGCGCTCGCCCGTACCAATGACAAAATATTCAGATGCTCCCGCGCGAGCAGGGGCCGAACGATCGCGTGTTGAGGTCGCGATCGCCAGCCCCTGCTCCCGCAACGATGTCTCGATAGGGACGATCATGGCGGCGTCGCGCTGGTAGGAGCCAGCGCGAACGTCGAACCTTAGGAGATTGATTTGCAGTGCCAAGTCGTTTTCGGTTCGAGCCGCAGGTGTCGCCGCGCGCGATTGCCTGGGGAGACGACTGGGCATCTTTGAGAAGGCACGGCCAGTCTGTCATGCACCGCAACGGCGAGAGGATATGCCGACTCGCCGCGCGCGCATGCGGCGTTCAGGCGAGTCGGTGATATTGGCATAAGCCCACTGCGCGCGAACCGGCTGACCGAAACGTCATGGTCGCGTCAGCGGCCTGCCACCCCGCACGTCATAGAGTACGACCGTCGGCCCCGATCGGCCTCCCGGCGTTCGGGGTCGGCAATACATGATGGTTCACAACGACCCGTCCTTACCTTGAATTACGAGCCAGCAAACCAGGGCAGGAATATCTGGCGCTGGCATACGCGTCGACATGCAAGGCCCCGGCGCGTGCGCGCGGCCGGCCTCGCGCTGTGCCCAGGACACGCGCGCGATGCTATGGCTACGTAGCTTTGCGGATTGGGAAATTTCACTGCGACGCGCAGCGTCGATCCGCCGCCTCGCGCTCAGGCAGGCTTTGCTCGAAAGGTCGCGACATGCTCGATCAGGCACGGCATTTCGACCCGGTTCCGACGTCAGGCAAAGGAGATCGCGGCCTGCGCGCCTATATGGCGCCGGTCTATCTGCGCATGGCGGGCGGGATGGCGATGTCGGCGGCAACTTCCTGGCACGTTGCCCATGACGCGTCGCTCGCTGGTGCGCTGTTCACGCCCGATGGACTGACCACGACCGGCTGGATCGTGACCCTCGCGCCGCTCGGCCTTGTCTTCCTGCTCAGTGCCCGCATTGACCACCTCGGGGCGGCAGCCGGGGCGATCTTCCTTCTCTATGCCGCGCTCGTCGGCCTGTCGCTCGGCGGGCTCCTGTTCGCCTATACCGGTGTGAGCCTCGTCGCGACATTTGTCGCCACCGCCGGCGGGTTTGCGGCACTGGCCTGGTTTGGCAGCATGAGCCGGCGGGATCTTTCAGCTGCGGGAACCTTTCTCTCCATCGGGCTGGCCGGTCTTATCGTGGCCTTGCTCCTCAACATGTTCACGCGCTCGGCGGGTTTCGACCTGGTCTTGTCAGCGATCGGCCTGATGCTGTTCGCCGGGCTCGCCGCCGTCGACGCTCAGCGGCTCAAGCGGCTCTATCGGCAGGCGGCGGGCGAAGGGCGAGAGCAACTGGCGATCCTCGGCGCCCTGACGCTGTATCTGGATTTCCTGAACCTCTTCGTCTTCCTGCTGCGCTTTACGGGGAGACGCCGCGACTAGAACCGTGCGCGATGTAGGGCGCCAGTTCGCCCGATGAATCCTGCCAGCCACGAGACCGGAAATGATGCGGCAGATAACGGCAGCAGCGAAGCACACCATCGATCAGCGCCCTCCCTCCGGCTTGATCGGCGATACGTTCGAGCGAAGCGACTGATCCAAAGCGGACGGACAGCAATTCACCCGCTTTCCTCAAGCAAGCCCCGCTCCAAGCCGGGAGGACAATGATCGGGCTCGTCCTGCCCCAATTGCATTACTGGCAGCAGCTGCGGGCATAGCCGCCTGCGTAATTGCCGTTTGGACGGACCCGGCCCGTTCGTTGATCGCCGAGACGAGCTTTGCTCGGTCGTTGGTGAAGATCGTCGCCGTCTCCCTGGCGCGCGAAATCCCGACATAGAAGGATTTCTGATCGACCAGATTGGTGGCGCGGCTGTCAGCATGAATGATGACGTGATCGCCCGTGCGGCCCTGGGCGGCAAAGGCTGTCTCGACATAGGCATGGGCAATGTGCTGGTCGCGGGCGGAATCGAGCCTCAGAATCTGGGTCTGGCCCCGCAAATCGCGGACGGTGGCCGTCCGGGCGTGCGCGTCAATCGCGGTTACCTCGCCACGCGCGCCGTTGATGCGGCCCGTCTCGCGGTCATTGCGAGTAAACCTGATGCTGTCGCCGGCCTTGAGCTCCAGCGGTTGCGGCGTGAACGTCTGCACGTGGCCCGCGCCCCATTGCCGCAGGCGCCAATCGACCGCACGCCCGTCTTCTGATTTCAGGGCAATGGCGGATTTGGCGGGGTCGATGCTTTCAACGCGGTAGGCTTCGCCGCGCGCCACACCCTTGTCGGCATAGTCGCGAGTGAACCGCACCACATCGCCCCTGTCATAGCTCAGCGGATCGCGCGCTTCGGCGCGGGTCAGCCCCTTGTTGGCAAGGCTCTGCAGGGTGACGGCGGCACCAGTGAGCGCGCCCGATTGGGCGAGCGCCTGGCGGATATCGGCGGTGAGCGCATCGCGCCCCTCGCGCGATGGCTCGACCACTAGGGTGCGGGCACGGCCGCCCTTGTCGAGGCCGGCATATTGTTCGGCAATGGCGGCGAAGCGTTCCGCGCGGTCGGCATGCTCGACGATCCGGCCCCCGCCGCGATCCAGAGCCGCGAGCGCCTTTTTGGCATCGCCCTCGATCGACGCCAGCACGGCATCCCTGGTGGCGGCATTGGTCTGGCGAACAATTTCGCCCAGCTTCGCGGTCTCCATGCCCGCCCCTTGCAGCTGGGCGAAGGCCGCGCCCGCCTCGACCGATCCGAGCTGCTTCACGTCGCCGACCAGGATGACGCGGGCATTGTGCGTTTCGGCCAGGTCGAACAGGCGAGCGGTATCACGCGCGGACAGGAGCGAAGCCTCGTCCACGATCCAAGCGGCCGTCTGGCCCGGCGGGGCGCGCTCGGGCGACAGCAGATGCCGCGCGACGGTATCGCCGCGCGTGCCCAGCGCTGCGCCGAGCACCATGGCCGCCGATGCAGTAGGCGCAAGCGCCACGACCGGCACGCCCCGCGCCTCGGCCTCACGGGCGAACGTCGCCAGCACGGTCGTGGTCTTGGCGGTGCCGGCATAGCCCTGCACGGCGGTTATCCTGTTGCGGCTAGCCAGCAGTTGTTCGGTGGCAGCGCGCTGATCGCCGTTCCAGGCGAACCCGGCGCGCTCCGCTTTCATCGACGCGCTGGCGACGGCCTTGGCTGCGGCGAGCGGCGAGGCGATCGGCGACAGTGAACCCCGCCCGTCCGCTTCGATCCGCATCATCCTGGCCTCGGTCTCGACATTCTGGCGGGTTGTGACCCCGGCAAACGCGGCGCCGCGCCGATCGAGAAAGGTCCGGTCGATCAGGTCGCCCTGTCTGGTCGCCGCGTCGATAGCAGCCCGGATCCCGCCATAGCTGACCTTGCCAAGGCCAATGCGCCCTGCCTCCTCCTGCAAGGCGGAAGTCGAGAAGACCGACTGCCGTTCGCTCAGCTTGCCGGCGGCACGCGCGACGGCGACATCCGCCATCGACGACTGCGCGCCCATATCGGCGCGGTGGGATGCGCTGGTCGCCGTGACCTCGGCGTCCCTGACCATCGCCATCCGCGCATCCGCATCGAACCCGGCCCGGCTGGCCGTCTCGCGCCAGTCTGCAACAAGCGACGCATGATCGGTAGCAACCTTCGCCTGTCGGGTATCGAGCGCGGCGATCTGCTTCTCGGCGGCGCTGGCCGCATCGCGCGATGTACCGCGCTCGCCCAGCGCCGCTTCGATCTCGGCGCTCCGGGTGCTGAACGCGGCGATGACCTCGTCGGGCACGCCCCTGATCTCGAACATCGAGGCCTTGGCGGGTTCGATCTCATAACCCAGCTCGCGCACCTTCAGCGCGAGCTCCTGCCGGTAGATCGCGCCGATCTGTTTTTGCAGCTGATAGAGGGCGCGCGGCTCCAGACTGCGCCATGTCCCGTCTTCACCCTGCGTCGCGTTCATGATGACATCATGGGTGTGAAGCTGCGGGTCCTGGGCGCGGCTGGTGCCGTGCTGGAAGCTGGCGATGATCAGATTACCGGTCGCCTCGCGCGTGACGCTGCCGCCCTCTCGGACGCGGGTCGCCGCCATATGCTGCTCGACATGGGCGAGCGCCGTTTTGACCGCCTCGCCATGCGCCACAAGCAGGCGCCGGTCGCCTGCCACCTCGGCCATGATCGACACCGACTTGGGTGCGCTCAAGGTCACGTCCCAGCCTGGGCGATGCTCGAGCTGGCCATCGCGAAAAGTACCAAGCTGCTGTTCGCCGATCCTGCCGTCGAGCAATTCGCGGAACTGGTCGCGGTCGACCTCGCCGGACAGGCCAAGCTCCTCCGCACCCTGGCCGTGCCATTCGGAAGGCGAGAGCCCGCCTTCCGCATAATAGTCGTCGGCCTCATAATAGCTGCTGGCCTGCGCGGAACTTGTCAGCGCGCAAACCGACGCGACCATCAGACCGGCCCCTTGCTCATCGGAGGCGCTGGTGAAGGCGGCGGTGGTGGTGAAGGTGGCGGCGGCGCGGCGGGTGCGGCCTCCGCTGCCTGCTCCCACAAGCTTTCCTTTGGATCGCCCGCGACAAAACCCGGCTGGCGAGCCTCGCCGCGTCGCGCGACGTGATCGGCGGTGAGCGCGATCCTCGCGACCGGCAAGCCGTCCGGGAACAGCAGATAGCCTTCGAACTTGGGCAGGCGCAGTTCGCTCTCGAGCACTGCGGGGCGGAACCTGCGCATGATACTCAAGGTCGTCACGGGCTTCTCGTCCCCGTGCGCCACGGCATCGCTCATCGTTGGGATTTCGACCTCGCATTCGCCGATCGTCTGGCTCGCCCATTGCCGCGTTTCGCTGTCGATGGTCTGGAGAAACAGCTTGGTGTTGCAGCAGCCGAGCATGGATCCGGCAAGCTCGGGCCCGTAACGATGCCGCATCTGGCCGAGCGCCTGAAAGGTCAGCACGACCGCTGCGCCAAATTTGCGTCCCTCGGGGAGCAGCCGCGCAAGATTGTCGACCCGTGGAAGATCGGCCAGTTCGTCCAGCACGAACCAGACGCGCCGGCCGGCGGACGGCGAAAGCCCGAGCACGGCGCTCGCCGCACATTCGAGCCAGCAGGCGAGCAGCGGCTTCGATGCCTCGAAATAGTCCTCCTTGCGCGGCACGAAAATCCACGGCTTTGGGGCCCTGTGCTCGTCCAGTCCGTGAATGAAGTCGCGGAACGCGAACGGGGCATCCGGACCAACCTCCGCCCGCAGGAACTGGATCAGGTTCGCGGCCTTGGCCAGCATGAACAACACGCTGCCCGTCGCCCGGTCGGCGTCTTCGGCAAAGGTGCGCGCCGATGAACTATCGCCCAGCCACTCCTTGAGTTCGTCTTTCGTGCGGACCTGGAGCGCGTTGAGCAGATCGGCCAGCGTGCCATTGCCTTCGCGCCACAAGGCCCGGATCATGTTGGCGACAAGGATGCGGCTTGTTTCCAGCCAGACGTCACGGTCGTGCTGGCCGGTCTCGGTGATGAGCTGGTTGGCGATGCGATCGGCGTCGGCGGGGTGGGCGATCTCGGCAAAGGGCGACCAGAAGGCACAGCGGGCGTCGAACGGATTGAGAATGATGTCGCCGCGCTCGGGCCGGTAATAATGCGCGATGAATTCGCCGCTGGTGTCATAGACCAGCGCCGCTTCGCCCCTCGCCTCGATCCCGTCGAGCAACTGACGCAGCGCGGTGGTCTTGCCGCTGCCGGTCGTGCCTATCATGGCCATGTGCCGGGTTTCGAGCCGGCCTGGAATCGGAACCGTGCCGATCGTCAAAGCGCGTCGATTGCATTCCGGGCTCATCAGTCTGGAAAGTTGGCGCTCGGTCGTGACGTGCGTTCCCGCGATTACGCGATCACGCAACAGGCGCTCGCGGCGTCGCGCCATTGCACCGCGAACCAACAGCAAACCGGAAAGCGATCCGGCAAAGCCCAGCCAGCCCCCGCGCGCCATCAGCAACAACGTGGCCCAGGCGGCCTGCCGATAATAAGGATGGGCGGCGACCGCTTGTGCCGAGACATCATAGTTCGCCCCGGCGTAGCTGATCGTGATCGCGGGGTCGGCGCCCGTGCCGCTCGCGAACCATGTCTTGATCTTGGCCTGACAGTAGGTGCCGACAGCCTGCAACGTCTGCCGATCGAGGATCATCGTGGGCGCGGCGAGCCCGCACAGCGCAACGGACGCCAGCAGAAACGCCGCTTGTCGTTTGAAGCGCCGTGCCTGGCCGGACCGGTAATGCCGCCGCAACGCGTCGGCATGTATCCGGCGATCGTGCGGCTGCGTCACGACCGACCCTCCTGCGCGAACCCGCGCTGTCGATCATAGGCCTCGTTGGTTTCAGCGGTGATATCGTCGTCGGTCTTGCCGCCGCCGAGCGCCGCGCTGCGTGCATAGCAATAGGACGCGCAGGCGGTGAACAACGCCCGGTCCAGCATCCGCTCCACATCGACCACGCGGGTGCTGACGGCAGCCAGTTCGGTGACGATTTCGCGATCGGCTGCGCCGCGCTCTGGCGGATGTGTCTGTGCTAGGAGCCCGGCTTTCACGGCTCGCTGGAGCATGGCGTAAACGGTAACGCCCTGCTGCTCGGCAAGCGCGCGAAGCTGCTTGTCGAGCGCGATGGGCAGGCGGACGGAGTGTTGCACGGGCCTCATGACGGGGTCACCGCGAGGGTGCGCGGCGCACCCTCGAAATCCTGCGCTTTTCCGCCAGTGCGGGATTGCGCAAATCCCGCGCACGCTGAGCGCACCCGCGAAAAATGGCGGAAAAGCTCGATGCACCCGTGCGTGAGGTGTGTATCTGAAATGCTGGCTCGATGCGTAGCATCGCAGCCCCACGACGCTGCAATTTGTGCGGACGGCTCAAGCATGATCCGGCTCGCTCAAGCTGCCGCGATCGAGTGCGGTTTCCTGCTCGCCAAAATGCTCCGCCACCCATCGGGCGATGACCGCGCGCGACTTCTGATCTGCCTCGGAGCGGTCGATCTCGCGGCTTGAACGCGGCTGGAAGTAGAGGCCGTGCTCTTCGATCCAGTCGCGAATCGTCCGCTCGACCGCGGCCTGCACCCGCCTGTCCAGCCGGTCGGCTTCGACGGGATCAAGGTGCGCAGTCACGCCAGGAGATTCGATCAGACCTCCCAGCGGCAGACAGGTCGTGCCCGCGTTCTGCAACGGACCATCGATCCGCAAGCTCGACACCTCGCCCCGGTGGACATGGAGCGGCGGGCGCTCATTGAGCGTCCATTGGGCGATGGAACAGCGATAGGTTTCACCATCGTCGTCATCGGCGATCAAGCGCCTGATGAGCGGCAAGGTGAAGCAGGCGATGCGATCGTCAGCGATAAACCGCATCGTGACCTTGCGGTCGGTCGAAAGGAAATCGGCGATCCGTTCGAAGGCGCGATGGAAATTGGGCATGGGGCATCCTTTCGTAAAAACACGTTGGCGGAATTGTTCGGCGTTCGGGGAAGACGCGGGCGCGAGCCAGCCGACCTTCAATCAGGCTGGGACCGGGGAGCGCCTGCGTTTCAGGTTACGTGGCGGGATTGCGCCAGGCGCTTGATGGACTCGGTCGTCAGCAGGGTTCGCCTGCCTATCTTGATCGCATCGAGCCTGCCGGATTTGAGCAAGGCGTAAACTGACGACCGCCCGACGCCGAGCGCCTTGGCGGTTTCGTTGATAGAGATAGCCAGTATTTCCATGTGCATCTCCTTGGTTGCCGATTCGCGGCGGGAGATGAGCCAGGTTGCACAGGGTTGCTGGTGCGTCGTCCAGGAATGGAATGGCCGCGGAAATCTGCCTTTGATCGGGAAATCCCGAAATGCGCGGCGCTCTTCGAAAATGCCGCCTGGGTGCCGAAAATCGAAGGCGCTGATCAGTGGCCCTTCAAGGCCGGCCGGCTTTTCAGATGATCGAAAATTTTCTCGGCATAGGGCGATAATTGATCGCCGCGCGGTACGTCGCCCGATGCATCGGCATTGGCCTCGAACCACTCCGCGAGCCAATTCCTTACGGCACGGACCGACGCCGCGCGGTCCTCCAGGTTCAGCGTTGCCAGCCGATTATCGGCGATCAAGGCGATAACCGCGTCGGCATAGCGGTATTTGGTATTGCGGCCAGGTCCGCCTTTGCGCCTCGGCTTGCTCATCGCGAGCATTTTTTCGACATCATCGCAGTGGAGGAAAATGTCGGCTGGCAGGGACAAGCCCGTCCGGAAACCCATGACGATAGCGCGATCCATGCTGTGTTCGGAGAACAGGAAATAGCGCAGCCTGCCAAAGAACTGCCTGCGATTTAGAAGGACCCGCCGCTTCCCAAAGCGCGAAACGTAGTAGGCGCGTGGGCCGGCGGCCTTCTGGAGATAGCCCAGCACTTCGTCGAAGGGCCGGTCGGCCGCGTGAGGCAATGCCAGCGGCGCATCCGGGGTCCTCAATCCGTATTGATAAATCTGACGCCAGAGGTGCGGCGCCGCGGTGGCCGCGAGCGTGGCCAGTACGAGTAATGTGAACAGGTCTGTCGCCCTTGAGGGCACCGAAATCAAAAGAGCGATCAGGAAAATGACGGCCAGAAACCCGAAGGCCAGGCTGACGACGAAGGCCAGATTATAGTATCGTGAGAAGGGCGGTTTCGCCTGATTGATGACAGCCGCGTTTGCCTTCAACCCTTCGTCCAGGTCGTTCGACGTGTATTGCGCCAAGGCCTTCCAGAGCGGAACGTTTTCAGAATCATCCCCGTCCGCGAAGATTTTCCATCCCTCGCCGGGGCTGCCCGTCATCTGCTTCCACCTTCCCGCAACTGGTCGAGGAAATCGCTCCACCATTGCGCCATTTCGACACGTTCGGCCCAATAAGCCGATTGATTGTATATGCGCCGCACCGCCCCCGCCACCATATGGGCCAGCGCACGTTCAATCGCGTCGGGGTTCCACCTTCCGGATTCGTTCAGGAGCGAGGACGCGGATGTGCGGAAACCGTGCGCAGTCATTTGGTCTTTGGAATAGCCCATACGCCGCAACGCCGCGTTGATCGTGTTGTCGCTGATCGGCCTTGCTCTGGTGCGTATCGACGGGAAAACATAGCGCCCGGACCCCGACAAGGAGCGCATGGCTTTCAGGATCGAAATGGCCTGCCGGGACAAGGGCACCGAATGAGGCTGGCGCATCTTCATCTTGGCCACCGGGATCGTCCAGACCGCCTTCTCGAAATCGACCTCCGCCCATTCCATCTGGCGAATTTCGCCGGGGCGCTGAAATACATGCGGCGTGAGCTTGAGCGCATACATGACGGCGGGGTCACCATGATAACCATCGATCGCCCGAAGTAGGCCGCCGAACTCTTTCGGGTCTGTGATCGCGGAAAAATGTTTGATCGTCGGAGCAGTCAGCGCGCCCATTAACATTTGTGCCGGGTCGCGTTCGGCGCGCGCGGTAGCGGCGGCATAGCGGAAAACCCTGCTTGCGAAGGAACGCAGTTGCTTGGCGGTTTCCAGCCGCCCCCGCCGTTCGTGCTTTCTGAGTTCGTGAAGCAATTCCTGAGGGGTGATGTCTGCGACCGGCCGCTTGCCAAAATCGGTGCCGAGCAGTTTGAGAAGCCAACGCAGCTTTTCCAACGTCGTTTGCGCAAGCCCTTCCTTGGCCTTCTTTTCGATCAGCTCTTCGGCCACGCTCGCGAAGCTGTTGCCTGCCCGAACGCTCGCTTCGATCCGCGCTTGCCGCTTCGCGACGTTGGGATCCACGGCATGCGCCAACTGCTTGCGGGCAACATCACGCGCCGTGCGTGCCTCGGCAAGAGTGATTTCAGGATAGGCCCCCAGCGCAAGCTTCCGCTCCGATCCGTTCATGCGGTATTTGACGCGCCAGAGCTTGCTGCCCCTTGGATTGATCAGAAGATAAAGCCCTTGGGAATCTGCGACCTTGTAGGGCTTGTCCTTGGGCTTGGCGTTTCGAATCGCGGTGTCGGTCAGCGCCATTGGGGGCCTCGATTCCCAGGGGGCCTCGCAAGGCCCCCAGATTAGGCCCCCATCTTCCGCAATTACAGGCAGACAAGGGCGGTCACTGACAACCAGTGATTGCCTTAAAAGTACCGGAAATGTGGGGTTTTTTCAACTGTCAGCAGCTATCGCCAAACAGGATTCTGGTGCGGGCGGTGGGAATCGAACCCACACTCCTTTCGGAACCGGATTTTGAGTGGGACGAGACAACCGTAAGTAGTTGATACCAAATTATATTTTTTCGAGCAAGTGAAAAATGTGTAAGACTTTGTGTAAGTGTGTAAGGCTTGTGTAAGACTTTCCGACAAAAAGTTGGGCGCGTCTAAGATTGCTTTATGGCCTTTCGCAGACCTCGATTCCCCTGTCCAGAAGCTGCCAATGATTGATCTACACCGAAAGCTAGCTCTCGGATGATCGTGATGGGCCAACTGGCCTCTTACTCTCCACCTGCGATCCCGTCCGCAGCATATACCCTGTCCGCAAACTCCCCGACTGTTTTGGCGCAAGTCGCAAGCCGACCCTGGGCAGCAGCAAACTCTGGGCCTGCAAAGAAATCACGCGCACTGATCTTGCCCAGCCAGACTTCGAGCTTTTTCAGATCGTCCTCCACCTCCTCCAACTCGGCAAAGGTGAACTTCTCGGCGGCGATCTCCTTCGCCACTTCGTCGAGCAAGCCTTGAGCGCGAGTTGCAAATTCCTGATACTCACGCTGCCGATCGCTGACGAACCGCGCGGTCATTTCCTTATCATCTGCCACAGCGGTTGCCTCGAACAGACTGGCGCTGCCGCCTTGCGCCTGCACGGTTTTGGCTAAGTCGCTCAACAGAGTTTGATGCGCTTCGGTCGCTGGCAACATCCACGCCCCATGTTCAACGCTGGTTGCGCCTGCCGCGCGCAATCGCCGCCAAAGAGCCACCCGCGCGCTCGACGCGGAGGCCGGTATCTGGGTCAGCAAGAGGAGCCATTTCAGCTTGGTCATTTTAGGGACATTTGTAATAGCTGTTGCATCGCGTATGAGGAAGCCTAGAAAGTAACAGCTATTACATTAGGACGCTTGCCGCCGATGACCAATCGCAAAATTCACCGCTGGCTGAGCGTTATCGGCATCATCTTTTTCCTCTCCGTCGCCGCGACGGGAATATGGCTGCAAATCGAAGCGATCTTTGGCGAGGACGAAGCCGCGAAGGAAGCGATGGCCGAAATCGTATCGCCTGCATCCCTGTCAGCTCCACTGCCGACAACCGCTGTAACGCTCGACAAGGCGCGCACCGTCATTCTCGCGCGCTATGGCAATCGGCCCGTCGCCTCGGTTGATTGGGTCATCAAGGCTCCCGTGCCAGCCTATGTGTTCCATCTCGATGGTGCGGAACCCGTCAAGGTGACGGTCAACGCGGCAACCGCCGCAATCATCAAGTCCGAACCGGATGGCGAGGATTGGGTGATGCGCCTGCATACCGGCGAGATATTAGGCGACGGCGGCAAGTTCCTCGGGCTGGCATGGGGCCTGGCGCTTGTGGCTATGAGCATCACCGGGATCATCCTCTATCTGAAAATGCTGCGCGCACGTCGCACCGGCTCTGCGGGCAAAGTGCGCGGATGGCGGCGGTATTTCTGGTGAGGGGTTCGCTTTCGGCTGTTGCTGGCGCGCTGCTTGCGGTCACGGCAACGCCCGCCTTGGCGCAATCGGCTCCATCTACTGACGCCCCTCCGGTTTTGTCATTCAACCCAGATGCGGGCGTTGTCGTCCAGTCGGGCGATTTCCGTTTCACCGCTTGGGGCTATGCAGAGCGGCTGATTGATCCTGACGGCAAGGATGGCTGGCGGCGTGTGCGCCAAGGTGCGGAGTTCGATCTTCCTCGCCTGTCGCCGCATTTGCGCGCTGCGGTGGTCTATGAGGTCGATCTGACCAACAGCGATTTCTTCCGCAATGGCCCGTTCCGCCGCAACTTTGAAAACCTGTTCGTGTCGCTCCAGGACGCCGATGATCCCGCCAAGTTCCGCCTGCTGTTTGGGCATAACACCCATATCCTCTCGCGCGACGATAACCTGTCTTCGGGCAATTTGCCGACGATCAACCGTTCGCTGGTTCTGGAAGAGCATGGCTCGGTCAACGCCTTCGGTGCGCAAATGGGATTTCAGGTGCAAAAAGCGCTGTCGCCTGTTGCGACTGTCCAGTTTTCAGTGGGCGACAATCGTGGTTCGCTCAATGCCACCGATGTGCGGAGCAGCATCGGCAGATCGGTTGCGGGCAAAGTCATGCTGACTCCCGTCAATGACGCCGAACATGGCCGCAAGCTGACGCTGGGCTTTGCCAGTGACTACACCGGCAACATCACCAATCGGACCTTCACGCTCGGCACGGCCATCGGACAAGCGCCGCTCGGCGGGGTTGCGGCCACGGGTGACAAGCTGACATTCGAGGCAGATGCCGCTTACACCCTCCCGATCGCCGGACATCCTGCAACGATAGAGGCGGAACTGATCCGCTCGCGCTTTTCAGGCAGTAACAGCGACGTTTTTGGTGGCTATGCGATGGGTCAAGTCTCGCTGTTCGACACCCGCACGGCAGGCGATCTCGACCTGTTCCTGCGCTATGATTTTGTCAGTCTCGGCCAAGATTCTATCGCCGGTCGTGCACGACAAAGCGCAATTCGCACGGGGTTCAACTATAATCTGCCCTACTCCGGCAAGCTGGCGAGCCTGCACGTCGAATATGCCCACAACAGCGTCAGCGGCCCCATTGCCATCATCACCCAGGCCAATCCCAGCGACGAGTTCCGAATTGGACTGAGGATCAGTCTGCAACGCTACACGCGGCACTGATGGCCAAAGTGCAATCCAACGGGCGTGCGGCGATCCCGCGCACCGTCTGGGCGCTTGGGTTCGTCAGCATGTTCATGGACATCTCTTCCGAGATTATCCACGCGCTGCTGCCATTGTTCCTGACAGCGACGCTAGGGGTCAGCGTTGCAATGGTCGGGCTGATCGACGGCGTAGCCGAAGCAACGGCTTCGATCACCAAAGTGTTCTCGGGCTATCTCTCTGATCGCATGGGCAAGCGCAAGCCGCTGATCCTCATCGGCTACGGCATCGGTGCGTTGTCCAAGCCGCTGTTTGCGCTCGCCGGAACCGCGTCGGTTATCATGGGCGCGCGCTTCGCCGACCGTACCGGCAAGGGCTTGCGCGGTGCACCACGCGATGCGCTGGTCGCCGATGTCACCCCGCCCGAAATTCGCGGGCGCGCGTTCGGGCTGCGCCAGTCGATTGATACACTCGGGGCATTTTTGGGGCCGCTGATTGCCATTGCGGCAATGGCCGCATTCGCCAACGACATGCGCGCAGTGTTCTGGATTGCAGTGATTCCGGCGGGGATCGCGGTTCTGCTCGTTCTTGTGGGGGTAGATGATGCCAAAAGTCCCGCGGCGGCGAGCGACCCTCGTATTCCTGTGCGGATTGCCGATCTGCGACTTCTTCCGCGCGCGTTCTGGTCGCTTGTCGCCATCGGGGCCGTGTTTACGCTCGCCCGTTTCAGTGAAGCGTTCCTGATTCTAAAGGCGAATGCCGAGGGACTGCCGCTTGCGCTCACTCCGCTCGTGCTCGTGGTTATGAACGCCGTGTATATGCTCGCGGCATACCCGCTGGGCGGTCTGTCGGATCGCGTCAGCGCAAGGACCATGCTGATCTGGGGCCTGATCGTCCTCGTCGCCGCCGATATGGCGCTCGCCATGCTACCGGGTATTGCGGGCGCGTTTGTGGGTATCGCGTTGTGGGGCCTCCACATGGCAACGACACAAGGCCTATTCGCCAAGCTCATCGCGGATCGCTCGCCAGTCGAATTGCGCGGATCGGCCTACGGGATATTCAACGTCATATCCGGCCTCTCGCTACTGGCCGCGAGCGTGGTTGCCGGGATCGTGTGGGATGCCGCAGGCGCTGCCGCGACGTTCCTTTTGGGAGCGGGCTGCGCGGGCCTGGCGCTGGCAGGAATGCTCCTCTCTCAGTCGGCAAAACGATAGCTGCGCGAGTGGAAGGACTAAGCAGGCATTTGCTCAGCTTCCGAAACGACGCAATCCAGGGCGGGAAGCTCTACAATTTGGGAAGGCGTCGGACGACCGTTGACGATAGAATAATGGCTGTGTCCGCCGATGCATATGGCTGGAAACGATCAATCACATTCTCAAGTTCAAGCACATTGCCCGCTACCACTTTTGCCAGAAAACAATCTTCGCCCGTGACGCGATCTGCTTCGACAACTTCGGGCGTGTCGATAAGCATCTGCGCCACTCTTTTCACCTCACCCGACATGACACGCAATCGGACGTGTGCCGCGACTCCAAGGCCGAAGACTTTAGGGTCGACCAAAACCGAATATCCTTGGATAGCGCCTGCATCTTCCAGCTTGTGCATCCGCTCGGTAACGCTGGGACTGGACAGACCAATATCGGCTGCAAGCTCCCGGACCGTCATGCGACCGTTCTCGGACAACGCGGCGATAATAGCTCGATCGGTCGCGTCGAGTGGCCGTGTTACATAGCGGCTTCGATTCATTTTCAGCCCCTAGCTGGTTGACACCGGCGAGGCCTTGAGATTGCGAAGGCGAATGTTCGATTTCGCCTTATTTGTCCTAAGTCGGACAGTGAATCGGGCTGACAACGAATCCAACCTGCGACGAACACACAGTCCACAGCATCAAGATTGAAGGTCAAAGGGCGTTACGGGTTTCGATAGACAAGTCGAAACAGGCGTTACGCCTTGCTGAATCTATAGCTGACCCGTTCGCCATCCAGCTACCATTCGCCGAACTGCCAAACAGGGCATTCTTGTTTGAGCATAGTAATTGGGAGGGCGATGCAAAGTGAACTACCGAGCGCAACGCCGATCAATTATCAGAATTTCGGGGAATGGCCTGTAATGGCCTATACTCCGGCTGTCATACTCGCACTGGCGTCGCAATGTGCGCCCAATGTAGCGCCGCAGACTGTCGCTGCAATCGTGCAAACCGAAAGCCACGGACGCCCCTACGCGCTTAACGTCAATGGTGGGCCACAACCTCCGGCGCAGGCCGATGCCGCCAGCGCCGCCGCGACCGCACAGCGTTACATCGCAGCGGGCTACTCGGTCGATCTTGGCCTCGGGCAAATTAACTCGCGGAATATGCGCTGGCTCGGCCTGACCTGGGACACGGTCTTTGACCCCTGCACCAATGTCGCGGCGCTGGGGCGAGTCATCACCCAGAATTACAACGCAGCCATTCCCGGACGCGATCCGCAAACCGCGCTTAGGGTCGCACTGTCGCTCTATAATACCGGAAGCTCATCGCGTGGATTTCGCAACGGGTATGTTGCGAAGGTTGTCGGGAATGCGGGCTTTGCCGACCCGGCAACTGCGCAAACGCCGACGATGCCACAGCCGCCCTTGGATGCGCTCGTGCAGCTTATCTCGGAAAACATTGCTCCGTCCATAACGCCCAGCGCTGGCCTCGTCGCCCCGCCTGCTTGGAACCTCTTCGAGCGCGCTGCCCATGCCCAGCAAACGGCCAACCGATCTGAAACGAGAGAAAGTATAAGCGTATGGCGGGACTGAGAAATCTTTTGCGCAGCACCGTCCGTGTTCGATCACGACTGACGTGCTGGTTCGATGCGATGCCGAAGTCGCGGCAGAACGCGCTCCTATGGAGCGTCGCACTCGCGCTGGTCGTCGTCGTGTCCGCGTTCAACCCTGATCCTGCCTATGCGCAGAATCTGGAGAGCTTTGCGACCAAGGTGCGCGGGCTGCTGTCTTCGACACTGCTCAGGACGCTCGCCGTGATCGCCGTCATCGTCACGGGCCTGCTCTGGTTCACGGGTCGCGCCTCAACGGCGATATTGGTCACGGTCATCATCGGCATCGCGATTGTCTTTTCGGCGGATTCCATCGTCGGCATCATTGCGGGCTGACGCGGGTGAGCGACGACACAGAAATCCTGACCAAGAACACGCTGTTCCTCGCGGTGACACGCCCGGCGCTGTGGGCGGGAATCCCGATAGAGGCAGCGGTGTTGCTGCTGATTTCCAGTGCCTCGGTGCTGATCGAAACCAACAGTCCCGTCTATGCCGCTCTGGTCGTAGCCTTTGGCTATTCGATCTCGCGGCTGATCGTGCGCCACGATGTCAACGCCTTCCGCCTGTTATTCCTTTGGGGGCGGACGAAGCTCGGCAACCGCAACCGCAATTTCTGGGGCGGCAGCAGCTATTCGCCGCTTCCGCTGGCAGGACTTCGCCGCAAAGGCTTCGGCCGGCATGGCTAGGTTGCTCGCCTCGACGAATGCGGTGCCGCTGAAAGTGGCGCAGCGCGAGGCCGACCCAGCCAAATTCCTGCCCTATGCGCGGCATTTGAACGAAGACATGGTGGCGCTCGATTCCGGCGACATCATGCTGACCTTCGAGCTGCAAGGCCGCGCTTTCGAGACCGCCGATGTGCGCGACCTCAACGACTGGCATACCAAGCTCAACGGCCTGCTCCGCAACTTGCACGATGAGCGGCTGTCGATCTGGACGCACCTGATCAGGATGCGGGTCGATCAATATCCCGGCGGCAAGTTCAAATCGGGGTTCGCGGCCGATCTCGACCGTTCCTATTTCGGGCGTATCAACCGGGAGCGGATGTTCATCAACCGCTTCTTTGTAACACTGGTAATCCGCCCTGGTGCCACCGGCAGCGACAAGATCATCCAGTTGTTCAAGCGCCGCGTGTCCAAAGCGATGCCGCAAGGTTCGCTGATCGACGAGGCGCTTGTCGAACTGCTCGATGACAAGGCGCGTGATTTCGAGAAATTGATGGCACGCTGCGAACCGCGCCGCTGCGCGATCTACGAACATCGCGGCCTGATGTTTTCAGAAACGATGGAAGTTGCCGATATGGTGATGACAGGCCGCCATGCCCGCGTCCCCGTCGTGCGCGGCCATCTCGGCGGCGCGCTTTACCGCGCGCGCACGATCTTTGGCGCGGAAACCATCGAGGTTCGCGATGCCGATGCGTCCGCCTTCGGCGGCATCTTCGGCATCCGCGAATATCCGGCACAGACGACACCGCGCCAGTTCGAGGCACTGCTGTCGGTCGATTTCGGGTTCGTGCTGACGCAGAGCTTCACTTTCCTCGGGCGGGCGGCGGCGACCGAGAAGTTCCGGCTCCGGATGACCCAGATGGAGAATGCTGGCGACCGCGCGGTCAGCCAGGCCGACGCGCTCATTGATGCAGGCGATGACCTGATGTCGAACCGCTTCGTGCTGGGCGATCATCACTTCACGCTCGCGGTCTATGCGAATTCGGTGAAAGCCCTGCGCGACCATATGTCGGTTGCGCGTGCGGCCCTTGCCGACACCGGCATGGTTGCGGCACGCGAAGGGGCCGCGCTTGAAGCCGCTTACTGGTCGCAGCTCGTCGGCAATTTCGCATGGCGCGCACGGCCTGCACCGATCACCTCGCTCAATTTCGCGGCCTTCTCGCCCTTCCATACCTTCCCTGCGGGACAAGCGCGCGGCAATCATTGGGGCGATGCAGTAGCATTGCTCAAAACCAATGCGCGCAGCCCCTATTTCTTCAATTTCCACAAGGGCGATCTTGGTCATACGCTAATTATCGGCCCATCCGGCGGCGGCAAAACGGTCCTGCTCAACTTCCTGATGGCACAGGCCGAAAAGACCGGCGCTCGGCAGATTTTCATCGACAAAGATCGCGGCGCGCAGATCTTCGTGCAAGCAAGCGGCGGCACCTATCTCGCCTTGCATAACGGCGTCCCCACCGGCTTCTCACCGCTCAAGGCGCTTGCCGATCGCGCCGAAGACAAGACCTTCCTGTCGCTCTTCATCCGTCAATTGGTCCGCGCCGACGGCAAGCCAATCTCGGTTCAAGAGGAACGATTGATCGAAGACGGCATCAATGCCGTGATGAAACTCCCTGTCGTCGATCGCTCGTTGAGCGCGCTCCGTTCCATGCTCGGCATGAAAGACGCCAGCGGCGTCGGCGCCCGGCTGGAGAAATGGACGTCTGAAGGATCGCTCGGCTGGGTGTTCGACAATCCGGCAGACTCAATGACGCTCGACGCCCGGTTCATCGGCTTCGACATGACCGATTTTCTCGACAATGCCGACATTCGCACGCCGGTCATGCTCTACCTCTTCCACCGGATCGACCAGCTTCTGACCGGCGAGCGGATGGTGATCTGCATCGACGAATTCTGGAAGGCGCTTGGCGACGAGGCGTTCCGCCGCTTCGCCCAGGACAGCCTCAAAACCTACCGCAAGCGCAACGCGGTGCTGGTCTTTGCCACCCAATCGCCTGCCGATGCGCTCAAGAGCGACATCAGCCATTCGATCCTCGAACAGGTCGCCACCAAGATCATGCTGCCAAATCCGTTCGGCGCGCGGCGCGATTATGTCGAGGGATTCGCGCTGTCCGAAGCCGAATTCAAACTGGTGCGTGAAGACCTGGCCCCCGAAAGCCATAAATTTCTGGTGAAGCAAGGCCATGACAGCGTTGTGGTCGAACTCGATCTGAGCGGTCTCGATGACGCGCTCGCGGTATTGTCGGGCCGCGCTGAAACCACCGCTGTTGCCGACGAAATCATTGCCGAGGTGGGGGCTGACCCCGCGCTCTGGCTACCCCTCTTCCATAAACGGAGGCGTCCAAGCTGAGCTGCAACGAAAGGAAAGACGATGAAGACAATGATCAAAGCACTGAGTGCCACACTGCTGTTCGCGGCCCCCTTGCCTGCATTCGCGCAAGGGATGCCCGTCCATGACAGCGCCAACCTGATCCAGCAAATCAACGCGGTGCGGCAGGCAATTCAAGTGGTTGCGCAAGGGAAACAGCAAATTGCCGAAGCGCAGAAACTCTATCAGGATTTGAACAAGCTCACCGACATTCCGGCGCTGGCACAGCAGCTCAAATCCGATGCCCTGCGCGAACTCGATACATCGGGCGGGTCACTGCAAGGCTTTGGCACGGGCAATCTTTATGTTGTTGGCGCGGGCCGCGCCAAGGCGGATGCGGTATATCGCGGGCTGCTCGACAAGCTTGGCCTGTCAGGATCGGACCAATCGCGTGCCGCCTTTGATTTGAACGCGCGCAACATCGGCATTCAGGCGGGACTCGCCGACAACATCGGCAATGCCGTTACCTCACGCACGCAGGGTCTGGATGAATTGCGCAGCCGTCTGACGACGGCAGGCACCGCCAAGGAAGTGGCCGATTTGACCGCGCGGCTTGGACTCGAATCCGCGGCGATGCAGAACGACCAGCTCCGCTTGCAGGCGATCACTTTGCAGCAACAGGCGCAGGAACGCGAGCGCGCGGCAGCTGGCAAAGCGGCGCTCGCGCAGCAGCTCGACGCGGCAAGCCGATACTACCGAGGGCAGTGAGGATGCGCGCCGCATCCCTCAGCATCGCCTTGCTGCTGGCAGGATGCGGCGCGTCAGATAGCGCTGGCGCGCCCCAGGCCGACATGCCGGCGCGGACGTGGAAATACTATGAAGCTCATCCGGCTGAAATCGAGCCGATGCAGAAAATCTGCCGCGAATGGTCGGCTTCCAATGCTCCGGCTGTCACCGAACCCGCCGTGGTCGCGGCGAACTGCCGCGCAGCGGCGTTCGCCCGGTCGCAGCTTCAAATGACGAGATGACACTGACCCACAAGGATTGATCGCCAGATATGGATTTCACCAATCATGTTTTCACCACGATGTTCGAGGCGCTGAACAACGCCTTGGCAGCCATCGTCGGTAAATATGCGGCGGTGATCGGCATCGTGGCTCCCGCGCTGCGTATCGGGATCGTGATCTATATTTCACTCCTGGGCTACGCGATCATGCGCGGCGCGGTGCAATATCCCTTCCGCGAATATGCCTATCGCGGCTGCCAGCTCGCCTTTCTCTATTTTGCCGTCACCTCGCTCTACGGAACCCAGATTGGCATGTTCGCGCTGGGCGGATTGCCGGGACAATTCGCCAGCGCGCTGGGCGGTGCCGACGTTGGCGGTCTGGGCGGATTCTACGACAAGCTCGCTGGCACCGGCTTCGAGACCGCCAACACAATGCGGAAGATCGCGGCGAACTATCAGGATACCCAGGGCACCCTCCCCGATATTGGCTATGCCGTCTTTTCGGGCTTCCTCGTGGTGATGGTGATCGTCGCCACGCTGCTGTGCGCCGCGATTGGCTTTGTAATCAGCGCCTTCGGGCTGTTTGCGCTTGCCCTGCTCTCGGTGGTCGGGCCGCTGTTTGTGGCGGCATTGCTGTTCGAGTCCACGCGCGGCTATTTCTTTGCCTGGCTGGGAGCCTGCATCAACTATCTGATGCTGATCGTCTTCGCGCTGGTGCTGACGCTGTTCCTCACACAAACCGGCGAAACCATCATCGCCACCATCTCCGAGAATGACGAAATCGGCATGGCCGCAATCAAGGTGCTGGCCTTCTACGCACTCGACTTCTTCTTTTTCCTGCAAATCCCGATGCTCGCCGCCTCGCTGGGCGGCGGCGGCCCTGCTCTTGCGAACCAGTTTGCGTCGGCAATTGCAGCCGCAGGCGGGTTCGTCGTCGGGCGCGGCGCAAGCGGTGCGCAGGCGACCAGCCGCGCCATCGAACGCGGCTTCGCGCGCGGCATCGCGCGGATGCGGACATCGGGTTCAGTTAGCCGTGGGGCAGTGTGAGGGGTAGCGTATGCGTAAGCAAGTCATGGGTCTGATAATGGTGTTGGCGATCGCCACGCCCACCAGCACGATCACCGCCGCGGCAAAGTCGCCCAAGCTGGCACGGTGCGATGGACACCATCGCCGCGCGGCCAATCCTTATGGCTCGATATTGCCGACGGTCGATCCGCAGACCGGCGCGTCAACGCCCGTAGGCCTGGAACAAGGCCAAGGACAGGGACGTGCAGGTGTGGACGTATTTCCCGGAAAATCCCCGGCACCGCCAAAGCCCCCAAAGCCCGCCGGATCGGGAGACAAGGCCGAACCCGTGGTGCCACCGATCAGTTCTGCGCAGCCACAACGCAACTATGAGAGTTGCTGAGCGATGGCTGGCGGCGTCACTGACAAGCAGGATCTTAAAGCCTATTTTGCCGAAGCCGCAAGCTGGGATCGCGACCGGTTGCTTGCAGCCAACCGCTCGAAGCGGTTGGCATGGATCGTTGCCGGTGTAGCGAGCGGGCTTGCCATAACCGGCGTGGCAGCGGTTGCGATGCTGACCCCCCTCAAGACCGTCGCGCCCTATGTCATCACGGTGGATAAGGCGACCGGCGCAAGCGAGATTACCGCATCCATGTCTGACAACAAGGCGATCACCTATAACGAGGCGGTCGCCAAATATTTTCTCGCCGATTACGTCCGGAACCGCGAGGGCTGGATTCCGCAAGCGCGCAAGGAGTTCTTCGAGGGCGTACTGGCGATGTCGTCGCGCGACGAACAGGCGCGATGGACAGCCTTCTACAGCAAGGACAATCCCAACTCGCCGCAGAGCATTTTCACCGATCTCGATACGGTGTTCATCGCGATCAAATCCGTGACGTTCGTTTCAAAGAACGTCGCGCAAATCCGCTTCACCAAGACACTCCAGCACGGCGCGGTCGTGACGGACACCCCGGCAATCGCAACCGTGACCTACGACACGACGGACACGCCGACAACCGAACAGCAACGGTTCAAAAACCCGCTGGGGCTGGAAGTGCAGACTTACCGCGCCGATCTGGAGGTGACGCAATGAAACCAGCACACCGCATTGCGGCTATCGCCATGATGATCGCCGCCAGCCCTGCGCTCGCAAACGAGACCCCGCACCCAACGGCACAAGACAGCCGTATCCGCGAAGTCATCTATAGCGAAGGCCAGGTGTTCCGCATCGTCGGCGTGTTCCGGTCGGCAACACAGATTGTCTTTTCAGCAGGCGAGCGCGTCGAGCATGTGGCGCTTGGCGATACCGTGTCATGGGAAGTCGCCCCGGCTGAAAATTCGCTATTCATCAAGCCGCGCGAACTCGCGGGATCGACCAACTTGATCGTGATGACCCGTTCAGGTGCGGGCGTTCGCACCTACACGTTCGAGCTCACTGCACGGCGCGGCGGGATTGGAGCGCGGAGCGCCGATACGTTTTTCAAGGTCGCCTTCCGCTATCCGCGCGAAGAGGCCGCCGCCGCACAGGCTGCCGCGACGCAAGCAGCCTATTCGCGAGCCGTCGCACTCCAGTCGGGCGCGATCCGCTCGGCGCTCGATCTGGGCGTTCTCGAAGGCAGGCGGAATCTCAAATATACTGTGCAAGGGTCATCGGCGATCCAGCCCTCCGAAATAACCGACAACGGCCAGTTCACCGCGTTGCGTTTTCCGAACCAGCGCGAGCTTCCGGCCTTCTTTGCCGTCAATCCCGATGGCAGCGAGAGCATCGTTCCGTTCGATGTCCGCGACGAATTCGTCGTGATCCACGGCGTGTTCGGCCAGCTCCGCTTGCGGCGCGGCAAAGAGGTGCTGTGCGTCTTCAACGAGGCACCAGATTTCTACGGTCGCGATCCCAAGACCGGCACGGCGTCAAGCATCGTCGAGCGCACGACGGGTCAAGCTAATGGGGAGACAAAATGATGGCCGACACCGCCAACCCGGACCGCGCCCCAAACCGCCCTACCGTCGATCAAACACCCGATCCCGACGAAATTGACCGCACCCCCGCCGCCGAACGCGGCAGCAAAATGCCGTCGATGCCTGGCACGACAATGGACCCGAAAAAGATGATCGGTTTTGCCGCTGCCGCAGGCGCAGTGATGTTCACGGTGCTGGCGCTGGGAACTGGCCTTACGGGCAACACGACCTTACCGCCCGTCAAACCCAAGCCCGCACTCGAACCCGCGCAATACGACCCGGCTACCGTCATCGCGCCAACGCTGGCGGGCGCGGCAACCGATCCCAATGCCCCCATTCCGTTGAACGGCCCGCAGGTTCCCGCCATCGGTCAGCAACCCTTGCCACCGCAACTCCCGCCAGCGGCCACGGGGCAACAGCGCCAACAATCCCCCGCAGAGGCGCTGCGCGAAGCCTCGCGCCGATCATCGCTGATTGCCTATGGCGGCGAGCGCGAAAGCGGCGTCGCCAGCACCCGCTATGGCGATGCGGGTGGCGCAATCAGTGCCGGAGACGCTTCGGCGCGGCAACCCACCAATCTCGACACGCTCCGGCGCGCGTCGGTTATCGGGCAGGCCCAGGCCCGCACGCTGCCCGACCGCAATTTTCTGATTACGGCCGGGAGCTTCATCCCGTGCGTGCTGCAAACCGCGATGGATTCAAGCCAGCCCGGCTATGTGACCTGCATCCTCCCGCGCAATGTCTATTCGGACAATGGCCGCGTGGTGCTGATGGAAAAAGGCACGAAGATATTCGGCGAATATCAGGGCGGCCTCAATCGCGGGCAATACCGCCTGTTCGTCTTGTGGACGCGCGCCGTCACGCCGCGCGGGATCGCGATTGATGTAGGGTCGCCCGCAACCGATGCGCTCGGACGCGGCGGCGTGGATGGGCGGGTCAATAATTTCTTCTGGCAGCGTTTTGGCACTGCCCTGCTCTTCAGCCTTGTCGAAGATGCGGCAACCGTCGGGGCGGAAGCCGTCGGCAATAGCGGCTCGAACACCACGCGTGTCCCCTCCGATGCGGCGTCAACGGTCTTGCAGCAGAATGCCGAGATCAAGCCGGTGCTGCGCAAGAATCAGGGCGAGGATGTCGGAATCACAGTGGCGCAGGATTTCGACTTCTCGACCGTTTACGGCCTCGCGCTTAAATAATGGCGGCACCGGGCAAAAACACCGCTGTCCTCGACAGCGTGACGGCACCTCTGCGCAAATATTTGGATGACGCGAGCGTCACCGAGCTGGTCATCAACCTGCCCGGTGAGGTCGGCATTGAACGGCGCGGGCGCTGGACATGGGAAAGCGAGCCGTCGCTCGATTTCAAGACACTGATGGCGCTGGCGACTGCCGCCGCCGCCTTTACCTCGCAGGACGTAACGCGCGAAAATCCCATTGTCTCGACCATCTTCCCGACTGGCGAGCGCGTGCAAATCGTCGTGCCGCCCGTCGTGCCTGACGAAACGGTCTCGATCACCGTGCGCAAACCATCAACCGTGACAATGACGCTTGCCGATTTCGAGGCGACGGGCTTGTTTAGGGACACGCGGATCGCCGAAAAGAAAGTCAGTCCGCAGGAATTGGAGTTGCTCGCGCTTCTGCAAACAGGCCGCCATGTGGAGTTCTTCGACCGCGCGGTGAAGGCCAGGCTTAATATCCTCATTTCAGGGGCGACGGGGTCGGGCAAGACCACGCTATCGAAGGGTTTGATCCAGTTGATTCCGCCCGAAGAGCGGTTGCTGACGATCGAGGACACGCGCGAATTGATCGTCGGTCAAAAGAACGTCGTCCATATGCTTTATGCCAAGGACGGCCAGGGCACCGCCAATGTCACGGCCAAGCATCTGCTCGAGAGCGCGCTCAGGATGCGCCCTGACCGCATATTGCTCCAGGAATTGCGCGACGGGACGGCCTTTTTCTATCTGCGCAACGTCAATTCCGGCCATCCCGGCTCGATCACCACCATCCATGCCGATTCCGCCGAACTGGCGTTCGAGCAACTGACTTTGCTGGTCAAGGAAAGTGAAGGCGGCTCCGATCTGGCGCGCGGCGATATTCGCGCGCTGCTCAAGATGCTGGTCGATGTCGTGGTGCAAACCAAAAAGACCGATGGCGAATTTCGGGTGACGGAGATCTACTATGACCCAGAAGGCAGGCACGCCGCCTGACGGCGGGGCAGCAAGATTGCTGATCGGCTTGCCCCTCGGGCTGCTCATCGCGCTCGCCATTGCCAGCATGATCGGCTGGATGATCCTCGGCCTTCCCGTCGCCGCCTATGACCCGCTCAAAATGCCGCAGTTCGTCTGGTATTATCGCGGCGACCCGCGCGTTGTCCGTGCGATGGCGGGAGGATTGATCGGCGGCGGCCTGCTCTTGGCGGGTCTGATCTATGCGCTTTGGGCTCGTGGCGCACCGCTTCACGGGGCCGCGCGCTTCGCCCGCGAAAGCGAAATCAAGCGCCACGGCTTTCGCGAGCGCACAGGGATTATCCTCGGCCGAAAAGGCGGGCGCTTTCTGACCTTTGGCGGCAGTGAGCATGTCATTGTCGAAGCCCCAACCCGATCGGGCAAAGGCACCGGCATCGTGATTCCGAACCTGCTGACATGGCAAGGCTCGGTCGTCGTCCTCGATGTGAAGCGCGAGAATTACGATGCGAGCGCGGGGTTTCGCGCCCACTACGGGCAGGCTGTCTATCTCTTCAATCCGACCAACCGCGAGGGCCGCACCGCCCGTTACAATCCGCTGGCCTATATCAACCGCCACGACGCGGATGATGTCATTATCGAATTGCAAAAGATCGCAACGATGCTGTTTGTTGCGCCCGACCACGGTGAAGCCTTTTGGGCCAATGGCGCGCGAACCGGATTTGCAGGCGTTGGTGCCTGGCTCGCCGAAACCAGCAACAAACCGCTGACGATGGGTGCCATTTATCGTCATTTGACCGATGGCGATGCGCGCATCTTTTTCAAAAAGGAACTCGCCAATCCCGAACTGAACCTGTCGGTCGGGTGCCGGACGGCGCTCGCCGATTTCGCCGGCGGCTCGGACAACAGCTTTGCCGACATTAAAAAGACGATCACCAACGTCCTCGGTCTGTGGCTCAACCCTCTGGTCGATGCCGCGACAGCGGCAAGCGACTTTGATCTGCGCCAGCTTCGCATACGCCCCATGTCGATCTATCTAGGCGTGTCGCCCGATGAACTCGACAGGATCGCGCCGCTCTACAATCTCCTGTTCCAGCAGCTCATCGACCTCAATGTGCGCGCGCTGCCCGACGAAAACTCAGCCGTGCCGGTTCTGGTCATTCTCGATGAATTTGCGCGGCTCGGCCGGGCATCGGTCATCGCCAGCGCCTTTTCCTATGTCGCGGGTTACGGGATCAGGCTCCTCCCCGTGATCCAGTCACGCTCGCAATTGCGCGGCGTTTACGGCGAGCATGTCGCCGATGAAATCGTCGCCAATTGCGGGGTCGAAGTCGCGTTCACGCCCAAGGAATTGCGCGTCGCCAACGACCTTTCCGAGAGGCTCGGCTATGTCGGACAGGATAGCGTCACCAAATCGCTCACGATCAATGGCTGGCTCGCCAACCGGTCAAAATCCATTTCCGAACAGCGCCGCGCCCTGCTGTTGCCGCAGGAACTCATGCAGTTTCCAACCGACAAGCTGATACTCCTGCGCGGCGGCATTCCGCCGATCATCGGCACGAAGATTGCCTATTTCAGCAACCGCTTCTTCAAAAGCCGGGCATTTCCTCCGCCCGAAGTGCCAGCCGCGCCAAAGCGAATAATCAGCACCGCGCCGCCCGCGCTGTTCCGCGACATGACCGACGAAGAGGCTGCCGGGCACGATACCCGGCCAATGTCACAGGATGATGTCCTCACTGAAGATTGCCCGAGCTTCTTCGCCGACATGCTGACGCTGGACCACAACGGCAATGTGTCCGGGCTCATTGAGGAAGGTGACGAAAATGGCCGATAAACTGGAAGGCGATGCCTCTTCGGGGCGTAGCCGCACGGCAACGCCAAAGCCGGATAGGCCCAAATCGGGGACGGCGAAGCCGAAGCGCAAAGCCGAGACACCTACCCTTACCGACGACCTCACCGGCAAATTCCTGCGCGTCGGCAACAGGCTCTATCGCACCTCGGATGACAAAAAGCCGATTGTCCGGCTCGAACCCGACCGGCTAAAGACCAGCAACATCGACGCCCTTCCCGACATCGTGCGGATCGCCAAGGCCAATGGCTGGACGTCTATCAGGATCAACGGCGGCGACGCGTTCAAGAAAGCTGCGTATCTTGCCGCTGCCGCACAAGGGCTGACGGTCGAGAATTACACGCCGTCGAAAGTCGTCCAGGCCGAAGCTGCCCGCCTGCAAACGCGGCTCGCCGAACGCGATAAGCGCCGCGAAGCTAAAAACTCAACGAGCAAATCACTCCGTCCGACCGAAGGGACAATCACGCCCAAAACCCTGTCGGAACGGTTCCTGAGCCAGACCCACGAGCAAAATGCTCGCGACCCAGAGTTGCGCCGCGCCCAAAGCCTTGTCGCCCAAACCATCTCGATCACGCGCGCGAAATACCCCGATGATCCGGTCAAGGCATCAAAGGAAGTCGAGACCAGACGGCAGGAGGTGGCGCGCCGCATCGCCAATGGCGACAAGATCGCGGCGATTCAGGTGCGAAACCAGCAGGCGCAGCGCGTCCGGGAGGTCACACAGGATCAGGCAGTGAGCAGGGAGGGGCGGACGCGGTAAAATAGGAAAAAGGGGCTCTAGCCTTATCGAGGTCCGAGGGGTTCCCAAGCATCGCACTTCGGCTAAGATTTCGGGATGCCAGATCAAGAACCACCAGTGGCGAACGAAGCCCCGTATATTCGCCTCCTGTCAATTCGACGGTTTCGGGGCATCGAGAAGCTGCTGTGGCGTCCGGGCAAGGGCGTGAATGTCCTGCTCGGCGGCGGTGATGTCGGCAAGACCACCATCCTTGAAGCAATCGTGCTACTGCTGAATCCGACCAATGCCAGCACCCTTTCCGATGCGGATTATTGGCAGCGCAAATATGAAGACGGTTTCGCGATCGAGGCCGTGATGGCGCTTCCGCTATCATGCGGCATCGCCGAGCAGCGCAAGAGCGTCTGGCCGTGGGAGTGGGACGGTACGACCGCCAAGGTGCCGGACATGGACGCCGAGGCCGCGCAGCCGAATGATCCTGTGTTCTGCCTGCGGGTATGCGGCACCCCCGACTTCGAGCTTCAACATGAAATCTGCCAGCCTGATGA
Organism: Parasphingomonas halimpatiens; assembly: GCF_036663795.1. Taxonomy (NCBI): domain Bacteria; kingdom Pseudomonadati; phylum Pseudomonadota; class Alphaproteobacteria; order Sphingomonadales; family Sphingomonadaceae; genus Parasphingomonas; species Parasphingomonas halimpatiens. The sequence goes on from NZ_JAXOJP010000002.1 coordinate 55,413, forward strand.
AACCTTCGATCATTTTCCCGTGTCTGTCCGGCGCAACATCGGCCTGGTGCGGTTGAGCGGTGACGATCGCAACGACCGGGATCTTCGTCTTATCCAGGGGTCAGCCCTCGAACGTCTGCTGAGCGACAAGACATTGCGGTCCCGCTTGGGCAACGAAATCGCCAAGACCGACGTGAAAGGCGTTTTGCACGACGATGCGAAAACTGCGCTTGGCAACCTCGACGAGCGCTTCGGCAAGCGTGCGCTTCCAACTGATTTGAGCCTGGGGCTTGTCGGTGGGCCGGGCTTCTCATTGAACGCATTGATCGGCCTCACTGCGACAAAGGATGGAACAATGCTGCCGCTGTCTAGCTGGGGCGCTGGCACAAGACGACTGGCGGCGCTGGAAGTGGCAGCCGCCCATCAGGTCGAGCATCCGGTGATGGTCGTCGATGAAATCGAGCGCGGGCTGGAGTCCTACCGTCAGCGCGTATTGATGGAGGAGCTGATTGCCCGACCGTCCCAGGTCTTTGTGACGACGCACAGTGCCCCTGCGGTTAGTGCCGCTGTCGGCGCTAGCCTTTGGTATGTGGACACTGGCGGCACGGTCGGGGAATTGCACACCACAGTCGGGCCGCAACAGAAGCGTGACCCCGAAACCTTCCTGGCTCGCGTGGCTATCATAGCCGAGGGCGCAACCGAAGTCGGCTTTGTCACAACCCTTATCAATCGCTCCCTTGGCGAAGACATGCGGCGTTACGGGATTTGGGTCAGTGACGGAGGGAGCAATTCCGAAGCGCTGGCCGTCCTGCGCGGCATCGCGCACAGCGGACTCAAGGTCGCAGGCTTCGCCGATAACGAGGGCACTCAGATGGGCCTGTGGCAGCGGGTCAAGGATAAGCTGGGGCCGCTGCTCATGCGTTGGGACAATGGCTGCCTGGAAACCAATCTCATTCCGCACTTAGCCGACGACCAGCTTGAGGCATTCATCCGCGACCCAGACGGCGACGACGGGGAGCGCTTGCGCACCTTGGCGGATCGCGCGGGAAGCCAGGACAAGTCATTGGCTGCCATCCAGGCCGCGACCGACAACATCCGGCAACTCATGATCGAGGCGGCTTGCGGCAATGCCCCCGCAGAATTGGCGGAGAGTATAAGGAAGGCCTGGAAGAAACACGGGCAGCGGTGGTTCAAATCTACCGCCGGTGGCGTGGAGCTTGCTGAAAAAATGTTTGCGCTCGGCCTTTGGCCCCAGGTGCAGCCACAGCTTTTGCCGTTCGTGAATGCTGTTCGAGACGCTGTTGGTTTGCCACCGGTGCAGACGGTGGATTGATGAGCGACGCTTCCGTGGCCGAAGCACTCCGATCTTCCGCGCGGCTTGTCGTCGTGGAAGCGCCGGGCGGTTGCGGGAAAACATACCAGGGTGCGAGCTATGCCCGCGATATCGCGCCGTCACTTGGCGATGGTCGGCTCCTTATTCTGACCCACACCAATGCGGCATGCGACGTCTTTGCTGCTCGAACCCGTGGCCTTAATCGTCGCGTGGAAATCCGCACTATTGATGGTCTGATCACCGAGATTGCCAGTGCCTACCACAAGGCGCTCGGCTTGCCCGCCGACGTAGGGGCCTGGGCGAGGCGGGAAGGAGGCAACGGATACAGCACCGCCGCCCAAAAGGCGGCCAAGCTCCTCGCGTCTCACCCGATGATCGCTGCCACCGTGGCGCGCCGGTTTCCTATAATCATCTGCGACGAACACCAGGACGCGAGCGCCGACCAACATGCCATCATTATGAGCCTTCATTGCGCTGGCGCGCAGCTCCGCATCTTCGCCGATCCGATGCAGCAGGTATTCAGTGGTAGCCAAGCGCAAATGGCCGCCGCCGATCAAAGATGGATCGACCTAAAGAATGTTGCCGACCGATTTGAAGAGCTTGACCAACCCCACCGATGGGCAAACAGCCAACCTGCTTTGGGAGCTTGGATTCTTGCCGCTCGCGCGGCCCTTCGAGACGGTGGCCAGATCGACCTCACCGGAAACCTCCCGGCAGGCCTCACTGTCCACTATGCCGACAACACCGCACCGGTGCATGGCGGCTATAGTGTAGCGAACAATCTCCGCGCCCCGATCTATGCGTGGTCAAACGGCCAAGGGTCGCTCCTTGTGCTCACCGGCCAGAACGCGACCGTCACTTCGCTTCGTGCTTTCTTCGGTCGACGACTTCCAATCTGGGAAGGCCATGTCCGTGACGGCCTTGCGGGCCTCGTTTCCCTGGCCGCCGCTAACAAAGGCAATCCGACCGAACTTGCCAAGGGAATGGTGGCATTCATGGGCGGGGTGGCTTCCGGGTTTTCGCCCACGGCTTTTGGCAATCGCTTCGTGACCGAAGCCCAGAACGGCTGCGCCGCAAACTGCACCGGCAAACCGCTGCACCTGCAATCTATGGCTAGGCATATAGTCGATGCCCCTGACCATCGAGGGATTGGCAACGCATTGGCGCGCTTGCGTGACCTGATCGCGAACGAGGCTGCCTTTTCAGATGTCAGGGTCCATCATTCCCGAGAGTTTGCCGAAGCAATCCAGCTCGTCAGGTTCGAGGATCCCGATGAAGGCTTCGCCGAAATCGCGCGGAGACGCACCCATGCCCGACCCAAACTGCCCCCGAAAGCGATCAGCACCATTCATAAAGCCAAAGGGCTGGAGTTTGAGAACGTCATGTTGATGCCCTGCGATCTGCGGAATTTCAGCCAGACCCGCGCGGCTAGGGCGAAGCTCTATGTGGCTCTCAGCCGCGCCACCAGCAATCTCATGCTGATCGTGTCACGGGGCCAGCCCAGCCCTCTATTCAAAATCTAATGAATCCTGCGATTTTGACGCGGCCAAACAACATGGGCAGCGTCTCTAATTGCACCGCTATCTGCCTGATGCGCTCAGCGCCCCCGTCCGGGATCTTTGGGCAGTCGGTCAGGTGCGGGCGACACCGCCCTGTTTTGCTCCGCCTCAATTCTGCGCGCATGGTGGGCCGCGAACACCTCGGGCGTGGCATTCATGCCCTGATGCATGTCGAGGAAAGCACGCACGTCAGTAGCAAGCGCCCGGTCGTCGGATTGGCCGGTGGCGTCCAGCGCAGCGGCAGTTTGTTCATAGGCACGGCGTATCTCTCGCCAACGGACGGTGCCGGCTGCAATGAACGGCGGCAATTGATCCTGGCCGCGCGCGACGGCGATGGCTTGTTCGTTGGTGCGGCGGTCGGATTGGGTAATCTGGCGACTCCCTTCGGTTCGCAGCCGCGCCCTGAGCTTGACCAGTGCCATGCTTGATCCGGCAATCCCCTGTCCCCGCGCGCGTCTCGGCGTTGCTTCGGCAGCCACGCCCCGCGCCCGCAGTTCACGGGCAAAGCGTTCGCGGAAGCGATTGAGCTGAACCGGACGGGGATTGAAGCGGGTGCGATCCAGCCCCTCGGCCTGAACCGTCAGATGGACATGGGGGCGCGGTGTGTCGGTGTGGAGCGCCAGGGCATAATCGTGGTTGTCGCTCAGCTCGGCATGGGCAACCGCGCGAACGGCTCCCAAAACTTTGTCGGGGTCAGTGCCTTCGGGCATGGAGAAGATTAGCGACACCGACGACACCGTAGGCCGCGACCGCCATTGGACGGTATCGCTCCACTCCGCCGCGCGTTCGGCAATGTCTTCCTTCGCTGTAAGGGTTTCGCCGTCGCGGGTTTCGATGTCCACTTCGCCCTTGCGCCCGATATAGTCGAGATGGGCTTTGACATGGCTACCGCCGCGCTGGCGACCCGTGACCTTGACCACGACCTCGGGTGCCTTGCGGACAATCCGTGCGAGTTTGGCCCGCGCGGTCGGGCCGGTGGCAACACCGTAGCTGGCATAGAGCGGCACGCGCGGCGTGCTGGTGGGGTCATGGATATAGCGCACCCGAAATGCCGGACGAGTTGCTTCCCACAAGGCGGATTCCAGACCCATCAATCAGCCACCGTCCAGTAGCTCGCATCGCCGCGCATGGCATCGCCAACTGCTGTGACCTGCTCGGAAATCTCCATCCGCATATCCGCGATACGTTGCAGCTCGGGTTCGATCTGCTTGTCGCCGGACTCTAGCATGGCCGCATTGGCGGCCTTCATCGCCTGATTGAGATTGCGGCCGATGCGGAGCAACTGCATCCTGATCGGTGCGAGTTCGGCAAGCAGGCCATCATCGACGCGCGACTTCAACGCGAGGTGGCGGCGCACCAGTGCCTTGATCCACCCAGCGCGATCGGTCGACCGCTGGGATGCGCGGTGCGCGATCACGGCAATCTCGACATCGGTAAACCGCAGCGAAACACGATTGCGCGCCGCGCCTTCGGGCCGGTCGATATGAGGACGACCGGCACTCTCGCGCACCGTCTGTTCGATCATCTCCCGCAACACTGCGCTTCGTCCACCACGACCGACGGCGAAGCTGTCGAACGCCGTGAGCGCATCGGCATCGAGCCGGATGCTCAGCATCGCAGTGTTCGGAATTGGATTTGTCGCCATCAAACATGCCCGAGTGAAACAAGGGCAATGTATGACAATGCGCGCCGCTAGGCATATCCTGCATTGAAGACAAATCAGACAAACCCCCTAAGACAAGCGCCCCCAAAGCGCGTTTCCACTTCGATAAATGAGGGGCTTCGGGAGCGCTTGGGGTTTGAGTTTTCAGGCAGGATGGGAAGCACTACTTCCCATGCAGGCCTAAGATCGCCACACTATTTCATGCGGACGGCCGGCGGTCGCGCGCTCCCATTCGGCGATCTGGCCAAATGAGCGACCGCAGCCGGTGCAGACGCTGGCGTTAGTCCAGCGCGGTCAGAATCCTTGCGGCGCCCCCCGCACTATGACCCGTGCCGACATCATGGTTCGGGTGTGTCAGCGGCAAAGAGATAGCCTCCGACCCAAGTCGCGATCATCGCCCCTGCCAACTGCGCGACGATGAACATCGGCACATCGCTCGGTGCGATACCGGCAAAGCTGTTGCTCAAGCTCCGTGCGATGGTGATGGCGGGATTGGCGAAGCTAGTGGACGACGTGAACCAATAGGCGGCAGCGATATAGAGCGCGACGCTTGCCGGAATCCATTGAGGCCGGTGTCGCTCAGTGCCGATGATAGTGAGGATCAATCCAAATGTGGCGATGGCTTCTCCCGCCCATTGCCCGATGCCGGTGCGAGCCTTCAACGAAGTCTGGAGTATCGGCAAGTCGAACATAAGATGCGCGGCCCATGCGCCCACTATGCCAAAGCCGATTTGCACGGCGATGAAGGGCAGGACATCGCGCCACGCGATGCCGCGTCGCGCAGCGACAACCAGCGTGACGGCGGGATTGAAATGCGCCCCCGATATTGGCCCGAGCATCGTAATCAGGACGAACAGCATTGCCGCCGTCGCCATCGTGTTGCCCAGCAACGCGACAGCGACGTTACCGCCAGCCAGCTTCTCGGCCATGATGCCCGATCCGATAACGGTTGCGAACAGCAGGGCTGAACCGAGAGCTTCGGCAAGCAGGCGGCGCGCGAGTGGCACCGTCACTGGCTGCTCGCCGCGATCGCCGCGAGGTGCGCGGCTCCTGCTGGCGGACGGCCTTCCGACTTTCGTTCGGAATAACGGTCGGTTAGATAATCGCTCCGGTCGCGCGTCAGCAGCGTGAACTTGACCAGCTCCTCCATCACATCGACGACCCGTTCATAGAGCGGCCCTGGCTGCATCCGCCCGTCCTCGTCAAACTCGGTATAGGCTTTGGGGACGCTCGATTGGTTGGGGATGGTAATCATCCGCATCCAGCGCCCGAGCAATCGCAGCGTATTGACCGCGTTGAACGACTGGCTTCCGCCCGATACCTGCATCACGGCAAGCGTGCGGCCCTGGGTGGGGCGCACGCCGCCTTCTTCCAGCGGGAGCCAGTCAATCTGGGTCTTTATGATGCCGGTGATCGCACCGTGGCGTTCGGGCGAACACCAGACCTGCCCCTCCGACCAGAGCGACAAGGCGCGCAATTCGGCAACCTTGGGATGATCGCTCGCCACGCTATCGGGCAGCGGCAGTCCGGCGGGATTGTAAACCCGCGTATCGCAGCCCATCGCGCGCAACAGCCGTTCGGCTTCGAGCGTGAGGAGCTTGCTGAAGGATTGCTCGCGCAGCGACCCGTAGAGCAGCAAGATGCGCGGCGGGTGCGATGCGACCGGCGCGATGCCAAGGACAGAGGTTGTCGGGATATCGAAAAACGGGCCTTCAACATTGGGCAGGTCCGTCATGCGGGTATGACCTCACCGTCTTCCTTGGTGAAGTCGCTGCTCAAGCCCACGGGCAGGATCTCCAGCACCCGTTCTGAGGGACGGCACAGGCGGACGCCAAGCGGCGTTTCGACGAGCGGGCGGTTGATAAGGATGGGGTGCGCCATCATCGCGTCGATCATCGCATCATCGCTTAAGTCCAGGTCGCCAAGGCCGAGTTCCTGAAACGGCGTGCCCTTTTCGCGCAACAGCGATCGCGGCGAAATCCCGGCATCGGCGATCAACTGTATCAGTTTCGTCCGCTGCGGCGGCGTGTTCAGATATTCGATAACATCCGGTTCGGTGCCAGTGGCGCGGATCATGGCCAGTGTGTTGCGCGACGTCCCGCACGCCGGATTGTGATAAATGACAATATCGCTGGTCATGCTGGTGTCTCGTCCCGGATCGTGGTGCCTTCGGATTGCCCGATTTCTTTGATTTTTCGCCGCATCGCTAGTTCGTCGAGGCTCGCGTGCGGCAGGGCCAGGAACAGGGAAATCCGGTTCTGCAAATAGCGCAGCGCCTGAATAAAGGCATCGCGTTGCCCCTCGCCTTCGACGGCAGCGGGATCTTCAATCCCCCAATGCCCGGTCATTGGCTGGCCCATCCAGACCGGGCAGCTCTCGCCCGCCGCATTGTCGCAAACCGTGAAGATGAAATCGAACACGGGCGCGTCGGGGCCGGTGAATGTGTCCCAGCTTTTGGAGTGCATTCCCCCGGTGTCAAAACCCAGGCCATTGAGAACGGACAGAGCCATCGGATGCACTTGGCCTTTGGGGTGGCTTCCGGCGCTCCACGCCTTGAAACGACCTTCGCCGAGTTTGTTCATAAGCGCTTCGCCCAGAATCGAGCGGGCCGAATTACCGGTGCATAGGAACAGGACATTGTAAGGCCGGGACATCTCGTTTCCCTTGATTTTGTGTGTCACGCGGGATGATTTGAAATGGCTGGTTCTAGCGTGGGATCGCACATCATGTCGGGCAGACAGGCGACCCCACCGCAGCAATTTTCCGTGAGATAGCCAACTAGGGCGTTCATCGCCGCATAGTCGGCAGTATAGATCAGGGAACGGCTTTGCCGTTCCTGCTGGATCAGCCCCGCGCGGGTCAGATGGGCCAGGTGAAACGACAACGAACTGTTGGGCAGGTTCACAGCGTCGGCAATTGCTCCTGCCGCCATGCCTTCCGATCCGGCCTGAACGAGCAATCGGAATACCGCTAGCCGATGCTCATGCGCCAAAGCGCCAAGAGCCGATACCGCTGCCACTGTTTCAATTTGATCTGTCACAAGCCCGACTCACATTTCGACATTCATCGAACTATAAGTGCGAGCAACTCCGGTCAACGATATTTCCAGTATTATCGAAGCTATATGCGATATCGACTAAACGGGGCGGCAAAGCCGCCCCGCTGGGTGGTCAGTCGTGCTTTTCGTCATCGGCAGGGCCACCATCCTTCTTGGCGAGTATGGCGATGCCGTCGGCTATCAGATCGACGCCGTAGTGGGTGCTGCCGCCTGCCTCATACTGGTTCTGGCGGACGCGACCGGTGATGTGGACCAGGTCGCCCTTGCTGGCGGTCAGACGCTTGGCGAGCTTGTCGAACAGCGTGACGCTGTTCCAGTGCGCGTCGGTCTTCCAGTCGTCGCCGTCCTTGCGGTTGTAGTTCGAGGCCACCGAAAGATAAGTGACCTTCTCCTTGACCTCGACCTTGCCGATGCGGCCGATGATCCGAAATTCTGCGATGTTCTGCATGGGTCTTGCTCCGTCTTGGATTGCAGGGTGATTTCCTGACGGTCTTCAAGGGGGCCGCGAAGGAGCCGCGATCCAGCCAAAAAACGGAGGCTCCTCCCCATGCAATGGGGTGGAAACCGTAGGACGCCTCGCCCGCCTTGGCGGGCATCTGGAGGCGTCCGGTTTTTTGCTTGATCGTATTAGGCGACGCGCGCGGCCACGAAACCGGCAAACAAGGAAATCGTCCTGCCACCCCCGAACAAGAGAAGCTGCCGATCCGTCGCGGGATTGGTTCTGGCCGTATCGCCACCGAGGTCTGCGATGTCACAGCCGGTGCCAGCTCACCCGCCACCCACGGCACCACCAGGCCGCGTTCACCCGAACAGTCTCGCCGTCCACAAGCACGCGCGCGCTGCGCGCAGCGCCGCGGCCTTCAACCCATCCCGGCGATCCGCCACAACCACGGCAGCGGTATCATCACCAGCGGCGATTGCTTTCGGCTGGGCATGATCCCGACGAGGGCGGCGGCATGACGATCACAGCATGACCGGCTTTCCGGCATCAAGCTGCGCCATCCGCTCCGGCAACAAGGCAAGTATCGCGCACTGCCGTTCGGCAGTCGCGCCGCCCCATTCGCCGATCTCGTCTATGGTGCGACCGCAGCCAGTGCATAACCCTGCGCGCGCATCGAGCGCGCAGACTGCAACACAGGGCGATTGAGGACGGTCGATCATGCCCTTCCCCTAATCGCGAAGCGGCTGGCTCGCTATCCTTCGCGCGCAATCGGCACGGCAGCAATAAGCTGCCGTGCCGATTTGAGGCCGGTCGGAACGTCCGGCCTTTGCCCGTCCAGCAGGGACGGGCCGCGCGAACGATTTGCAGGGCAATGCGGCAACAAGAAAATGTGGGCGGGCCACTCGGCCCGCCCTCTCGATCATCAAGCCGCCTCTTCATCCTCGAACTCGGCGGCTTCGTCGTCCTCGCCGCCATCGTCGTCGTCGTCGAATGCGGCGCGCTCCTGCGCGACCTCGACGGGCGGCTCCGCGATCACAAGCGCGGGCGGCAGCCATCCGCGCCCTGCCATCCGCTCGGCGGCGGCAGTGGCAAGGTCGCCTTTCTTCATCTTGGCGCAATTGTCGGCAGCGGCCTTGCCCAGCGCCTCGGTCATGATCTTGGCAATCACAGGCTTTTTGAGCCGGTCGTAAAAAGCGACCGGTGCTTGCCACTTGGCGACCATATCGACGCCAGAGGCAAAGGCGATCTGGTCGAACCGCTGGTGGCGACGGTCACGGCGCGAACCGGACGTCTCGCCGCCGTTGATCTGGCGGGCGACAAGCAAAGCCAGCAAGCGGCCTTTGGCGTCCGCGTCCATCGCCTGAATAGCCGCGAACCGGTTAACCTCGGGCAATGCAGCGAAGTAGCCCCCCCCGATCTCATCTACCGATGCAATGTCGGCCATTGTCATCATGTCGTCGGGGACGGCAGCATTGAACCCTTCAAGCCGAAGCGACAGCGGGGAGTAATAAGACGGTTCGCTGTGGATGCCCTGCCCGACAAGACAATCGAGCAAGATGTCGAGCGCAAGCGCCGGATTGGTGGCAACCGCCTCCTGCACGGCCAGCGTCTTGATCTTCGATAGCGTTTCGATCATCGCCCCCGAATAATCGGGCTTGATCGCTGGTGCATCGCCGCTGCCGCCTTTGGCAATCCGCTTGGTGCGGATAGCCTTGGCCTCGATCTCGCCGCCATTGCCGACGAACAGCACCATCGCACTGTCTGCCTTCTGCGCATCGGTGAACACGCAGAGGCGGTTTTCAAGGATGCGGGCTTCGCGCTCCAGCCCGTTGAACACCCTGTCGCCCCACTGGTTGCCCTTGCCCAGTTCGGCAAGCCGCGCGTCGGCTGCTTCCTGAATACGGGCGCGCTCGGCCTGTTCGGTTTCGGTCGGCTCGCGCTTCCCCTCGGCGTGGACAGTGACAAGGTTGTAATAGTCGTCCGGTCGTTCGAGCGAGGCCCGAACATCGCTCCAGCCTTCCGCACGATAGCCCGCTTCTACCTCGGCCATTTTCACGGTCGCCAGCGTCTCGACCAAGGCAGGGTCGTTGGCAAAGCCGTCGCCGTCTGCCGCGAACAGGTCGGCCGTGATCGTTCCGCCCGCCGCGACATAGGCATCATGCCCGGCGAACAGGAACAGAGCGCTGGTCGTGCCGATCTTTTCCTCGGTCAGCATCCGCCTGATCTGATGCGCGCTGTTTCCGCACCGCTTCAACGCATCCAGTTGGCGCTCGTGATCGTCGGTCAGCGTCAATGCCTGTGCGGCTTCCATGCCGATCTTGTCCTGCGCTAGATATGCGAGCGCATCTGGGTGCAATGCCGATAGCCGCAACACCTTCCTAACATACGACAACGCCACGCCGAACCGCGCCGCAATATCCTCGGGCGATTTACCCTCGGCGCGGAGGTCGCCATAAGCGATCACCGCATCGGCAACGTGCATGTCCTCGCGGCTCACATTCTCGGCCAAGGACAGTTCGACCGCCTCGGCCTTGTCGCGCACGTCCACGCTGACAGGATGGCATGACGGAATCGCCCTGGCCTTCTCAAGCTGCTTGAAGGCGCGATAGCGTCGGCCTCCGGCGGCAACCTCGAAGCGATTGCCTTCGGCGTAAACGACAAGATTCTGCAACTGACCATGCGCCAGCATATCGGCGGCAAGCTGGTCGATGGCCTTGGGCTTCACGCGCCGCACGTTGAGCGGGGACAAACGAAGCTGCGAAAGTTTGACGGTCTGTAGGGTCATCGGAAACACTCCTGAAAATAGTTGGAAACGGGGAAGTCAGAACATCTCAAGCTGGTCGCGCATCGGGTTCCAAAACCCGATGTCGAGCGGGCGCTGTTCACGGCGGGGCTGCATCGGTTGCGCGGCAAGCCAGCCAAGCCGTTCGCCCATGCTGACGGGCGCGATGCCCGCAATCATGATCTGATCGGGGTCGGGTGGTGTGACGCTGGCAAGGTCTTTGCGTTTCATGGGGCTGCCTCCGCTCAATATTCATCGGACAGCATGATGGTCAGGACGCGCCGCGTGATCGCTGGGTTCGCCGCGTCGTCGCTGGCAAACTCCATCTGGCGGTCGTAGTAATCGAGTTTCCAGAACACCCGTTCGTGCTCATCCTCGCGCAATCGCGGGCGCTCGGTCGTCCAGACACCATCGGCAAGCTGGTAGATCGTCCCGAAATCGCGTTCGCCGTGCGGGTCGTTGTCCTCGTCGAAGGCGTCGAAGGTTTCGATCAACTCGCGGACGCATGATTGATCGGCATCGGGCAGCGAACGAAAACCGACCGTTGCAACGGCGGTGCAGGCAACGCCCATCGCGCGCCGTGCCAAGTCATTCAGACGGGCAATGCGCTCGCGCTGGCTGGTGAGGGTCGCGCTCATTGCACCCGCCCCTGTGTCTGATTGGCGCTCCGCGCTCCGCGCCCTTCGCAAATCAGGATCAACGCCCCGAAATCCTCGCGCTCGCCAAGCCGGTCAGCGATCTTGCGAACGCAATCCAGCGGCAAGCCGTTCTCGTTCGCGATCTCGCGCAAATAATCGTCGCGGCACTCCGCGCCGCAAGCACGGTAGTTCAAGAGTAAATCGGTCATCTGAAACCTTCCTTCCTCGGCAGGATGCCGCACTGGCTGCGACATGCGGCTCTGCCTTCCGGCGAGGATGGGAGGGGGAGGGAAAGCTGAATCGACGCCCTGGCGCGGGCCAGCGGGCGCGCAGCGACCGCCACACGGGGGCGGCTATTCTGCTTTGGGAACGAGAGGGCAAAGCCCTTGGCGTTCCCGCAACATCAAATGTACGGAGGCGGTCAGCCCCCCTCAGCCGCAGCGCGGCACAGGCAACGGCACCCTTGCACGGCGAGACGCTGACGGGCGACGTGGCGGCAAGCAGAGCAAAGACAAGGATGTTGCGCCATCGGCGCAGCGCCGCCCGTCGAAGCGAAAGCGCGGCCGGCGCTCGCACGGCAAGGAGAGAGGCATGAGTGCCTGCGGGTCAGCGCAAAGACTCCGCACCCTCAAGGAGCGCAGCGGGAAAGAGTGCGACCTTAGAAAATCCCGCTCATTTTCCCACGCTCCCGATCGTCACCCGAAGGGCCAAGACTACAGGCTTGGTGCGCGCAGCGCATAGAGCGGGTTGCCGTTAGGCAGCGCTATAACACAGAAGCATCTTCATCAGGACTCCATGATGGCCTTCAAATCCGCCATGTGCGTCCCGGTAAAATAGACCGTAGCGTCACTACCGGCCAAAATTATTTCGAGATTTCCATCATCGCAAGCCAGGAACATTTCGTGGATTACGTCGCCTGATCCGAGCGCATGTTGAAACATCGCAGCGTGGTTAGGACAGAGCGCTAGATAGTTCTGAAAATACCGTTTTTCAGCGTCGTCGAACAATTCAACTTTCTCGACATAATGCCGGCCGTCTGGAAGCCGAAAAGGCAACGGCTTGCTGCAAATTTGGCAGATCATTTCACCGTCGGGATTCGTATATTGCTGCCGCAGATATTGCTCAGCTTCATCCTTTACCGCCCCGATTCCGACCGAAACAGATCGTGTCCGCTGTTCACTGACTTTTCCCGGCGCATCGGCTGCCTGGGCGCTCACCTTAAGTGCGCGCCGCTCAGGATTCCTTGGTTCATTTTCCGGCATTTGAAAATTTTTTCGATGCTCCCATTCCGCGTGGAAACGGTTCAACTCATCAGGCGGAATTTCAGCGACCTTGCGGGCTGTTTCCGCATCGGCAAAACCCAACGCTTTAGCGGCCTCGTTCTGCGTTTTTTCCCGATCGGCGACGGTAGCAGCCTGTGCCTTGGCGGCGGCACTCTGCGCCTCGATATTCTTGCCAAAGTGGATCGCCTTTAGCCACGGCCATCCGGCATCGAAGGTAAACCCTTCCGGAAGCAGTTCTGATCGAGCGAGCGCAGGCTTTACGAATTCAGCCTCGCCCTGCGGCACCCATGCGTGGTTTCGAAGCTGATGGACAAGGACGGAATCGGCAAACCTCGTCCCGTTGCTTTCGTTCTTGCGATACGTCGCTCGCAGCGGGTTTTCATAAGTGGCCCAGTCATATCCGTGATGTGTTTCCGGCAATAGGCGCATCGTCTCCCAGACAAGCTTTGATAGTCTCACCGACTTTCGTTCTGCCAATTGTGTGAAGCGCTGGATGGCAAAATCCCGATCTATCGGTGAGGTAAAGCGCTCCCCAGGAACAGCTCGCAAAACAGCCCAGCTTGGATTATTTGCGCACCGCTGTTTTGTGACGCTGATCCGCGTCATGCTACCGAGCTTTTCGGCAAATCGCGCAATTTTCGGCGTGTCTATAGGTATGGACACATAGCCTTCAGCCAAGGCGAATATTTTGTCCGAATTACCGAGGATTTCGATATATTCACCAACACCGGTTTCTAGGAAGGGTGCATCAAGATATATGTTGGCCGGTTGGTGCCATTTATCATCTTTTCCGAGGAAGAGCTGATACGATGACAACCAGGATGCTGACGAGGGTTCATCATCCAAAAGCTTCATAAATCGGCGCAAATGCGTCGCATATTCGCGCTGGTTTAGTGTCCGGGTGTCGCTCGTATAACCGTCTTTGAGGATCGCTTCCACGAACTGCCGCTCGCCGACGCTGGTTACACCAAGATCATCAAGAAATTTTCGGGCGCTTTCCTGCTGGGCTTTGCCTTTTCCTGCTGTGTAGACAGCATGATCGACCCAAAGCACGGCAGTAGATTTCAGGCCGCTGTCACTCGGAAAATGACATTTCGGCCCCACGCTATAGCGCCCGTCAGCAAGCCGCACTATTCGGCACCGCTTCAGCCGCCAGATTGCGCTTTGTGCGTCGGCCTCTTTGGCCAATAGAGCATAGAATTGCTGGTGCCACTCGCCGTTCTTACCAGCCAGCCATTGCATAAATTCGGCGTTCACACCGCGCCAACTGCCTTCCGAAGCTTTCTCGTCGATGCAACTGACAAATTCGTCGATGTCCCAATCAGTGATTGCGAGACCATTCATGAATTTTTCGACATTGGTTCCCTGCAAGGCTCGGCTCGCGGCCCATTGCGGCGGGTCGTCGTCGTAGTCGATCAGGAACTCAATATCGTCGTGTGAGAGCAAATCTTTGAGTGCGGATTTGGCCTGAACCAAAGTTCGAGCGGGGGCGTGTCCCTTTGCGTGGGTCGGCGTTAACGGCTCGTTGTTCATCGCCTCGCAAATGGCGGCACGGATTGGAACGTATCGGGCACCCAACGAGTCTTGGGGGTTGGGCAAGACGCCCAGAAAATCATTCGAGAGTAACCCCAACTCCCGGATCGAATGAAGCGATGATGCGGTCAGAATCGCTAGCTGCTCGAACAGAGGCTTGTTGGCCGGGGTCTCTTTTATGCTGGCCCGACTTAGCTCAGGGACAAAAGGGGCGTGCAGATGGAAACGCAGACCTGATGTCTCTTTGCCGGCGGGGAAAAAGACGGCAACTTGGCCAGGAACGGGAACGATTTTTAGCTGGGCCGAGAGCGGTTTTTCGTTGGAGACGTTCTTGGTGCTGGGCAGCAATTCGAGTGCAAAAGCTATCGCAACACGTTGCTTCTCCAAACCTGCTACCGGCTGACTGAATTTGAGAAAGTGGTCGCTTGTCGTCGTGCGACCATCCACCTGCTTCATGACCTCAATGTGCGAATCAGTGTGAGAAATCCGGAGAATTTCGCCGGACATCTCGCCCTTCAATTCCCATTTGATCGATTCTATTTTCGGCAGAAATAGCAGCGTTGTTTCAGCTAGCTCGTTGAGACCTGTCTGGATTTCCTGATGAGCATCAGCGGCCGTCTTTTTGGGGTTATCAAATGGGAACTCAAAACGTGTCTGGCCCTGTAAGCTGTCGGGGCCTTCTAGCTCAAAGGGAAGAACCAATCGGCAGATTTTGAACGAGAATGTCGGCGACCAGATGTGTGGAGTTTCAGAGTAAGCGAACACGGCTTTGAATCCGACGCCGAAGCGGCCGATTTTGTCATCATCATGGGCCTTGGTACCTTCGCCAATATCTGTGATCGCATAAATATCCTGTGGGCGAAACGGCTCGCCATTATGCTCGAATATCAACTTATCAGGCGTGAGGATAAACTTGACCTCGGTAGCGCCACGATCCTCAGCGTTCTGCAAAAGTTCGTATATGAAGTGGGCGCTGTCCGGGTAAAGATCTTCAACGATCTTACGAATTCCGCTATGTTTCTCAAGTACGCGGGCCAAATCCTCGCGTTCCGCGCGGACATCATTAATGACGCTCATGCCGATGCCTTCACGATCCGCAACAAGCCAAACACAATGGGGGACGCACGGACATCACCGCCGCTAGTGGCTTGCTCAAGTTCAACGATGCGGCGATCAAAGTCCGCGTTTGCTCGCGCCAGCTCACCTTGGCGCATGACACGAATTTTGTCGTTCGTAGCGCGTCCAATTTGATCTTCGATGACAGTTGAACGGGCGCGGTGGCTAACCGTGAGGCTCTGAACCCTATGGTCAACTAACTGACGATTTGCGTCGATATGGTTTGCCTGAGCTTCCACCCATTTTGCATGATGGCGGAATTCCAAACCCTCAAAAATATCGAGTCCGGGCAACGCCAAATCGACATGATTGACTTGCGACAGAACCTCTAGCAATGAACTTTCTAGCGCCATGTCGGACGCAATGGCGACAAGCGCCTCATCTGGTCGCACGCCGTGTTTCGTCCAACGATATAGCGCAAAGGGGTGATCCCCAACGGGTAAATCGACGCTGTGGAGTTCCAGGGTGCAGAACTGGGGTTCATCGACATCGAGAAAGCGCGCCGCTTGACGCACAAGGGGATGGATGACCGAAATGTGGACTGTTTTGGGATTTTCGGATGCAGCTTCCTGATCGAACGTGACAGCCAAGGTCGGTTGCCCACCCTTAAGCCACTTTTCCCATTCCCGTGAGATCGGGTCAACCGAACGAGCTAGCCGACTAAAGTCTGACAAGAGGGCGGCCCGTGATTCTTGGCTTAACCTAAGCGTCTTGAGCGGCCCTGCGCCAAGGAGATGTTCGCCCTCGCTTTCCAGCCTTCCAGAAAGATAGGCTTCAACGGCGGCAGCGATCGCGGCAGGAGAAAGCCAAAATGTCTCCGCAGCCTCAACGTCGTCCCGCCATGACGGCTTTGGAACGTCTAGGCCAAAAAGCTCAGATTGCTTGTTTTCCAAGTCCTCCTCTTCCCGGAGTTGACGAATGACGTTGTCCGACAGTTGCCTTAGCCGGTTACGTTTTTCATCTTCGTTCAGACTGAAGCTTTCGGCAATGTCGTGAATTTCTCGGGTGATGGTCCCCAATATCTCTTCGTTGCCGCCAACCGCGTGCTGGAAAACACCGATCCTCCAGAGACAGCGCTGATAAATGTCGCCGTCAACCGTTCCCGGCGTGACAAGGTTCATGATCGCCACCGTCTGACTACGCTGGCCGTATCGATCAATTCGACCGATACGTTGCTCAATGCGCATCGGATTCCAGGGCAGATCATAATTTATCAGAAGGTCGCAAAACTGGAAATCGAGTCCCTCGCAACCGACTTCAGAAGATAGCAACACGTCGATTGCCTCGGGGTCGTCCTTCGCGAGTGCAAAGCGCCGCCTCAAATTCGCGCGTTCTTCATCGGGAATACCACCATGAACCACACCGAACCGCAGGCCGGTTTCGGCGGTATGTGCCGCAAGGTAGGAAAGCGTATGCCTGAACGTGGTGAAGACGAGAGACTTATTGTTTTCCAAACACCCCTTGTCGGCGAGAATTTTCTTGAATGCCTCAATCTTGCGATCCTCGGGATTCAAATTTTGGGAAAGGGCTAAGAGTTCATCAATTTCGCGACGCACGGACTGCACAAACCCTAGATCAACGTCACTGTCGCTGTCTGCCGCTTCCATCATTTCGAGCTGATCCAGCTTGCCAGCCAGAATGTCGGCGAGCAGTGGCGCTAACCCGTAAAGGCAACTGGCGGCTTGGCGACGAATCGTCGTCATCATGAATTTTACATTCTGCTGACCGTGGCATTTTGCGAGAATTCGGCCGATCAAATCCAAAAGCTTGTCGTGCAGCTCGCGCTGCTCTGACGTAAACTCGACCAATACGGTCTCAGGTTTTCGAGTTGTGAAATCGCCGATGTCGCGGCGACGGGTTCTATTTATGAGCGGGCTAAACGTGTAGAGTTCTTCCAGCTCCCTAATCAGCGGAATCCGGTCGGCATCCTCAAGCCCTTGCTGTCCTAGTCGATCATATACAGCTTGAAAATTGGGGGACTCCCGAAGGAAAAGCCGCCCCCATTCAGTTGCCGCCGCGTCGTTCAAGGCATCGACCGCACTCTGTTGCCAACCGTCCTCGACTGACCGGCAATGCTGAATAGCGGCGTTGATCGGTCGGTTAGGCTCGGCCATTTGTTCAAAGCTGGCGTGATCGATAACGAGATCAGGACGCAAAACATTTAGAAGCGTGAATAGGTCATCGCTACCAAGCTGAACGGGCGTAGCCGTTAGCAGCACGACCGCCTGTGCATTGTCGCAAAAATATCGGACGCCTTGGTGCAAGAACGTCTCGCTATTACGGATGTGGTGCGCCTCATCGACGATCACGAGATCGAATCTTGGGGGTGGGTCAAGCTCCAGTAGGCCGCGAACCTTTCGTCGGCCACGCCCTCCAGGTGTGCCAAGAAGCATATCGGAATCGAATAGTGAAAAAGGCAAAATTGCTTTGGAGTGCTGCTCAGGCCACTCGCCATCCAAGTCCATTTCTTGAATGCAATGACGGAGCATAGCACCATCAAGGGCATTAAAATGCTCATCGAAGCGCTTCATTTCGTTGAACCATTTTCGCTCAGCGACCAAGGCTTTCGGGCAAATTACGAGAACGGACTTGATGTCCATTCGCGCGCGCAACTCCTTGATGATGAGGCCCGCTTCAATCGTTTTGCCAACGCCCACTTCGTCAGCCACCAACAGGCGCGGTCGGTCAGCTCGTATGAGTTTTAGAACGGGCCGGTATTGGTAAGGGACAAATTGCACCCTGCCCGAGCGCAAAGAGTAGAGATTGGCTGTCGAACCCGACAGGATTTGAAATGCAGTCAGCCTTGCCCGCAACTGCGCCGCATTGAGCGGCGTAGGTCGCTCGGTGTCAGATTGTTCGGATTGGAGTTGGCTTTCATAAAAGACAGACTTCATGCCATTTTGGAAAACCCGATAGCGGGTTTCCGCACCCCCGAGCATCACCTCTATGACAGGCAACAAGAGAGTGGGAGCCGATCGCAATGCGACCAGATCGCCAACCTTGAACAACGATTGGGCGGCTGCACCTTTTACCTGCACGGCCTCTTCAGGCACCCGATTGATTGAGGCAGGGGTCAGAGCATCGTGTGGCTGACCATTCGAGGATGGAGGTGGGCTCATTGCCGCCATCGCCGCGTTTTTGGCCGCGTCCACCGCTAAGCGTGTCTCCGCATTCCCATCTATGGCTTCCAGAAGGCGGCCGAGCGTATCAGCGTCTCGATACGATTCACTGGGGGGGAGGTCGGTTGACGACAGGTGCGCCCACTTGTTCCTGACGGTTTGCAATTCCTTCAGCCACGAACGGGCTTCACGCGGCAGGCTAAGCGTCGAGCTGATCTCGAACCAATTCTGATCCAGAATACGCAATAAAGCGGCAAAGTCGAATTGATCTAACTGCTTAAACCCCCGCTCGCGGGCAGTGCGCTGTTGCTGAAAACTAAGCCGATCGATGACCAGCTTGTTCCACCAGTCAGGCGACAGTTTGGGAAGTTGGTTGGATAGGAAGCGCGAAACATCCCTTGTCGCTGCCCGAAGTAACTCGTTCATTAAGCCCCCTCAGCAATTTTTCCGGAGCGCCAAAGCCCTACCCAAACTGCTTCATCAAAAATTCCAGCGTCATATTTTCAGCAATCGCATCATGCGGGATCAGGGCATACTGCCACGGCTTCCCGCCATACGAACGCGCATGTTCACTCGCCCAGGCGCACCACTGGATCGCAACATCGCGCTTCGCCAGAACATCCTTGTCCTTCATCTGCGTTGCCATCTTGGGTTCGAGCATAAGAATGCGATCGTCAGTCTCAGCGACGAAATCGGGCTGATATTCGAGATGATCGTGACCGCTGCGGTAAAACATCTGGAACTGGCCCTTTGCGGGCCGCAGCCATTTGAGCGCCTCGCGTTCGAGAATGACCGCCAGCTTGCGTTCGGTGTCCGAATGAAACTTCGCCACCGTCGAAAGGCATTTCGTAAACCCGCCAAACAGATACCGCGCCATATTGCTCTTGTCGGCGGGCGGCACACGGAAATCGAGCGGGGCTTCGCGTGACGCCGTAAATGCGGTTTCCCTAAGTTCCGAGAAGCCCTGCCGGATCTCGTGATGATATTCGACCGCTTCGTCTTTCCAGAAATGATCCTGCATCTGGGCATGAACCGCACGCGCAATCTCGCGCTGGTGCAATGACAAGACCTGCCCCGCGTCGGTCTCGGAAAGGTAGGTGAGAAAGTGCCGCGCGACCTGTCCGGCAAGCTCATAGAGCAAGTCGGCATGTTCATCATAGGCAATGTCGGAAAAGTCGATCAGCCCGCTGACGACATAATCCTCCAACCGGTCTTCAAGCAGATTGCCTTGCGACAGGCCGATAATATCGACCTGATCCGTGCGCAGATGCTTGGCCCATAGCTCATCGCTCGGCGCGGGATAGCGCATCCCGGATAGGTCGAGTGTGAACGGCTTGAAGCCCGCCTTGACCTCGCCCTTGGGCATGACAGTAATGCGGGGGATGTCGATGGTGCGTTCGACCATCAATTTCGCGGTTGCGGCAATAACGGCTTCCATGTCGGGCGCGGGCTTCGCGATTCCGTCAAGTTCGAGCTGCGGTGCCTGATACTGACTGCGCACCTCGCGCACGACCTGTGCTTGAACATCGGCGCGAGAGAGATATGATACGCTCGGCACCTTGTCGGGTTCACGCGCGAGCTTTCGGAAAGCATCATAGGCGAGCTGCGCGACACGAATATCATTCGGGTCGGTGAAAGCCGGGGTCTGCGCGGGGCCGGAGGCCGTTGCCGCATCCACGCTCGGCGCGGGTTGTAGGCCAAGGCTGCCCAGGATCGTCGGCGAAGCCACGACGGTCACGGTCTTGCGCGACAAATCGGCCTCATCGAGCACAAGCTGCTTCAAACGGATTGTCGATTTGGGATCGTTCGCCGCGTCCACAATTTCTTGAAATCGGTCATGCGCGACGATGTTGAGACGATCCACTGCGGCAACGCCGGTGCGTTTGCCGTAAGGCAAGCGAAGCCCGCGCCCGATGCTCTGCTCGATCAAGGTGCGGGCGTTTGCAGCGCGCAGCGGAATGATTGTGTAAAGGTTGGTTACGTCCCAGCCTTCCTTGAGCATATTGACGTGAATGACGATCTCGACCGGATTGTCATTCTGTTCGACGGTCAACAGCTTCTCGACCGTCTCCTCTTCCTTCACGCTCGAATCGACCTGGATAACCTTGTCGGCGTAGCGGCCCTCGAAAAAGGCGTCGGACTGGATCAACCGAGTCAACTCTGCCGCGTGGGTCGTATCGCGTGCGATGACCAGAACGAAGGGCTTCACGATACGCTCGCCATTTTCGCGGGCGTAGGTTTCCAGATCGACCTTGACGCTTTCGTGCAGGCGAACGCCATCCTCCAGCTTCATAGTCTGGATCGCTTCGGGCGATTTTCCTACCGGATTGAAATCCTTGCGGGTGACGACGGCTGGCTCCTTGACGAAGCCATCCTCCATCGCGCGGGCGAGCGGATAATCAAAGATCACGTTGCTGAACGGCACCGGCCCGCGCGGGCTTTCGACGAACGGCGTCGCGGTCAGCTCAAGGCCAAGCACCGGCTTCAACTCGTTGATCGCACGCATTCCGGCCGTGGCGCGGTAGCGGTGCGATTCATCCATCAACAACACCAGGTCGGGCAGGCTCGCCAGATAATCGAAATAGCTCTCGCCGATCTCCTCGCGAAAAGAGCGGATACGCGGGCTTCGCCCGCCGCGCACTTCAGACGATATTTTGGCGATGTTGAAAATGTTGATGGTGGTCGGGAAGAGATTGCCGCCTGAGGCAATCTGCCGCTCATAGGTTTCGCCGGTGGTCAGCACCGGCGGCGAAATCGCGAACTCCGCGATGCCCTTGAACACATATTTGGACGTGTTCGGCGTGAAGTCGGCGATCAGCTTGTTGTAGATGGTGAGGTTGGGAGCGAGAACGAAGAAGTTGTTGATCCCGTGCGCGATCTTCAAATAGGCGATGAACGCCCCCATCAATCGTGTTTTGCCAACGCCGGTGGCGAGCGCGAAGCAAAGCGAGGGAAAGTCGCGTTCAAAATCGACCACACCGGGATATTCGCTCGCGATTATGTCCTTGGCGGCGGCAAGGTCAGCGGTTCGGGCCAGCGGCACAATCTCGGTAATCCGGTCAAGGATTTCGAGGCTACGACGCTGCGGCGGACGCAGGCTCAAGCGACCGGCGACGGCGTTGACGTGGCGCACATTGCTCATGCCACATCCTCCCCGTCGAACAGGCCGGATTGCGCGGGCGGCGGAGGCAGCGGTTCCTTCTCGGCCATAGGCAGGTTGGCGACGTTCAGCGAATAATCGTCATGCCCCCATTCGCACTTGCTGCGGATGTGGTTGGGGATTTTACGCAAGGTGAGGTTCGACCAGAGGTCGGCATTGCCCCGGAACGCGGCGCATAGGATCAGCAGCGAGCGGCCTTCGCCCACTTCATCGCTGAGCGCCGCCAGTTCCTCCGGCCCCAATGTCTGGGTGGTGACATAAAGAAAGTCACTTTCGGACGAATGGCCCTGCTGCCAATATACGCTATCGCTCGGATCGTAGGTGAAGCCCTCCAGTTTGCAGATAGCCTGCGCTAGCATCGCCGCGTCATAATCGCGCGAGATGACCTCCCGACCCCATTTGTCGGTTTCGAGCAACGACGGCGCGAGTTCATAATAGCGAAAACCGCCACCACCCTTCCAGTTCGCAGCTGTGCTGATTCCGCCTTGATCGCCGTCGATGACCTTTTGCAAACGCGGCACGATATGCGTGGTGCAATGGTCGCCCAACTCAACCATTATCCAACGGCGACGCATCTTCTGAGCGACTGCACCAGTCGTGCCCGAACCTGCGAAGGAGTCGAGAACAATGTCCTGATCCTCTGTGCTGATCTGCAAAATGCGCTGAATCAAACGCTCCGGTTTGGGCGTAGTGAACTGATCTCCGCCATCGAAAAGCGCTTGAATTTCAATCTTTGAAGTTCGGTTGCTCCCAACTTCGTTGTGAGGCCAAATCGTCTCCGGCGGCCGTCCGGTCGATCCATCTGCATAAATGCGGTAATATGCCGACCACCCGGCGCGACCGTTCAC
This sequence comes from Parasphingomonas halimpatiens, assembly GCF_036663795.1. NCBI lineage: Bacteria > Pseudomonadati > Pseudomonadota > Alphaproteobacteria > Sphingomonadales > Sphingomonadaceae > Parasphingomonas > Parasphingomonas halimpatiens. The sequence goes on from NZ_JAXOJP010000002.1 coordinate 77,926, forward strand.
CCAGTCAATCCGATCGGCTTCTGCGGTAATCTTGTTCTGCGACCATCGCCAACGACCCTCAACGCCATCGGGCCTCATGGGGAAAACCTCAGTGCCGTCCGGGGCAGTGAGTGGGAAGTATAAGGTAGGCCTTGCTTCGCGAGTATCATCGCCGCTGCCCATCGCGCGCAGCGGTTTCGTATAGTAGCTTCGGCCATTATGATCAGTTTTGTTGAAATGGGCTGGAACATCGTCTGTCTGCATTCGAGATATTCGAGCGCGTTCGATAGCTTTGGCATAGACTAAAACATGGTCATGTCTGGACGAGAAGAAACGCGAGTCCATTTTGGGACTATCAGACTTTTCCCAAATGACGTTTGCGATGAAGTTCAACCGCCCAAAAACCTCATCACACAACACTTTTAGATAATGCGCCTCGTTGTCGTCGATGGTGATCCAAAGGGTGCCATCTTCCGACATGAGTTTGCGAATGATCTCTAGCCGGTCACGGATTAGGCCCAGCCATATCGAATGTTCCAGCCCGTCATCGTAATGGGTAAAAGCGCTGCCGGTGTTATAAGGCGGGTCGATAAATACGCACTTCACCTTCCCCGCGTAATCCGCCTCCAACGCCTTGAGTGCGAGCAGATTGTCGCCGTGGATCAGCACATTGTCGAAAATATCCGCGTCCGTCACCCGCGCGGCGGCGTGATAGCTCTTCGCCGGGTCTTCAATCAGAATGCGCGGCTCCAAACGGGGCCGGTTGTCTTTCCCCACCCATGTCAGTTCGAGTTTCTGTTTTTTGTTCATGGGTTGTCTACTTGGGTTCTTTCAGGGGGCGCATCCGGCGCGTTCCGCCGCTGTTCGCCCAGTGGTCGCCGGATCGGTCGCTCGTCGGCCAGCCGTGATCGGGGCAGATCATGGCATCCGCCAGCGCCATGACATGATTGGCGAAGGCCAGCGCCTTCGCGTCGGGAACGTCAAAACCATCGGTGTTGTAATGCGCTCCGACTTCGTTGCGCACGGTCACGATGGCAGAGATTTCGTCCAGAATTGGCTTGAATTGGATCTTGTCCTTGACGGTCACAGTCGTCCCGTCGCTCTCGATGATTTCGACATGCAGTTCGTCCCGCAATTTGCCTTTTACGTAGGGCAACAAATCCCCAAGCGCGTGCCGACCATTTGGCTTGAACGGTAATCTGCACGCATATCGTTCCGCCACGAAGATCAGCAGCGCCTCCAGAACCACGCCTGCCTTCCCGACAATGGCTTGCAGGTCGTGCGGCTGTTGGAGCGTCATTGCTCGCAGACGTTCAGTTTCGGGGATTGATCCGGTCGCCTGAATCACACCATCGAGCCCGGTGCCAAGCAAATGCACGAACTGGCAGGGATGGACGCCCTTGATCATCCCCCAGCGATATTTGTGCCGCCAAGGCCCGTAGTGCGTGGTGATAAGCGTATGAAGAAATTCCTTTGTCGTCGCGCAGATCATCTCGATCACCCGATCGACATGCGGTTCATCGACACTACCCAGTACATCATCGAGGATCAGCACGGCTTCTTCGGGCTTCTCCCGCAACGCCAGTGCGAGGAAGATGCAAAGTCCAAGTGTGTCGAGGTGCGACTGGCTGAAATAGGCTTGCGGTGGCGCGTCCTGCCCGGAAAACTCCGCGTTCAAGTCAATCGAAGCGCGCTTCGCGTGATCAATTGCCAGCGCGATCTTGTCCTTTCCCTCCCCCTTATGGACTTGCTCATACAGCTCACCGACTTTCGCCCCGATTTCGGCGATGATGCTGTCGGTGAAAGCCTGCCGCTGGCTCTTCACCAGCGTATAGGCTTGCTCCAGTTTTGGGATAAGCGCACCCAGTTCGGCAACCTTTGCCGTGTTGTCGTTGTAGCGTTGCAGGGCGCGCGCGGCGTTTTCCCGACGCTCTTTGCCCTGCCGCAACGATGCTTCAATGTCCTTCCACTTGCCATGCAGGTCATTGTTGGCATCCAGCCAAACCTGCAAATCCGCGATGGCCTGCGGCGGCAGGGTTTCGGGAAAGAGGTATTTCTGATCCCAGGCGAAGCCCGTCCTGGCCGCGTGATAGCCGGTCAGGTTTTCCACATAGCCGGATTGCAAGAGCGCCAAGTCCGCTTTGGCTCGCTCAAGAGCCGAACGGCACTTGTCGAGCTTGGTTTTCGCCTCCCGGACCGCTTCAAACTGATTGAGCCGATCCTTGATCGTGGTTGCCAATCCGGTGGCCCGCTCGGCGCTTTCGCATAAGGGGCAAACATCGGTATCGGGATGTGCTTCGAGATAATGTTGCCCCGCCTCTAGCACCGCAACGAGTTCGTTGGCGCTTGCGGTAGCGACGCTAGCCGATGCAGCCATTTCCAGTTGGGCCGTGTCGAAATCCGACTGCGCCGTGGCAACGACAGATTCACGCGTTTGCAGTTGACCGGGGTAAGCGGCCAGCGCCTGATACTGAACAACAAGCATATCGACGGCAGCTTGTTCCTGCGCCTCGTTCCCCTCGGGCTGGGCCAGCAGCTCAGCGGCCCATTCGGCTGGATTTTGCCCCGGCGCGTTGCCTGCCGACGCATAGACATCGGCTAATGCCGTGTAGGCTTGCAACACCATCCCGTCAGCAGACGACTTCTCGGTTCCGAGGTCGCCAACAAGTTTCTTGAGGTTCGCCTCCGATTGCTCGAAAGCCGATATGTCAATAAACTTTGCAATTGCCGTATATCGTTCGCCAGGCGTCGCTTCGACGAAATCGAGCATCTGCTTGCGACGCATGATTGCTAGCCGTGGTCGCCCCGATTCCGGCGTCACCACGACATTCTTGCCGCTTAGCTTTCCCGTGCAAGCCGCGCCCTGAGCGGTTTCCAGCGAAACCGCCAGGTCCTCCGGCTTCTTCTTAGCACTATTCAGGTATTTATGCCGGGTAGCGTCGATTCCTTTGTCCTTGAGCGAACCGGCCTCTCCCTTTGCGAGAACCTCGAACGCATCGCAGATGGTCGTTTTACCGGTGCCGTTCTCACCGTAAACAATAGTCAGCTTCTTCTTCGGCTCAAAATCCAGCTTGAAGGTTTCGGAAGCGCCGCGAAACGCCGTCAGCGTCAGGGATTTCAAGGGTGCCGCGGTCATGCCTCGCCTGCCTTCTCAACGCTCAAGTCAATTTCCAACCGCCAATCTTCACCCTTCATCTGCCCGGCTGCGATCTTGGCGATTACGGAATCCCGCTTCTCCGGACGGACAAGGCCAGACTGGATCAATTGATCCACGGTCTGTTCTGCCAACTTTGCCGATGGCGCTGCATCGTCGCTCATTTCACACTCCACCGAATTGTAAACAGCGGCTTGGTCTCCGCGCTCTGTTCGAGCTTACCTTCGATTTGGGCGATCAACACCGCCCGCTGCTCGTCGATTTTGTCCTGAGCGTCGAACAGCGAACGGCGCTTGTTCGAGCGTTCGGTTTCCAGCGCTTTGACCGCCTTCTGTCCCGCCAGCTTGTCCTCAAGCGTCTGCGCCAGCGTCGCGGCACGGCGGGCTTCCTTGATCTGGCGATCAAGCTCCTTCAGCTCGCGCTCCAGCCCGACTTTCAAATCATCCGCCCATCCGTCGAGCTTGTTAGCCTCGATCTCGAAGAAGCGAGCGTTGCGTTCAGATATATCCCGGCGGATGTGCGCTTGCTGCTCGGCCATCGATTGCGCAAGTGCGGTTGCGATTGCATCGGGCTGTGTGGCCGATCCAGTGACGGCGCCGGCGATGGTCATCAACCGCGAAGTGGCCTCGGCGCTAAGCGTGGTTCCGTCGTCAGTCGTTCCCGCGAGCAACAGGTGATCCTCGCTCTGGCCCAACGCCTCGACCGACAGCATCGACGCCGCGAGCCAGCCGGATCGACCTTTCAGGAGTTCGATTTGGGAAATGCGCCCATCGTGGCCCGAATAGTTGAAGGCGATCTCGGCGACAGGCAGGTCACGCGATTGCGCGCGGGCAACGATGGCCTGACCGAGCGGATGATTGACACGGAACAGATGCGCGTCGCCGGTGCGGCGCGGCAATTCATAAAGGCCGGTAGGAACACCCTCGTCCGAAATCCAATGCGGGACGGCATTGAGCCGAAACGATGATGAGTCGATGAAAACAGCATCACCGTCCAGCTCATGCGCCGCCAGCTTCATCAATTGCCGCTCGAACTGGCTGAGGTGCAAGTTCGTGTCGGCGTTGCGCATCTTGAGCTTCTCGCGCACCTCGTCATCGAAATTTTCCAGCAGTTTGCGCCGCGCGTGGGTCATTGCCTCGTTGATCTCAAGTGTGAGTTCGAGCTGGAGTTCGTCGAAAGCTGACTTGATCTCGGCGGTCTGGCGGCATTGTTGGTAGATACCGGCAATCCGCTTTTCAAAATCGACGCCAGATTCAATGGCTCCAAGCACCTCGTCGCTAGCTCCGAACACGCCCTCGAAAAGCTCGAATTTCTCGGACAGCAACTGATAAACCCGCTGGTCGGCCTCGTTCTTCCGGTTGAGGAAATTGACGACGACGACATCATGCTTCTGGCCGTAACGATGGCAACGCCCGATGCGCTGCTCGATACGCTGCGGATTCCAGGGCAGGTCATAGTTCACGACCATTGAGCAAAATTGGAGATTGATGCCCTCTGCTCCGGCCTCAGTGGCGATCATAATCCTGCCCTGCTCGCGAAAATAATCGACCAAGGCAGAGCGCATATCGGCGGTTCTCGATCCGGTGACGCGATCCGAACCTTCGTGGCGAGACACCCATTCGCGGTAGATCGCCTTCGATTGATCGTCGGTGTTGGTGCCGTTGAACAGGACTATGCGGTCGGCAAACGGACTGTCGGCCAGCACCCGCAGTAGATAGGATTGGGTGCGGCGCGATTCGGTGAAAATGATCGCCTTTTCATCGGCACCTAATTCGCGCGCCTTGGCGAAGCCTACTTCCAGTGCTTTCAGCAACGCCCTCCCTTTGGCGTTTTGGTCGATTGAGGTTGCCAATTCCGCAAACTCACGAAGCTCAACAATTTCGAGCTCAAGCGCCCTCTGATCGGCCTCCGTCAGTGGTTCAATTTCGTCGTCCGACCACTCCTCCGCCGTTTCATCCAGCGCCTCATAATCTTCGTCCAGCTCATCCAAGAGCGATGTGGGCCTACTCTGATCGAGCCGCTTTTGTAGCCGGTTGGATATTGAGGTGAGCGCGCCCGCAATGGCAAATGTGGACGACGCGAGCAGCTTACGAAGCACGAGCGTCATCAGAGAGCGTTGGCTGGCGGGAAGCGCCTGTAGGTTGTCGCGCTGCAAATACTCAGTCACGAGATTGTAGAGCCGGTCTTCAGCTTCGTCCGGGCTGAACTCCTCCAAAATTGCGTGGCGTTTGGTGTAGGGGACATAGGCTGTCACCTGCCGACGAAGCGTGCGGTGACAAACCGGCTTCAAACGCTCACGCAGAATCTCGAAGGTGCGCTCCTGCGAAAGATTGGCGAATTGCTCCCGAAAGCTCTTCAAATCGCCAAACGTATGTTCGTCAATGAAGCTGACCAATCCGAACAGCTCCAATAGCGAGTTTTGCAGAGGCGTCGCTGTCAGCAACAGCTTGTGCCGTTCCGCCAGCGCCATTTTCAAAGTGTTGGCGATCACATTCGACGGCTTATAGACGTTCCGTAGTCGGTGAGCTTCGTCAATAACGACAAGATCCCAAGGCATCGAATGCACATCAGCGGCTTTGTTACGGGCAAATTGATAAGAGCAGATCACAACACTGTCATTCAGGTCGAATGGTCGGAAATTGCCTGCCTTGATCGCAGCGTTGTATGACTTAGATTCGATGATGGAGCAGGGAATGAAGAACTTCTCGTTCATTTCCTGATACCACTGCTTACGCAGATTGGATGGGGCGATAATCAACACCCGTCGTTTTCCCTCGGCCCAGCGTTGAGAGATGACTAGGCCCGCTTCAATGGTCTTTCCAAGCCCGACCTCATCGGCAAGCAAAGCGCCTTTTGACAAAGGTGATGCGAATGCAAAGAGTGCGGCGTCAACTTGGTGCGGGTTCATATCCACCTGCGCGCCAGCGACGGCTACGGCCAACTTGTCGCTGCTGTCTGATGATCGACGCCGCACAAGATCGCTAGCCAAGTATTTTGAGTGATAATCTGTAATCATTTCATTCTTCACTTGCACTGTGATCGACCGTTATTCCAGCAGCAAGTCGATACCGTGCATAGCGACGCTCGCCGCTGCGGATCAGCGCCCCCTTTTCAACTAGGTCGTTCAAATCGCGCGTCGTAGTGGCGAGACTGGCATCTGTGATCGTCCGATAATTTTCGGCGCTCAAACCGCCCACAAAACCATCCGGCCCTTCGCGGAACATACGTAGCAGGGCCTTTTCCTGCCGTTCGTTGATTTCGCCGCGCAAGCGATCGAGCAGTCGCGTTTTTTCGATCAGGAAGCGGATACGGGTGATTGTCCGCGCCTGCGCCTCGATGACAATATCGGCAAACCACGTCAGCCAGGCATTGATGTCGTTGCTCTGGCTGCCAAGTTGAAGCGCGGCGTAATAGGCTTTGCGGTGGCGGTGGATCGTTTCCGCGAGTGCCGTCAGCGTCGGGGCAGCGAGATTTTGGGCCAATGCCTTTTCCGCAATCGCGCGCCCGAGGCGGCCATTGCCGTCCTCAAAGGGATGGATGCTCTCGAACCACAAGTGCGAGATTGCGGCACGGGTGATCGCGGGAAGCGGGTTTGGTGACGACGGCGCGCTGTCGTTGAACCACGCGATGAAGCGGGACATTTCCATCGGGACGGCATCTGACGGCGGTGCCTCGAAATGGACACGCGGCTCATGGAGTGCGCCCGAAACGATCTGCATCGCATCTTCGTGTGTCCGGTAGCGCCCGACATCAGCAATGTCGCGACGGCCGTTCATCAGCATGGCGTGCCATGCGAACAGCGTCCGATCGTCGAGCGGCGCTGCATGACTGCGATAAACGTCGGCCATGAGTTCGGCGGCCCCGGCCTCCGCCGCGCTTGCACGGCGCTGGTCGGAAGCAAAGCCCAGATGCCGTGCGAGCGACGACTGGACACTGGCGCGGTCGAGGATCTCGCCCTCGATGGCAGAGCTATCGACAACCTCCTGCGAAATGAGTTCGATGGTCAATCCATCGCGCTCATCGGCGTCCAGGTGGTGTAGCGCGCCAATAACGACGCCGGAGCCTTTCAGGAACTGCTCTTCGGACGCGCGGATGCGTTCCGCGTCGAAGCGGAAATCAGGCCAGTCGGGGAGTTGCCAATTCCAGCGCATGATGGATAGGAAGCCTTTCTATCCATCACGATATAGCCCAATTATGATTGATAAAGCGATAGCCAATCAATCACCAAAGGCACATTGTCGCTTCGCGGGGTCAATTTGTGGCGATGGCTGCATCCCGGATGGGCTGTAAAGTGCCAGCATGACAATGCCGTTCGATTGTCATTTCGCGCAGCGGAGCGCGGGACGTGCGACCCCAGGCGATCCGCTGATGCAGGCTCCTGTCCCCCGTGCGGTGGACTTTACAGAGCCTGCTATCTTGGATGGTGCGGGCGGTGGGAATCGAACCCACACTCCTTGCGGAACGGGATTTTGAATCCCGCGCGTCTACCAATTCCACCACGCCCGCGTTGCGAGACGCCTATAGCGCCGCCATCAAAACACGCAACGGCAAACATCAGCTACTTGGCTTATGTTGTTGGCATCGCGGCCTTCTTTCGGGCGGCGACTTTCGGGGGTTTAGCCTTGCGAACATTGACGGCAGATGCGTCGATGTTGTTCTTCAAATGCCGCCCGTAAAACTTCTCGATCATCTCGACACTGGTGCGGCAGTTCTTAGCGACCTGATAAATGTCCGCCCCTTCGAGCAATCGTAGACAGATATAGGTATGCCGAAGGCTGTAGCAGGTGCGGATGTGGCCATCGCGGTCGAACTTCAGATTCAGCTCGTCGAGGACGGTGTTCATCAACTCTCGTGGCGATTTCCCGAAGATGCGATCGGTCGGTTTGAGCTGCTTGCGCTTGCGAACGCGCTCGAAAGGATGGATCGCACCGGGCATCGACTTGCAGAAACCGACACCACGCTTGCCGCGCACCTCGATCTCCAGGATGCGCTCGCCGGTCGATTCGTCGTTCACGATCTTGACGTCCCGCAGCTCAAGCCGTGCGGACTCATCGGGCCGCAGCCCGGTGTTGCCCATGAACAGAACATAATCGTGGAAGGTCTCGCAGACTTCACGCCAGCGCGGCTTGGGCGGGTTTTTGGCCCGCTCGCGCGTGGCCTCATAAAGCATCTTGTATTCCTCGGGCGAGAACCAGGCGCGATGCTCGACCTTGCCGGACGTCTTGTAGGGCGCCGACATGTCGGGCAGCGCCGCGATCCAGCCCTTGCGATTGGCGGTCTTCAGCACCTGCCGGAGCGTCACGATCTCGTGGTGCAAGGTCGCGCGGGCAGGCTTCTTCGGCTTGCCGGTTTTCGGGTCTATGCGGGATGTCTGGCGATGCGCCCGATACTCCTGCACCTTGCCCGCCGTGATGTCCTCAAGGGCCGTTTCGCCAAAGAACGGCAAGAGGTGGACGCGCACGATGTCGGCCTTCGATTTCACATATCCGGCATTGCGTTCGCCCAGCGTGATGACCTCGAACTCGCTGGTAAACGCTTTGGCGGCATCCTCGAAGCTGGGGCCGGTTGGCGTTCGCCGACGCCGACCATCGATCGGCGCGCCGGTATCGGCGATTAGAGGCTGGACAGGGCTGCCCAGCAAAGGAACGCCACCGCGTCGGCGCTGGCGATCTTCGACGCACCGCTCCATATACCAGTCGCGCGCGAAATCCTTGGCGGCGGCAAGGCTGGCCTCCTTGGTCGTCTGCCGGTAGTTACGGCTGCCAAGATAGGTCGAGCATTGCCAGTAGCGGCTGTTCTCACGCCGATAGACATGCAGCGCCCCATCCATCAGCAGATGGCTTTCTGTCGGCATTGCGAGAACTCCAAAGTGTGTAAGACATGTGTAAGTCTTTTTGGAGGTCTCGTCCTTGCTCAAACCATTGGTTTTACGGGGTTTTTGGCTTACTTTTTTAGGCTAAACGCAATTTTGAGTCCGGCGCGTCTACCAATTCCACCACGCCCGCGTGCCGACCAGAGGGTTAAATGCCCCCCAATCGAAGAAGCGCCGGGCTATAAGCGAGCGCCGGACAGATTTCCAGACGAGAATTGGCTCCCCGGAGGCGCGCCTTGCGGTGCCCATCGTGACGTGAATGGACGGTATGTGCCACGGTCGAACGCGGCATCAGTCGAACACCCCGGCCAGGTCGTCCGCCGTCTCCGGCGCTCGGGGATCGATGCCGTAACGATTCACGCCGCGTGTCCCGTCGAGGCAATAGAAGACGATCAAGGTGACGGCTCCCCCCAGGATCAATAGCGCAAAAAACCACGCAAAGAGGAGCATGGTAAAACTGCCCGACAGGCCGCCGATCGCCAGCGAGGCGAAGGAAAGGCCCCATGGCGCGACCGGCAAGAAGATCCACCAGCCAGAGCGATTGCTGTCATGCAGCCGACGTACCTGGACCGCGAGATGCGGCACCAGGATCATCAGCCAAAACATCCAGGTCAACAGACCGGCACTCCAGAAAAGCTGAAAAACAAACGTCAACACCGCGGCGCCGGACAGCTCGGGGCTGCGCGGGCGCGCGCCGAGACCCAGTAAGTCATCGAGCACGACCATCACGATCGTGACGAGCAGCAGAAACAACATCCACATCCAGAACTCGATGGCCTGCGATCGCCCGCGAAAGTCGGCGTAGCGGCGCAACGGCATGATCATCCAGCCCATCGGATTCCCCCTCGTCACCGTCCGCCCCAGGACCGCGCGCCGGCATCATGGCGAGGGCGCGCGCGCCTCGCAACCCGTCAGCTGCGCGGCGCCTGCCGCCGATAGCTCAGCGCCTCGGCGATGTGGATGCGCCCTACCCCGCCGCTCCCGGCGAGATCGGCGATGGTGCGCGCGACGCGCAGGATGCGGGTGTAACCGCGCGCCGACAGCCGCATCGCCTCCGATGCCTGGGCGAGCAAGGTTCGGCCAGGCTGGTCGGGCGTGGCGACGGCTTCGAGCAAAGTCCCGTCGACCTCGGCATTGGTGCGGATCGGGTGATCGGCGTAGCGCGCGGCCTGGACGGCGCGGGCGGCCGCGACGCGCGCGGCGACCTGTGCCGACCCTTCGGCCGGCGGCGGCAGGACGAGATCGGCGGCGCTGAGCGCGGCGACCTCGACATGCAGGTCGATGCGATCGAGCAGCGGGCCGGATATCTTGGCCTGATAATCTGCGGCGCAGCGCGGCGCGCGCGAACAGGCCAAGGCCGCATCGCCGAGATGGCCGCATTTGCACGGGTTCATCGCCGCGACGAGCTGGATGCGGCTGGGAAAGGTGACGTGCGCATTGGCGCGGGCGATGCTGACCGTGCCAGTTTCGAGCGGCTGGCGCAGCGAATCGAGCACCGCGCGCTGGAATTCGGGCAGCTCGTCGAGGAACAGCACGCCGAGATGCGCGAGGCTGACCTCGCCCGGACGCACGCGCAGCCCGCCGCCGACCAGCGCCGCCATCGACGCCGAATGATGCGGCGCGCGGAACGGCCGGGTGCGCGTCAGCCGCCCGCCAACCAGCGTGCCCGCGACGCTCGCCACCATCGACACCTCGAGCGCCTCGGCAGCGTCGAGCGGCGGGAGGATGCCCGGCAGACACGCCGCCATCAGCGACTTGCCCGCGCCCGGCGGGCCGACCATGATGAGGTTGTGGCCGCCAGCGGCGGCGATCTCCAGCGCGCGCTTCGCGGTTTCCTGGCCTTTGACCTGGGCAAGATCGGGGCCGATGACGGCGTCGTCCGCCTCGCCTGGCTGCGGCGCGCCAAGCAGGCCGTGCCCCTTCAAATGGTTGAGCAGCGACAGGATGTCGGGCGCGGCGACGATCTGGATCGACCCGGCCCAGGCGGCCTCGGCGCCCTGCGCCGCCGGGCAGACCAGCCCCTTGCCGATCGCCGAGGCGTGCAGCGCGGCGAGCAGCACGCCGGGCGACGGCGCGATCCGCGCGTCGAGGCCGAGTTCGCCGACGACGACGAAATCGGCCAGCGCCTCGGCATCGACCACGCCCATGGCGGCGAGCAGGCCGATGGCGATCGGCAGGTCGAAATGCGTGCCTTCCTTGGGCAGATCGGCCGGCGAGAGGTTGACGACGATGCGTTTGGGCGGAAGCGCGAGCCCCAATGCGGCGATCGCGCCGCGCACGCGCTCGCGGCTTTCGGCGACCGCCTTGTCGGCGAGACCAACGACGTTGAACGCCGGGAGGCCAGCGATGAGTTGCACCTGCACCTCGACCGCCCGCGCCTCGAGCCCGAGATACGCCACCGTCGATACGCTCGCGACCATTTACCTGCCCCCCGGAAGTGACGGTGAACATAGCGGGAATCTGCGGCAGGGGAAGTTCAAGCCCGGCGCGATTTCTCCCAGCGCCAGACGAGACCGTCTTCGGGGTCCAGCACCTCGCCGACATGGCTGAAACCGTGCCGCGCGAGCACCGCGTTCGAGGCATTGGGGAGCGGCAGGGTATGGGCGACGACCAGCGCTACCTCGCGCCACGCATGGGCGACCAGTGCCGCGATGGTGCGCGTGGCGTAACCATGGCCTTCATAGCGGGGAAAGGTGAGGTAGCCGATCTCAACCGCACCGTTCGCGGGCGGTGCCTTGAAGCCCGACAGCCCGACCATGCGCTCGCCGGCAGTGTCTACACTCCAGAAGGAACCCCAGCGTGCGGGCCGGGATATCGTCGCGAACTGCGCCATCACGTCGCGCAGCATGCCGACCCCCGCGTCGCGATCAGCGAAGCCATGTTCGATGCCCGCGATCAGGCGCGGCGACAGCCGGTCGATATCGGCCATGGTGGCGGGCACGAGAAGGACGGGGGTGCGTACGTGCGGCATGGATATCCCGGGGACCTCGCCAATCGGACCAAGAAATGGGGGCGGCACCCCGAGGCTGCAGGCTATGTCGCGCTCATTCCCCGGTCAACGCGAGAGCTTCATCGAACATCGTCGAGACCGTCTTGTCAATCCAACACACCACTCCCACATCGCGATGATGGAGATCGAACGCCGCCACCCTGCCCTGCGCGTCGCCCAGCTCGTACTCGGCGTGATCCTGATCCTTTGCGCCGGTATCGTCGGGCCGATCCCCGGCCCCGGCGGGATTTTCTTCTTTGCCGGGGGTATGATCCTGATCCTGCGCAACTCGCGCTGGGCGCGGCGCCAGTTCGCGCGGTGGAAGCGGCGCTGGCCCAAGACCGGCCATGTCGTCGACCTGTCGATGCGGCGCGGCAGCGCGGTACGGCGGCGCGCACGCAGCAAGGCCGAGCTCGCCGCCGACACGGCAAGCGAGTCCGCGAATTGACTTTCGCGGGAGGCGCGCTTATGCGCCAGCCCAACGAGGCCGTCCTTTGGGCGGCCCTTTTCCATTCTGACGACCAGGTGATGAGCGATGAAGCGGACCTTTCAACCGAGCAACCTCGTGCGTGCACGCCGCCACGGCTTTCGCTCGCGCATGGCGACGCCGGGCGGCCGCAACGTGATCCGCGCCCGCCGCAACCGCGGCCGCAAGAAGCTGTCGGCCTGAACACGCTGACGCGCCGCGCGGATTTCCTCGCGGCGAATAGCGGAAAGCGTGCACCGATGCCGGGCTTCGTCCTGCTGGTGCGCGACCGGGAAGACGGCGATCCGATGATGCGGATCGGCTATACGGTGACCAAGAAGATCGGCGGCGCGGTGGTACGCAACCGCATGAAGCGCCGCCTTCGTGCGCTGGCGCGAGAATTGCTGCCCGAATCGGGCGTGCGCGGTGCCGACCATGTCCTGATCGGCCGCGCCGGCGGGATCGAACGCGATTTCGCGACGCTGCGCGGTGAACTGGCCAAGGCGCTCGGCAAGATCGCGCGGCCGGCGCGCGACCGGGCCCAGCCCTGATCGATGCTGACCCGGCTGCTCATCGCGCTGGTCCGCTTCTGGCAGATCGGCCCATCGGTCGTGCTGCCGCCTTCGTGCCGTTACGACCCGACGTGTTCGCGCTATGCAATCGAGGCGCTTCGCCGCTATGGCGCGCTCAAGGGCGGGTGGCTGGCGGCCAGACGAATCGCGCGGTGCCATCCCTGGGGCGGACATGGTTATGACCCCGTCCCGTGACATTGCGCGCCTAAGCCAAACAGGAATTTCCAGGTGAACGAAGAACAGAGGAACTGGGTGCTGTTCGCGGTGCTCGCCGCGCTGGTGCTGATTGGCGGCCAATTTCTCACCGCGCGGTTCTTTCCCACAGCCAACCCGCCGGTGACGCAGGTCGCGGGCGGCAAGACCACACCCGTGTCGAGCGCACCGGTTACGACGCCGGCCAAGGCGCGCGACCGCAACAAGGTGCTGGCCGAGACGCCGCGCGTGAAGATCGTCACGCCGTCGCTCAACGGCTCGATCAACCTGAAGGGCGCGCGGATCGACGATCTCTTGCTGCCGACCTACAAGGAAACCATCGCCAAGGATTCGGCACCGGTCCGGCTGTTCTCGCCGTCGGGCACCGACAACGCCTATTTCGCCAATTTCGGCTGGACCGGCGATGGCGTCGCGGTGCCCGGCCCCGACACGGTGTTCACCGCCAGCGCGCCGGTGCTGGCGCCGGGCAAGCCGGTGACGCTGAGCTGGACCAACGCCAGCAACCAGCGTTTCGACATCACCATCGCGGTCGATGCCAAGTTCATGTTCACGGTGACGCAGCAGGTCAGCAATGCCGGCGCCGCGCCGATCTCGGTCAAGCCCTATGCGCTGGTCTCGCGCCACGGCCCGGGCACCGATCTCGACACTTGGACCAACCATGTCGGCCCGATCGGCGTGTTCGGCAACGGTGCCGAATATGACATCACCTACAAGAATCTCGACGGGCAGGAGCCGGGCTTTTTCGTCAAGCTGTTCGGCAACAGCGGCAAGCCGGGCGAGAATCATTTCGACGCGACCGGCGGCTGGGCCGGCTTCGGCGACAAATATTGGCTCGCAGCGCTGATCCCCGACCAGAAGGCGGCAGTCCATCTCGGTTTCGCGGCTGCCGCAGACAGCCAGTATCAGGCCGATGTGACGCGCGCGCCCATCGTCGTCGCGCCGGGCAAGGCGATTGCCGTGACGACCCGCCTGTTCAGCGGCGCCAAGGAAGTCGCGACGCTCAACGCCTATACCGACGACGCCAAGACCGGCATTGCGCATTTCGACAATGCGATCGACTGGGGCTGGTTCCGCATCGTCGAAAAGCCGATCTTCACCTATCTCGACTGGCTGTTCCGCCTGGTCGGCAATTTCGGCGTCGCGATCATCCTGTTGACGATCACGATCCGCGCGCTGATCTTCCCGATCGCGCAGCGCCAGTTCGCCTCGATGGCGGCGATGAAGGCGATCCAGCCCAAGATGAAGGCGCTGCAGGAGCGCTACAAGGACGACAAGGCACGCCAGCAGCAGGAAGTGATGGCGCTGTACAAGGCGGAAGGCGTCAACCCGCTCGCCGGCTGCCTGCCGACCTTCCTGCAGATCCCGATCATGTATTCGCTCTACAAGGTCCTGCTGCTGACGATCGAAATGCGTCACCAGCCGTTCGTGCTGTGGATCAAGGATCTGTCAGCGCCCGACCCGCTGACGCCGCTCAACCTGTTCGGCGTGCTGCAGTTCCACCCGCCGACGATGATCGCGATCGGCGTGATCCCGATCCTGCTCGGCGTGTCGATGTACTTCCAGTTCAAGCTCAACCCGGCGCCGATGGACGAGGCGCAGAAGCAGGTCTTCGCGATCATGCCCTGGGTGCTGATGTTCGTGATGGCGGGGTTCGCGGTCGGCCTGCAGGTTTACTGGATCACCTCGAACTGCATCACCATCCTGCAGCAGCGGCTGCTCTATGCGCGGCATCCGGGTCTGAAGACGGCGGTGGTGAAGTGATTGTCGCCTTCATTCCTCCCCATGCCTGCATGGGGAGGGGGACCATCACTTCGTGGTCCCCCTCCCCATCTGCGATGGGGAGGATTTGATGTTTACGGACGAAGCCCTCGAATCCGCCCGCAAGACCTTTGCCGGGCCGATCGCGTTCCTGAAATCGGCGCCGACGCTAGAATTCCTGCCCGATCCCGACGTGCCCGAGGTTGCCTTTGCCGGGCGGTCCAATGTCGGCAAGTCGTCGCTGCTCAACGCGCTGACCGGGCGCAACACGCTGGCGCGCACCTCGAACACGCCGGGGCGCACGCAGGAACTGAACTTCTTCGACGTCGGCGAACCGCTGCTGATGCGGCTGGTCGACATGCCGGGCTATGGCTTTGCCAAGGCGCCGCCGGCGGTGGTCAAGAAGTGGCGGTTCCTGATCAACGACTTCCTGCGCGGGCGGCAGGTGCTCAAGCGCGCGCTGGTGCTGATCGACGCGCGGCACGGCATCAAGGATGTCGACCGCGACATTCTCGAAATGCTCGACAAGGCGGCGGTGAGTTATCGCGTGGTGCTGACCAAGGCCGACAAGATCAAGGCGACCGACCTTGCCGAGGTGACGCAGCGCACGATCGACGAGGCGCGCAAGCGCAGCGCCGCGCACCCGGAGATCCTCGTCACGTCAAGCGAGACGGGACTCGGCATCGCCGAACTGCGCGCGGCCGTGCTCGAGACGCTGGGCTGACATGACCGGACCGTCGGTCCGTCCGGTTGTTCGCGCGGATTACGAGCAATGGTTGCCGCTATGGAATGGCTATAACGAATTTTACGGCCGCAGCGGCGCGACCGCGCTCGATCCGGCGATCACCGCCTCCACCTGGGCGCGCTTCTTCGACGAGGCCGAGCCGGTCCATGCGCTGGTCGCGGAGCAGGACGGCGCACTGGTCGGGCTGACCCATTATCTGTTCCACCGCAGCACCACGGCGATCGCACCAACCTGTTACCTGCAGGACCTGTTCACCAGCGCGGCGGTGCGTGGCCGCGGCGTCGGGCGGGCGCTGATCGAGGCGGTCTATGACCGCGCCCAGGCGGCCGGTGCGCCCCGCGTCTATTGGCAGACGCACGAAACCAACGCGACCGCGATGCGGCTCTACGATCAGGTCGCCGAGCGCTCGGGGTTCCTCGTTTACGGCAAGCGTTTTTGATCCGGCCGGAACGGTCCTGACGATCGGTGCGTTAAGCGCAGAACGGGAGAACGGGACATGGCAGGTGTGAACCGGCCGGCGATCATCATCGCCGGCATCGCGGGATTGTGCGTGAGCGTGGCGACCGGGGTTGGTTTGGGGAGTTACACGGCCAGCGGAATGAACCCGCTTTATGGCCGGGCCGGTATCGTATCGGCCTATGCTGACGCCGAGGCACCGCTCATTGTCGACGGTGCCGGCGAGCACGTCAGATCCAATGACCAGTTCAGTGAAACCGTCGCGCGCAGCCTGACCGGCGGTGGTTTTGGCGATCGGCCCAACGACCCGTCCTGATCCGCAATTGCCGGGGCACCGCGCGGCGGTTATCCCCTGCGCATGGCCTCCGCCCCGCCGCCCCGCCTGACCGGGCTCGATCTGTTTCGCGGCACCGCTGTGGCGGGCATGATCATCGTCAACACGCCGGGCTCCGGGCACTATGTCTGGTGGCCGCTCGACCATGCCGCGTGGAATGGTTTCACCCCGACCGACCTCGTCTTCCCTGCCTTTCTCTTCGCGGTCGGCGTCGCGCTGGCACTGTCCTTCCCGCGGCGCGTCGATGCGACGCTGTGGTGGCGCGTCGCGCGGCGCACGGCGAGCCTGATCGCTTTGGGCTGGGCGTGGCAGATGCTGGCGCGGCCGGGCCTTGCGACCTTCCGGCTGATGGGCGTGCTGCCGCGGATCGGGCTTTGCTATGGCATGGTTGCCGTCTTCGTCATGCTGACCGCGCGACGTGACGCGGACGGGCGCGCGCGGCTCGACGCCCGGCTGATCGGCGGCGCGGCTGTCGCGATCCTCGCCGGTTATGCCGCGCTGATGCTGTTGGTGGCGGTGCCCGGCCATGGTGCGGGCCAGTTGACCCCCGACGGCAATCTCGCCGGCTATGTCGACCGGATGCTGCTGACCCCGGCGCATATGTGGCGGTTCGGCACCGGCGCCGGCGGCACGGTGGTTTACGATCCCGAAGGGCTGCTCTCGACCCTGCCCGCGCTCGCCAATATACTGTTCGGGATGCTCGCCGCGATCGCGTGGCAGCGCGCCCCGGCGCGCGCGGTGGCGTGGATCGCGATCGGCGGGGTCGTGCTGGTCGCCGCGGGGCTGCTGCTCGATCCCGTCTTCCCGATCAACAAGCGGCTGTGGAGCAGCAGCTATGCGCTGTTCTCGTCGGGGCTGTCCGCATTGCTGCTGGCGCTGACGATGCTGGCAAGCAGGCGCGCCTTCATGAACCGCCTGTTCGCGCCGCTCTACCTGCTGGGGATGAACGCGATCCTCGGTTATATGGTGTCGCTGCTGCTCGGGCTGGCCGGGATGCGGCTCTACCTGGGCGCCACGACGCTCGGCGCGCACGCCTTTGCCGCGATGCAGGCGGTGGCGCCCGATCCGTACCTCGCCTCGTTCCTCTGCTCGCTCGCCGTGCTCGCGCTGGTGATCGGGCTGCTCGTGCCGCTGCACCGGCGCGGAATCCATTTGCGGCTTTGACCGTCTCCTCGCTAAGCGCAGCGCATGCTCAAACTCATCATCGGTAACAAGGCCTATAGCAGCTGGTCGCTGCGCGGCTGGCTCGCGGCGAAGCAATCGGGATTGCCGTTCGAGGAAATGGTCGTCCCGCTTTACGATGCCGAGTGGGACAGGCGCCGCGCCGGCGACGAGTTCGCCCCCTCGTCCGGCAAGGTGCCGATCCTGTGGGACGGCGATGTCGTGGTCTGGGACAGCCTGGCGATCGTCGAATATCTCAACGAGAAATCGGGCGGCACGCGCTTCTGGCCGGCCGACGACGCGGCGCGCGCGATGGCGCGCTCGATGGCGGCGGAGATGCATTCGGGTTTCGCCGCGCTGCGCCGCAAGCACAGCATGAACGTGCGCCAGGTCTTCCCGCCGAGCCGCCCCGATGACGATGTCGTCGCCGATCTCAGCCGGATCATGGAATTATGGGCGCAGGCGCGTGCGCGTTTCGGCGGCGAGGGGCAATTCCTGTTCGGCGATTTCGGCGCGGCCGACATCATGTACGCGCCGGTGATAACGCGCATCGTCACCTACAGCCTGCCGGTCGCGCGCTTCGCCACGGGCTACATGGACGCGGTGCTCCACCACCCCTTCATGCAGGACTGGATCGCCGCGGCGCAGGAAGAGGAGTGGGTGATCGAACAGTTCGAGAAGCCCGTTAGCGGTTGACGGCGCCATGACGGCCACGATCGATCCCTTTCACGCCATCGCGATCAGCCGCGCCGCGCACCGTCTTGGGGCGGAGGGGCGCTCGGTGATCCATATGGAGTTCGGCCAGCCCTCAACCGGGGCACCCGCCGCCGCCATCGCCACCGCGCACCGCATCCTCGACAACGACGGCATGGGTTATTGGGAGAGCCCCGCGCTCAAGGCGCGCATCGCCCGCAGCTATGCGGACAGCTATGGCGTCGCGGTCGACCCCGAACAGGTGATCCTGACCTGCGGCGCCTCGCCCGCCTTCGTGCTGGCCTTGTCGTGCCTGTTCGCACCGGGTGATCGCGTGGCCTTCGCGCGGCCAGGCTATGTCGCCTATCGCAATACGGTGAAGGCGCTGCACCTCGAGCCGGTCGAGATCGGCTGCGGCGAAGCCGAGCGGTACCAGATCACCGCCGCCGCGATCGAAGCGCTCGATCCCGCGCCGCACGGGTTGATCCTCGCCAGCCCGGCCAATCCGACCGGGACGATCATCGCGCCCGATGAGCTGGCGGCGATCGTGGCGGTGTGTCGCCGACGCGGCATCCGCATCATCTCGGACGAAATCTATCACGGGCTGAGTTATGTCGGCGCGGCGCGCTCGGTGCTGCAGGACGAGCCCGAGGCGCTGGTCGTCAACAGCTTCTCGAAATATTTCAGCATGGCCGGCTGGCGGCTGGGCTGGCTGATCGTGCCGCCAACGCTGATCGATGCAGCGCGGGCGCGGATGGGCAATCTGTTCCTCACCCCCCCATCGCTGGCGCAGCATGCCGGCCTCGTCGCGTTCGATTGCCGCGACGAGCTCGAGGGCCATGTCCAAGGCTATGCGCGCAATCGCGAGCTGATGCTGGCGGCGCTGCCCGCGCTCGGCCTGCGCCGCATCGCGCCGCCCGATGGGGCCTTCTACATCTATGCCGATATCGGGCATTTGACCGATGACAGCATGGATTTCTGCATGCGGTTGCTGCTCGACACCGGCGTGGCGACCGCGCCGGGAATCGATTTCGACCCTGTCGAGGGTCACCGCTTCATGCGCTTCAGCTTCGCGGTATCGACCGACCGGGTCGAGGAAGCGCTGCGGCGGATGACGCCGTGGTTTGCGGCGCAGGCGGTGGCGGTGGCGGCAGCGTAGCACGGCCCCGTGCTAGCTACTGACAGGCTGAATCAGACCCGATCGAGATAGCAGGACAGCGACACGAGCAGCCCATCGACGACCGCGCGATTGCGATCGTCGCCGGCCTGTTCGATGCTCGCGCCGAAATCGGTGATCGCCTGGAAGCCGAACGCGCCGCCGGAACCGCGAAGATTGTGCCCCAGCGTGCTCACGCCCGGAAAATCGCCGCGTGCCAGCGCACCGCGCATCGCGGCGACATTGTCGCGGCAATTGTTCAGATAAGCGGGCGTCTGTTCGGCCAGCCGCATCGCCGAACGATCGCCGCCGGCCGGTACGCCGCGCTTCGCGCGCGCCGCCTTGGGCGTGGCGGCGGCGAAATCCCTGATCGCCTGGCGCAAAACATCCTGCTTGATCGGCTTGGTGAGATAGGCCGTGCATCCGGCGGCGAGGCAGGTTTCGCGGTCGCCCTTCAATGCCGAAGCGGTCAGCGCGATGATCGGGGTCGGCGGTCGGCCATGCGCCTTTTCCCAGGCGCGCAGCGTGCGCGTGGCGGTCAGCCCGTCCATCACCGGCATCTGGCGGTCCATCAGCACGAGATCATAATCGCCGGCGCGAAACATGTCGCAGGCGATCGCGCCGGTTTCGGCGATGTCGATGCGGTAGGGCGTGTCCTCGAGATAGGCCAAGGCGATGGTGCAATTGTCGGGCGAGTCCTCGGCCATCAGGATGCGCAGCGCCGGCAACGGCGCGTCGGGATCGGTCCCGATCGGGGCGCTTTCCGCCCGGGGGCCGGCGACCCATGTTTCGAACGGCACGGCGAAGCCGAAGTCGCTGCCCCTGTCGACCACGCTGGTGACCCAGATGCTGCCGCCCATCAGCTCGACCAGGCGCTTCGAGATCGTCAGGCCGAGGCCCGAGCCGCCGAAACGCCGCGTGGTGGAGGAATCCGCCTGGGTGAAGCGCTCGAACACACGCGCGAGTTTCTCTCCGGCAATCCCGATGCCGGTGTCCGACACGGTGAAGCGCAAGGCCGTCGGGACGGCATGATCGCCGTCGCGTTCCACCTTGAGCGCGACGCTGCCCTGCGCGGTGAACTTGATCGCGTTGCCGAGCAGGTTGAGCAGCACCTGGCGCAGCCGCGTCGGGTCGCCGACGAGATCGTTGCCGACATCGGGATCGATCGTGCAGCGCAGTTCCAGCCCCTTCTCGGCGGCGCGCGGCGCGACCATCTCGATGACCTTTTCGAGATGATCGCTGAGCGAAAAGCCGGTCCGCTCGAGGTCGAGCTGCGAGGCCTCGACCTTGGACAGATCGAGAATGTCGTTGATCAGGTTGAGCAGATTGTCGCCCGAGCGGCGGAATATCTGGACATATTTGTCCTGCTCGGGGGTCAGCGCGGTCTTCGCCAGCAGATCGGCAATGCCCATGATGGCGTTCATCGGGGTGCGGATTTCGTGGCTCATGCTGGCGAGGAAATCTGACTTGGTCCGGCTGGCGCTTTCCGCCGCCGCCTTGGCCTGTTGCAATTCCTCCTCGACGCGCTTGCGCTCGGTGACGTCGCGCGCCGCGGCGAACACGCCCTGCAGCGTGCGGCTGCGGTCGTAAAAGGTCGTCGCATTGTACGACACCACGGTCTGCTTGCCGTCGCGGGCGCGCGCGGTCAGCTCGTAATCGGTGACCGATTTCTCGCTCAGCACGCGCCGGATGCCGGCTTCAGCGCGGTCGGGGTCGGTGAAGCAATCCTTGAAGGGGGCGCCGATCAGCTCGTCGCGCGTACAGCCGGTCAGCGCCTCCATCTGCTTGTTGACGTCGGTGATGATGCCGGCGGGGTCGGTCGTCATCAGCGCGTCGATGTTCGATTCGATCAGCGAGCGGGTGTAGAATTGCTGGTCGCGCAGCCGCTGGTCGGATTTCTTCTGCTCCTCCTCGACCAGCTTGCGTGCGGTGTTGTCGGTGCCGATCAACAGATAGCCGATGATCAGCCCGGTCGCGTCGCGCAATGCGGTGACCGAGACCACCGCCGGCAGGCGCGAGCCGTCCTTGCGGACATAGGTCAGCTCATAAATGTCCTCGATGCCGCGCGATGCCTTGAACACCAGCGCCTCGAAGCCCGGCGTGATCGGCGTCGCCAGCTCGATGCTCAGCGCCTGCGCGCGCGCGATCAGTTCCTGCGGGTCAGAGATATCCGCTGGCGTGATCGTGTTCATCACTTCGGCCGCGGTGTAACCGAGCATGCGCTCGGCACCGACATTGAAGATCTGGATCACGCCCTTCGCATCGGTCGCGATGCTGGAAAAGTTGGCGCTGTTGAAGATCGCGCTCTGCAGTGCCCCGGCCTTGAGGATCGATTCCTCGGTCTGCCCCTGTGCCGTGGCGGGGAAGCTCTCGGAGAGCAGGGTGCCCAGCTCTGTCGTGGAAGTCGGAATCTGCTGTCCTGACACGATGGTCGGGCCCGGGAATGTATTGCAGGCTGGGCGCCGTGGTGAACCTGGAGTGGGGGAAGAGAGAGAGGCTATTGCAACATTTCGCCCATGCAGGTCGCGAGCTGAGCGGAGGAATAGGGCTTTTGGAGGAACCGGCCGCCGGCGACGAACTGGCCGGCCATTGCGGGCGTGAGCGTGCTTCCGGAGGTGTAGAGCACCGGCAGACCGGGGCGGATGCTGACCGCACGATCGGCAATCTCATATCCCCCCAGCGCCAGCGCGGCGAGGCGGATGTCGACGAAGAGCGCGTCGATCTTCGTCGCGGCGGAAAGATGGGCAAGCGCGGACGCAAGATCGAAGGCGAGCAAGGTGCCGTGCCCGAGATCGTCAATCGTCCACGCAGCGTGCTGGCGAATGAAGACCTCGTCCTCGACGACGAGAATCACGGCCATCAGGGCCGCGACTGAGGATGATGCTGCATCGTGAAAATTCCCCGCGTCGCGCAAAGCCTATGCGAGACGCGAGACCCAAACGCACAATCGCCACAATGGTTCCGCGCTAAACGGGCTGATGTCAGAATTCGCTGCCATCCTTGCGCACGAAGCTCCCGCCGCCCGGCAAATGCATGTCGATGTCGGGATAATGGCAATCGCTCTCGGCCTTGCCGGCCGTCGGCGCATTGCCACCGACCGCCACGAATACGCAATCTGCCGCGCCGCGGTTCTGCAACACATGGCCATTGCCGTCGCCCTTGGGAAAGCTCGCACAATCGCCGGCGCGCATCACATGCTCGCCGTCATTGTCGACCAGTACCGCCTCGCCCGACAGCAGCACGACGAATTCGTCCTCGCCTTCATGCCAGTGGCGCTGCGACGACCAGGCGCCGGGTTTGAGCGTCACGTGACTGACGCCGAAATCCGTCAGCCCGGCAGCCGGGGCGAGGCGGCGGTACCAGCGGCCCTGCACCTTGTCCGAATAGGGCGCGGGATAGCCGGTGCGGTTGGTCTGCGGGATTGTATCGAGATCGAGCTTGGGCAATGTCGCCTCCCATGAACAATGCCGCCCTATTGCCCGATGTCCTGGACCTGACCAAGGCGCTGATCGCCTGCGAAAGCGTCACCCCTGCGCGCGGGAGCGTGTTCGATGCGCTCGAAGCGACGCTGGTGCCGCTCGGTTTCGCGGTCGACCGCTTCGTCGCCGGCGAGGCGCCTGACGGCCCGGTCGAGAATCTGCTCGCGACGCGCAGCGGGGTCGGCACGCATCTCGCCTTTGCCGGCCATCTCGACGTCGTGCCGCCCGGCAGTGGCTGGACGAGCGGCGCCTTCGCGCCCGAGATTCGCGGCGGGCTACTCCACGGCCGCGGCGCGGTCGACATGAAGGGCGCGATCGCCGCCTTCGTCGCCGCCGTGGCGCGCGCGCCGATGCACGCGCCGCTCAGCCTGATCATCACCGGCGACGAGGAAGGGCCGGCGACCTTCGGCACCGTCGCGCTGATCGAGCGCATGGCGACTTTGGGGGTGAAGCCCGATCTTTGTCTGGTCGGCGAACCGACCTCGGCGCACCGGCTCGGCGACATGATCAAGATCGGACGGCGCGGCTCGGTCAATCTGTGGATCGAGGTGCCGGGGCGGCAGGGCCATGTCGCCTACCCGCACCTTGCCGACAATCCGATCCCCAGACTGGTCGCGGCGCTTGCCGAGATCCACGCCGTCGTGCTCGACACCGGCACCGACTGGTTCCAGCCCTCGCATATCGAGACGA
The DNA here is from genome assembly GCF_036663795.1 of Parasphingomonas halimpatiens. Lineage (NCBI taxonomy): Bacteria > Pseudomonadati > Pseudomonadota > Alphaproteobacteria > Sphingomonadales > Sphingomonadaceae > Parasphingomonas > Parasphingomonas halimpatiens. The sequence continues at coordinate 101,643 of NZ_JAXOJP010000002.1, forward strand.
CCGACATCACCGTCGGCAATCCGGCGACCAACGTCATTCCGGCGCACGCCTCGGCGCGGCTGTCGATCCGCTTCAACGATCAGCAGCGTGGCGTCGATCTCGTTGCGCGCATCGAGGGGATCGTCGCGCGCCACGCGCCCGCCGCGCAGGTGATCGCGCGGATCTCGGGCGAAGCCTTTCTCACCGCCCCCGGCGCCTTCTCGACCTTGATCGGCGATGCGATCGAAGCAGCGCTGGGTCTGCGACCCGAGCTATCGACCACCGGCGGCACATCCGACGCGCGATTCCTGTCGAAGCTGTGTCCGGTGGTCGAGTTCGGGCTGGTCAATGCGACGATGCACAAGCTCGACGAGGCGGTCGCGATCGACGACCTGCACGCGCTGACCGGGATCTACGCCGATATCATCGCGCGCGTGGCGATGCTGTAGCCGCGACGCGTGCGCTCAGCGCCGCGTGCGGCCTTTCGCGCCGGCCCCACCGGCTGCGACCAGATCGGCGACGCGTCCCGCCTTCCCCTCCAGCGCACCGATCCACCGCACGACGACGCGGTGTCCCGGCGTCACGATCTCCATGGTGCGATAGGTCGCGCTATTGTCGGGCTCGGCCGGCAGGGTCGAGGCGGTGAGATAGAGCGCCTCGTCGGCGAGCAACGCATCGAGCGCTGCGCCATCAGCCTTCGACAAGCGCCGGAGCTTTTCCGGAACGACGCGGAGCTTGATTGCCTTCGCCGCCGGGCCGATCTCGCCCATCGTCCCGACCGTCCAGCTGCCATCGTCGTTGCGCGTGGCGATCGAGCTGTATTCCTCGCGAATTTCGCGGAGGGCGAGGCTGTGGAGATAGACCACCGTCGCGGCGGTGCGACCCGGAATGTGGTAGCGCGAGCGCAGGATGAACTGCTCCTTGGTCTCGGGCGCCATCACCGTCCCGGTCAGCTGCGCCAGGGCGGGGGCACCGGGCGCGATGCCCAGGACGAGAAGGATCGCGAACGCTATCTGTTTCATGGCCGCCATTCTGCTGAGGGTTGATCACGGTGGCAAGGCCCCGCGCGGTGGATGGTGCGGCGGCGGATTCAATGACTTCCACCACCTTTTGATATCGGCAGCGGAAGGATGTCAGACGAAGCGTTGAGAAAGCGTCGTAGCGCAAACTTCAGACTCCGACTCAAGTGATTCCAAAGACTCACATTTTGGCAACGACTCGCCGGAATCATTAGGCTTTTTCCGGGTATTTGTGGACGCGAGTCGCAGATTCCCGTATCGCTTTAACCATGATGGGGGCCTTTGCATCGATCGAACCCTGGTTCGTCGTCGCCGTGACGTGCAGCGTCGCGGCTTATGCGCTGTACCTCGTCGGGCTGCGGAGACAGCTGGTCCGCCCCAATCGCATCTCGTGGCTGATCTGGAGCGGCGCGACCGCGGCGGAAGCGGCGACCTATGCCGCGGTCAACCAGGGCGTGCTGCAAGGCTGGGTGTTCGGCATTTCGGCGATTGCCTGTATCGCCATCACGCTCGGCCTGTGGCGCGGGGCGGTGTGGGAGCGGCCCTCGACCGGCGAGACGGTATCGCTCGCCGCCTGCTTCGCGGCGCTTATCCTATGGGTGGCTTTCCGCCAGACCTATTGGGCGCACATGCTGCTCGTCATCGCGGTACCGATCAGCTTCTGGCCGACCTGGCAAAGCGTATGGGAAGACCGCACGCGCGAGCGCTCCCCGGCCTGGGGGCTGTGGACGGTCGGCGATCTCGCCACGTTGATCGTCACGACCCGCACGGGCGACCAGCATGTCGCCGAATATGCCTATGTGCTGGTCGAACTGCTGTGCCATGCCAGCGTGTGGTTCATGGTCGGGCTCGCGACGATCAACCCGCTGCGCTCGCTCGGTTTCCGCGACGGGCGTTTCTTCGTGCTCGATGCCTATGCCCCGGCGGCCAATCTCTTCTCGGTCGGCGAGACGCATCTCGGCAAGGCGGTCTATGCCGCACAGGGCTTTGCCGAGGGGGAGGAGATCATCCGCTTCACTGGCCGTCGCTTCCGCAGCGACCGCGTGCCGAGCCTGATGCGCGGGTCGAGCGACCGCTTCGTCCAGGTCACGCCCGAACATTATATGGGTCCCTCGGGGCGGATCGACGACCTCATCAACCACAGCTGCTCGCCCAATGCCGGGCTGCGCTTTGCCGAGAGCGGTCCGGTGCTCGTCGCGATCCGCGAGATCGCTGCCGGCGAGGAAATCGCGTGGGATTATTCGACCACGCTCAAGGAATCGAACTGGCACATGATCTGCCAGTGCCGCAGCCCCGAATGCCGCCGCGTGATCGGCAATTTCGCGACGCTGAGCCCCGAGCGCCAGGAATTCTTCCGCGCGCGCAATCTTGTCGCGCCTTATCTGCGGCGGCGCGATACCCCGGCCGAGCGCGACCGGGCGGCATAAGCGGAAATCCCCTCGCCCCGTTTGAACGGGATCAGCGTGCCCCCACCAACCGCGTGATCCGCGCGGCCAGCGCATCGATCGTGAAGGGCTTGGCGAGCAGTTCCATTCCCTCTTCCAGCGGACCGTCGCCGACCACCGCATTCTCGGCAAAGCCGGTGATGAACAGCACGGGCAGGCCCGGGCGCAGTTCGCGGGCGATGTCGGCGACCTGGCGGCCGTTCATGCCGCCGGGCAGGCCGACATCGGTGATCAGCAGGTCGATCCGCGCATCCGAGCGCAATGCGGCGACGCCTTCCGCGCCGTCGCCTGCCTCGATCGCGCGATAGCCGAGCTCGTCGAGCAGATCGGTGACGAGCATGCGCACGCCCGGCTCGTCCTCGACCACCAGCACGACGTCATCGGTTGCCACCTGCCGGATCGTCGCGCGCCGGCCGCCCTCGCCCGGCGTGACCACCGTGCCGACATGGCGCGGCAGATACAGGCTCATCGTCGTGCCGGCGCCGGGTGCTGAGCGGATGTGGATCTGCCCGCCCGACTGGCGGGCGAAGCCATAGATCATCGACAGGCCGAGGCCGGTGCCCTGTTCCTTGGGCTTGGTCGTGAAGAACGGCTCGAACGCGCGGGCGGCGACCTCGGGCGGCATGCCGATACCGGTGTCGGACACGCACAGGGTCAGATACGCGCCCGGCGACAGATCGCGCTCGGCCGCGCCCGCCTCGTCGAGCCAGACATTGGCCGTCTCGACCGTCAGCACGCCGCCGTCGGGCATAGCATCGCGCGCATTGATGCACAGGTTGAGCAGTGCATTTTCGAGCTGGTTGGCATCGACCTGCACCGCCCAGCTGTCCGCGGCATGCAGGATGCGCAAGTCGATGCCCGGCCCCACCGTGCCGCGCAGCAGATCCTCCATCCCGGCGATCAATCGCCCGACATCGCTCGGGCGCGGATCGAGCGGCTGGCGGCGCGCAAAGGCGAGCAGCCGATGGGTCAGCGCGGCGGCGCGCCCCGCCGCGGTTTGCGCCGCGCCGATATAGCGCGGCAAGGCGTCGATCCGGCCCTGTTTGAGGCGCAGCTGCATCATCTCCAGCGCGCCGGAAATGCCGGTCAGCAGATTGTTGAAATCATGCGCCAGCCCCCCGGTCAGCTGGCCGACCGCCTCCATTTTCTGCGCCTGGCGCAGACTCTCCTCGAGCTCGCGCAAACGCGTCACGTCGATGCCGACGCCGACGACCGATTCGAGCTGGCCCTGGTCGTTGAGCAGCGCATGGTTGCGGACCATCACCCAGCGTTGCGACCCATCGGGTCGAACGACGCGATATTCGACCTCGTCGCCGCCGATCTGGTCGCGCATCTCGGCGAACACACCCATGAGGCGTTCGATATCCTCGGGATGGACCCGCGCGAGCAGTTCCGCCATCGACGCGCCGGATTCCGCCTGCTCGGCGGAGAAGCCGTAGAGCGCGGCAAAACCGGCATCGCTCTGGAAGCGGTCGTTGGCGATGTCGTAAGACCAGATACCGACCCCATCCATCGCGCCGAGGACGAGCTGCGTGCGCTGTTCCGCAGCACGCAACGCCGCCTGCTGGCGGCGCTCGTCGGTGACATCGCGCGCGATGGCATAGAGCCGGTCCTCGGCCAGTGTCGCGGTCCATGACAGGTAACGATAGTCGCCGTCGCGCGTCCGCATGCGCAGCTCGTAGCGGTTGATCTCGTCACCGCGATGCAGCGTCGCGAGCCGTTCCCGGCGCGTAGCGAGTTCGTCCGGATGAAGCAGCCATTCGGAAGTCCTGCCGATCAGCTCATGCGCTTCCCAGCCGAGCATTCGCGTCCAGGCCGGGTTGACGCTGCGCCAGGTGCCGTCGGGATCGGCAACGCCGAGCAGATCGTGACTGACCTCCCATACCCGGTCGCGTTCGGCGGTGCGCTCGGCGACCTCACCGACGAGGCGACGGTTGCGCTTGCGCAACTGCGATGCGGCGCGGGCCCGCTCGACGGCATCCCAGGCGAGCTGCGCCGCTTCCTCGACCAGCGCGATTTCACCTTCCGACCAGCGCCGGCTTTCCGCCTGGCCAAGGTAAAAGGCGCCCTCCCAGCGCCCGTGACGGACGAGCGGCACGCTGATCCCGGCACGCGTGCCGGTCGCGGCCAGGCCATTGCTGGCGGGAAACACCGCGTCCGCTTCGTCACCGCTGAAGACCAGTGTGCCGCCGCTGCGGATCACCCGACCCACCGCATCGCCGAAGGTTGCGGAGGGCATGTCGCCGGTCAGCGGCGCGAGCTTGCCCCCTGTCCAGCACGGTCCGAAGCGAATGATCGTGTCATCGACGACCTCGAAAAATCCCGTGCGATCGACAGCGAGCCGCAGGCCGATCGCCTCCGCGGTCATCCGCATCAGGTCGTCGGGATCCTGCAGCAACCGCTGCCGTTCGACCAGCGACAGGATGAATTCGCGCTCTTCCTTCTCTTGGCGCAGATCGGCTTCGGCGCGCTTGGTCGCCGTAATGTCGAAGGTGACGCCGGCGAACAGCGTCGGACGACCGTCGGGCCCATGCCGACAACGCCCCTGGACCGAAATCCAGCGCTGCTCGCCATCCGGCATGCGCAGCCGACACTCGGTTTCGAGCGACGCACCGCTGGCGATCGCGGCGATGAACCGGTCGCTGACCGGATCGTGATCGTCGGGATGGACGTGCACGAGGAAGCTGGCAGACGGTGCCCCTTCCGCCGCCAGCGGCGGATCGATGCCGTAGAGCCGTGCGGTCCGTTCGTCGCCGGAGATGATATCTTTGGTAAGGTCCCATTCCCAGGTGCCGATGCGACCCGACGCGTCGAGCGCCATGCGCAGCCGGTCCGCGCTGCCGCGTTCGGTCATGGTAGCGCAGGGGTTGAAAGAGGCATCGGCACTCGTCACCCGGACCAGATTACAGGCAAGCCGCGGACGTTGCCGCTTGCCCGGCGAGCCTCGCGCACGAACGGCGGCGCTGTCAACAGCGTCGCAGCGACTGGCGTCGCCCGACGGACCGCGCTAGGAGATAGTTTCACAAGAAACCACTTCTCGCAGGACAGGAACAGCATGACCCTCCACGACCTGAGCCATTACGGGCTGTCGGGCGAACGCGGCTATCTCTCGCACGCCGAGATCGACGATGTCGAATTGCCCGACGATTTCGCCGAGGTCGAAGGGGCGGCGGCGATGCTGTCGGCGCTGGTCACGACGGGCCGGATTCGGCACTGGCTCGACAGCCTGGCCATGCCCGACATGGACGCGTTCCTCGCCAGCGCGAGCGAGGAAGAGATCGGCGTCGCGATGGTGCGCTATTCCTTCCTCGTCCAGGCCTATGTGTGGGGCGAGCCGACGCCACCGGCGTTTCTGCCGGCCAATCTCGCGCTGCCGCTGGTCGCGCTCAGCGATCATATCGGCTTCCCGCCGGTGATGAACTATGCCGGCTATGTGCTCGACAACTGGTACCGGCTCGACAAGGACGGCCCCGTCGCACTCGAGAACATCGTGATGGACCAGCATTTTGCCGGCGGGCAGGACGAGAACTGGTTCGTCCTCGTCCATGTTGCGATCGAAGCGACGGCGGGCCGGGCGCTTCAGCTCGGCGTCGAGCTGGTGCGCGCCAGCGATGCCGGCGATGCCGCGCGGGTCGAGGCGCTGCTGACCGAGATGAACGGCGTGTGGGACGAGATCAACGCGATCTTCGACCGCATGACCGAGAAGTGCGATCCGTACATCTATTACAACCGCGTCCGCCCCTATATCCATGGCTGGAAGAACAATCCGGCGATGCCCGAGGGGCTGATCTACGAAGGCGTGGCGAAGTTCGGCGGCAAGCCGCAGCCGTTCCGCGGGCAGACCGGATCGCAAAGCTCGATCGTGCCGGCGATGGACGGGCTGTTCCAGGTCGTTCATACTCAGGACGAACTGCGCGATTTCCTGGCGGACCTGCATCAGTACCGCCCGCGCAAGCACCGTGCCTTTATCGAGGACATGCAGGCGGCGAGCCATCTGCGCGACTTCGCCAAGGGCCAGCACCAGAGCCTCAAGGACGCGTTCAACGCCTGTGTCGAGCAGGTCGCGCGCTTCCGCAGCCGCCATCTCGAATATGCCGCCGCCTATATCAACAAGCAGGCCTCGTCGGGCGCGGGCAACGACCCCGATGTCGGCACCGGCGGCACGCCGTTCATGAAGTATCTCAAAAAGCATCGCGACGAGAATAGGGCGCAGACGATTTGAGCCTACTCCCTCTCCCCTCAATGGGGAGAGGGTCGGGGAGAGGGGTGGCCACAAATGCGAACGTTCGCGTTACTGCCCTCTCCCGACCTCGCTACGCTCGGCCACCAGCAACGGGTGAACAGCGCCCCGCGCTGTTCAGGCCATGCCGGGGGCATGGCCGACCCGTTGCTCCCCAAAGGGGAGAGGGCAAAAAGTCACAGATCGTCGAAGTCGATCGGGCCGTCCTTGTCGATTGCGACATTGGCCGCCGGCATCGGATATTTCAGCCCGGTCGCGCAGTTGAACAGCACGACCTCGTCATCCTCGTCGACCAGCCCGGTGTTGAGCGCCTCGTGATAGGCCGCCAGCGTCGCACCGCCCTCCGGGCAGAGCAGCAGGCCGTCCTTCTTCGCGCAATCGTCGACCGCCTTGAGAATCGCGGGGTCGCCCACGGCCATGGCCTTGCCGCCACTCTCGCGCACCGCGCGCAGGATCAGGAAGTCGCCGACCGCCTTCGGCACGCGGATGCCGGCGGCGACGGTGCTGGCATCCTCCCAGCGCTCGGCATGCTCGACGCCCTCTTCGAAGGCGCGGACGATCGGCGCACAACCCGATGCCTGCACTGCAAACATCTTCGGCCGCTCGGCGCCGATCCAGCCGAGTTTCTCGAGTTCGTCGAACGCCTTCCACATGCCGATCAGCCCGGTGCCGCCACCCGTCGGGTAGAAGATCGCCTTGGGCAACCGCCAGCCGAACTGCGCGGCGAGTTCCAGCCCCATCGTCTTCTTGCCCTCGATCCGGTAGGGCTCCTTGAGCGTCGAGAAGTCGAACCACTTCCCCTCCGCCGCGCCCTTGCCGACGATCGCGCCGCAATCGTCGATCAGCCCGTTGACGCGGTAGACGCGCGCGCCCTGCATGGCGATCTCGCGGACGTTGATCTCGGGGGTGTCGTCGGGGCAGAAGACGATCGTCTCGATCCCGCAGCGCGTCGCATAGGCGGCAAGCGCAGCCCCGGCATTGCCGTTGGTCGGCATCGCGATCTTCGTGACGCCGAGTTCGCGCGCCATCGCCACCGCCATGACCAGCCCGCGCGCCTTGAACGAGCCCGTCGGCAAGCGGCCCTCGTCCTTGACCAGCACCTTCGGGCCGCCCGACCGGGGAATCGGCACGAGCGGCGTTTCGATCTCGCCGAGGCTGACGATGCTGCCGGTGTGGCGCACTGGCAGCAGCTCTCGCCAGCGCCACAGATCGGTCGGCCGCGCCGCGATCATCGCGCGCGGCGCGACGGCGCGTACCATGTCGAGATCGTAGCGTACCAGCAGCGGCCGCCCGGCGCGCGACAGGCCGTGAAGCTGGTCGGCCTCGTAACGCTCGCCGGTCAGCGAGCATTCGAGATGCGTCACGAAGGTCGGGCGATCGGTGGTGAGGTTCGGGTTCATCTCTACTCCTCCCCTCCCTGGAAGGGAGGGGCCGGGGGTGGGTAGGTATGAGGTGAGCGAGTCATTCCCTCGCGGGCCGACCCACCCCCAACCCCTCCCTGACCAGGGAGGGGAGTCGAAACAGTCAGTCCGCCTTCTTCGCCACCCCGACCAGCGCCGGACGCAGCAGACGGTCCTTGATCATGTAACCGGCCTGCATTTCCTGCACGACGGTGCCGGGCTTCTCGTCGCTCGGCAGTTCGAACATCGCCTGGTGGCGATTGGGGTCGAGCGCTTCGCCGATCGTCGTGATCTTGACGATGCCGTGACGCGTGAAGACGGCGGCGAGTTCGCGGCCGGTCGCTTCGAGGCCGGTGACCAGCCCCTTCATCTTATCGTCGTCGCGCAGTTCGGCGGGAATCGCCTCCAGCGCCCGGCTGAGATTGTCGGCAACGGTCAGGATGTCGCGCGCGAAGCCGGTCGCGGCATAGGTGCGCGCATCGGCGATCTCCTTTTCCGACCGGCGGCGGACATTCTGCGCCTCGGCATGGGCATAGAGCACCGCCGCCTTCGAATCGGCCAGTTCCTTTTCGAGCTCGGCGACGCGGTCATGCTCCGCCACTTCCGGCGCGGCCTGCGCGGTTTCGGCGCGCAGCTCCTCGGCTTCGGAAACATCGACGGCACTATCGTTCTTGTCCTTGGTCATTCTGCTCTCTTAACTCATGAGCCGCGCGAGGGTCGCGGCCGTGAAATCCACCATGGGCACGACGCGCGCATAGTTCAACCGAGTCGGGCCAATGACGCCGACGACTCCGACGACGCGACCGCCCGCGCCGTGGAACGGCCGCGCGATGACCGACGAGCCCGACAACGAGAAAAGCTTGTTCTCCGCGCCGATGAAGATCCGCGTCGCATCACCCGCCGCGGCGCTGTCGAGCAGGCGCGAAATCTCCTGCTTGCCCTCGAGATCGTCGAGCAGTTCGGTGATGCGTTCGAGCTGCGCCGCGTCGGCGGCATCGATCAGACGGCCCTGCCCGCGCACGATCAGCACGGGCCGGCGATCGCCATCCTCGCTCCACACCGCGAGACCGCGCTCGACCAGCGTCCGCGCCGCACCGTCGAGTTCCGCGCGCTCCGCCGCGACCTGACGCGCGATGCGCTCACGTGCCTCGACCAGCGTGAGGCCGCCGAGCGTCGCGGTCATGTAATTGCCCGCCTCGATCAGCGCGATCGGCGAGATGTCGCGCGGCAGGTCGATGACGCGATTCTCGACCGCGCCCGTGTCGCTGACCAGCACGGCCAGGGCCTTGTCCGCCGACAGCGGCACGAAGCTGACCTGACGCAGCACCAGTTCACGCTTGGGCACGAAAACTAGGCCCGCACAGGCGGATAGTCCGGAAAGCGCGGCCGTTGTCGCGGCGAGCGCCTCCTCGACCGGGCCGGACTGCCCGGCCCGCGCTTCGATCGCCGCGCGCTCCTCGGCACTCGGTTCGAGCGCCTGCATCATGCCGTCGACGAACAGCCGCAGGCCGGAATCGGTCGGCATCCGCCCGGCGCTGGTGTGCGGCGCGGCGAGCAGGCCGAATTCCTCGAGGTCCTGCATCACGTTACGGATCGAGGCCGGCGACAGATTGAGGCCCGAGAGCTGGGCAATGGTGCGCGAGCCGATCGGTGCGCCGGTGTGCAGGTAACTTTCCACGACGACGCGGAAGACGTCGCGCGCGCGATCGTTCAGTTCGGTGATGGGAGGCGCGGACATCACCGGCATGTAGGGGCTGACGCGCCTTCGCTCAACCGCGCCGACGGAAGGGCCGTGGCACTATTGGCCGCCGCTCATCATTCGCTCCTGCTGCCCTGGTTTCGACGCCCAGGATCAAAGCGGAATCCGGGTCGAGGCCCAGCGCCGACATGGCGAGGCCAAAGGCGCGCGACACAGCTTCGTTGTCATGACAGGCGCGCAAGCGCGTAGCCGTGCGATTGTTCCACCAGGCGATAGTGAAGTCCGCAGCCCCGCTGGCGGATGCTGCCACGCCGCGATCGCAGCCGAGGAGAGAATCTGAACCTCCTGGCATCAGGCCAGAGAGTAGATTCGATGCCTTGAGGAAGCGCGCAGGGGCTATATGCGAGCGAACGATGCGGTCCGCCTCGCCCGGACCAGCCGTGAGGCGCCTTTCAAGTCGTCCATCCGCATGCACGGTCACGTCGAAGCTGGGGCATTTTCCAAGGCATATGCGCGGCAGAAAGTGAGAGCCAAGGGTGAGCGCCTCAATTCTTGCGGATCGTGAGGGGGCAGCGTTTGCCGGTAGGGCCAATGTCGCGAGAATGAGCAGAATCCATTTCACATATTTACCCCTTCCGGCTGCACCGAGACTGGCGCCTGCGCCGCTCCACGTCTAGGCAGCGCCGCAACCATTCTCAGGAGACTCCCCATGCGCCCCTCCGGCCGCGCCCCCGATCAGATGCGTGCGATCAGCATCGAGCCGCACTTCACCCGCCACGCCGAAGGATCGGTGCTGATCGGGTTCGGCGACACCAGGGTGCTGGTCACCGCCTCGGTCGAGGAGCGCCTGCCGCCCTGGCTGCGCGGCAAGGGCGAGGGCTGGGTCACGGCCGAATATGGCATGTTGCCCCGCGCCACGCATACGCGAGGCAACCGCGAAGCGGCCAAGGGCAAGCAATCGGGACGGACGCAGGAGATCCAGCGGCTGATCGGCCGGAGCCTGCGCGCGGTCACCGACCTCAAGCTGCTCGGCGAGCGCCAGATCACGCTCGATTGCGATGTGATCCAGGCCGATGGCGGGACGCGCACCGCGGCAATCTCCGGCGCGTGGGTCGCGCTGCGGCTGGCGATCGACGGCCTGATGGCCGAGGGCAAGCTCACCGCCGATCCGCTGACGCAGAAGGTTGCCGCCGTCTCGTGCGGTATCTTCAAGGGCACGCCGGTGCTCGACCTCGATTATGATGAGGATTCGAACGCCGACGCCGACGCCAATTTCGTTCTGCTCGAAAACGGCAACATCGCCGAGGCACAGGCGACGGCGGAAGGTGCTACCTATGACGAGGAAGCGCTCCTCCGTCTATTGCGCCTGGCGCGGATCGGTTGCGCCGACATCTTCGCCGCACAGGCCAAGGCCGTCGCGAAGTGAGCGGCGAGGGCGAGACCCCGCAGGCGATCCGCAAGCTCGCCCCCGGAAAGCTCGTCATCGCCAGTCATAATGCCGGCAAGGTCCGCGAGATCAGGGCATTGCTCGGCCCCTATGGCATCGAGCCGGTCTCGGCTGCCGATCTCGACCTGCCCGAACCCGAGGAAACCGGCACGACCTTCGTCGCCAATGCCGAGTTGAAGGCAATGCAGGCCGCCGACCTGTCGGGCCTGCCCGCGCTGGCCGACGATTCGGGTCTGTGCGTCGATGCGCTTGGTGGCGAGCCGGGCATCTTCTCGGCGCGCTGGGCGGGGCCGGACAAGGATTTCGGGCTGGCGATGCGGCTGGTCGAGGAGCGGGTGAGCGCGATCGACGACGCGCCACGCAGTGCGCATTTCGTCTGCGCGCTCGCGCTGGCCTGGCCCGACGGCCATGTCGAATGGTTCGAGGGACGCGTCGACGGCACGCTGGTCTGGCCGCCGCGCGGCGAGCATGGCTTCGGCTACGATCCGATGTTCCTGCCCGATGGCGAGACACTGACCTTCGGCGAGATGGCGCCCGAGGCCAAGACCCCCCTCACCCACCGCGCCGCCGCCTTCCGGCAACTGGTCGCCGCGGTCCTCTGATCGCTGCGCGAACAGCGCTACGCACCACGGCTTCGCCCCGACGCTTTCCGGACGGCGGCGGATCAGCCCGGTGGTGAAACGGTGAAGTCGACCATGATCTCGCCCGAAATCGCTTCCAACGCCGCGCCGACCGCATCGGTCGCCGTGCCGGCCGGGACAAGCAGCCGCGCGGTGGCGCGGAAGAGCTTCTCGCCCGACCAGGCGCCATTCTCCACGCTGGTCGCGAAATCCTCGATATTCACGCCAAGCCGCGCGAGGACGCTCGTCACCTCGCGCACGATCCCCGGACGGTCCTGGCCGACCAGGTCGAGGTGCAGCGCTTGACCCGCGAGCGGCAGCTGCTCAACCGCGGCGAGCAGCGTGACAGCGAGCCCATCGGCATCGATGCGATGCGCGGCGGCCTCCAGTGCAGCCAATCCGCCGGTGGGAATATCGACCAGCACCGAGCCGACATATCGCCCCCCGAGGCGCGCCAGCCGGCTTTCCAACCAGTTGCCGCCCGCCGCCTGCACCGCCTCGGCCAGCGCCGCGGTCAGCCCGGGGCGATCGCTGCCCGCCACCGTCAATATCACCGCTGCCATCCTCACCTCGTCTCCGCTGGTCGCATGCAGCGTCGCACAAGGCGGCGCCGCTTGCTAGAAGGCGCGCTGCCCGACGACATTGCCGGGCGGCGCGTAGCGGCAAACGAGATAGTCATTGTCGCGATTGCTCGCCAGCGCACAGCCGACCGTCGTTGAGGTGCGCCAGACCATCTGGGTGTAATGCGCGACATCGCCCCAGCGGCCGGTGCTACTGAAATCGGGCGTCGGCGCCGCTCGGTAATAGCGCCGTTCGGCGACCCAGTGGCCGAGCATTTCGTCAAAGCCAAAGGCGTCGCGCGTCCCCATCCACAGATTTTCGCCCTCGCGCGACGGCCCCTGCGGCTGGGCGGCATGTTCGAAGCGATTTTCGCGCGCCAGCGTGGCGGCATACGCGGCGGCGTCGGTCGCGAGGCGATCGTCCCAGACCAGCGGCGCGACCCCGACCGCCGCGCGTGCGGCATTGTGGCCGCGCAGCATTGCGGTGCGCAGTAGCGCACCGCCGCGCGGCGCGGGTGCCATCGTGGTCCGCCGTTCGACGACCTGGGTCGGCGCCTCGGCGGCGCAACCGGCCAGCGCCAGTATCGCAAGCAGGATCGCACGCATCTTCCCACACTCCTCGACCCACGTCATAGCGCACCCCCATGAACGTCGCCGAAACGCCGCCGCTCGCGCTTTATGTCCATTGGCCGTTCTGCGTCTCGAAATGTCCCTATTGCGACTTCAACAGCCATGTCCGGGACGCCGTCGACCAGGTGGCATGGCGCGCGGCGCTGCTCGCCGACCTGGCGCATGAGGCGGCATTGTTGCCGGGGCGGCGCCTGGGGTCGATCTTCTTCGGTGGCGGCACCCCCTCGCTGATGCCGCCCGAGACGGTCGCGGCGATCATCGACGCGGCATCCGCGGCATGGCCGTTCGACGACGACATCGAGATCACGCTGGAAGCCAACCCCTCCTCGGTCGAGGCGGCGCGCTTCGCCGATATCGCGCGCGCCGGGGTCAATCGCGTGTCGCTCGGCTTGCAGGCGCTCGACGACGATGCGCTACGCTTTCTGGGCCGCGCACATGGCGTCGACGAAGGACTCGCCGCGCTGGCGACCGCGCAACGGGCGTTCGCGCGTGTCAGCTTCGACCTGATCTATGCTCGACCCGAGCAGTGTCTGAAGGATTGGGAGGCCGAACTGGCGCGCGCCTTGGGCTTCGGCACCGAGCATCTGTCGCTCTACCAGCTGACGATCGAACCCGGCACGCGCTTTGCCACCGATGCCGCTGCCGGTCGGTTGCACATTCCGGACGGCGATGCCGCCGCCGACCTGTTCGAAGCGACGCGCGCGCTGACCAAAACGGCCGGCTTGCCTGCCTATGAGATTTCCAACCATGCCCGCCGCGGCGCCGAGAGCCGGCACAACCTGACCTATTGGCGCTACCGCGACTATGCCGGGATCGGCCCCGGCGCGCATGGCCGACGCGGCGGGATGGCGACGGTGCGGCACCGCAAACCGGAAAACTGGCTGTCGGCGGTCGCGCGCAACGGCCATGGCGCACAGAGCGAGGAGCGGCTCATCCCCGCCGACCGCGCGAAGGAAGGGCTGCTGATGGGGTTGCGCCTGCGCGAGGGCATCGACCTCACCCGGATCGCGCTGCTGGGCGAGGCCCCCGTCGCCGCGCTGGTCGACGAGACGGCGATCGCGCGGCTGGCGGACCAGGGGTTTGTCGCCCGGGCCGGCGATCATCTTCGCGTACGCGAGGCGGGCATGCTGCTGCTCGACGCGATCCTGCCGGCGGTCGTGGCGGGATAAGGCGAAGCGATGATCCGGGCCGTCTACTTCGATGTCGGCGAGACGCTGGTCGATGAAACACGCCAATGGGGCCTGTGGGCCGACTGGCTCGGCGTGCCGCGGCTGACCTTCTTCGCCGCGCTCGGCGCGGTAATCGCGCGTGGCGAGCACCATCACCGCGTGTTCGACCCTTTCGCTCCAGGGCTCGACATCGCGCAGGCAGAGCGCGAGCGCGCATTGGAGGGCGACAGATATCGGATCGAGCGCCGGGACTTCTACCCGGATGCCCTCCCCTGCCTCGCGGCGCTGCGCGAAAGTGGCTTGATCGTCGGCATCGCCGGCAACCAGCCCGAGGATGCGGAAGAGGCGCTGCGCGCCGCGGGAGCGGAAGCGGACCATGTGGCGTCGTCGGCGCGATGGGGTGTCGAAAAGCCGTCACCGCATTTCTTTGCGAAGATCATCGAACAATGCGGCTTCGCGGCCGGTGACATCGCCTATGTCGGCGACAGGCTCGACAATGATATCCTGCCCGCCAGGGCGATGGGCATGATGGCGATCTTCATCGAGCGTGGACCTTGGGGTGTGATCCACGCTTCGCAGGGCGACCTTCGTTGCGCCGATGCCCATGTGCGCTCGCTCTCGGAGATTCCGCCGCTGTTATCCAGCAGGCACTCGTCCGTCAGTGGCGAGGTTCGCGAAGATTGATCTTGATCGGCGCGATGCCAAAGATCGCACTATGTCGGCGGACCGATGCGAAACATGCCTCGAGCGAGCCATGTACGCTGCCATGAACCAATACCGATCCAGCAAGATCCATTCCCCGCCAACTCCAGTTCGTCGAAACCGGCCCGCCGGAGTTACATCCGGCAACGGATTCAACGAAAACTTCTCATTTTTGTGGATGCTCGATCATACAATTAAATCTCTTGATCGCATCAATAGTTTCAATTGAAATTCGCAATTTACAAATGGTCGCGATTAAAAATATCGCTTTGTAAATTTTTACGGGGAAGTCGCCATATATTGACATATAGCATGCCAGATATTTTTGTTCAGAATCTGGACCATGTTTCCCCACCATTGGAGCCGATCAAGCGCTCTTGAGCGGAGCCGGCGATCACGACCAATGCCGCCGAAAAGCCGGGCGCCTGCAAATCGCGGACCTCGAGCCTGGCCGGCAACGCCGCCAGACGATCGGCCGCCGCCTGTACCTTGACCGGATCGCTCACGCCGCCGCGCAAGGATCGCCATTCAAATCATACACTTCCCATTGCTGCGACGCCACGCCACCGAACCGCGACCGCCACGCCGGCTTGGCAGGAGCGCGCACACCGATCATAGCGCCGCATGACCACCTGCCTCGCCATGTGTCGCGACGGGCGAAAGCATCATCCGGCGCCGTCTGCCGACTCCGGCGGCAAGGCCCCGAACCTGGAGCAAGCATCATGATCCGCAAATTGTTGCTCGGTTTCCTCGGCCTCGTGGTGATCGGCGCGATCGCCTTCTTCATCCTGGCGCCCGGCATCGTCGAGCGGGGAATGAACAAGGTCGAAGCGGTGCCGCTCAAGGTTACCGACCGCGCCAAGGCGCTGCACGCCACGCTCCAGGTCGCCGACATGCACGCCGATACCCTGCTGTGGCAGCGCAGCCTGCTGGACCGCGCGACTCGCGGTCAGGTCGATCTGCCGCGCCTGCTCGCGGGCAACTACGCGCTGCAGATATTCTCCTCGGTCACCAAGACGCCCAAGGGCCAGAATTACGACGCCAATCCGGCCGACACCGACAACATCACCGCGCTCGCCATCGCCGACCTTCAGCCGATCCGGACCTGGGGCTCGTTGCTGGAGCGGTCGCTGTGGCATGCGCAGAAGCTGCATCGTTATGCCGCCAACTCGAGCGGCCAATTGCGCGTGATCGAAACGCCGGCGGAACTCGACCAGCTGCTCGCCGATCGCGCGCGCGGCAAAAAGGTCGTCGGCGCGATGCTGTCGGTCGAGGGGCTGCAGGACGTCGAGGGCAAGCTCGACAATCTCGACCGGCTCCATGCGGCGGGCTTCCGCATGGCGGGGCTCGCGCACTTCTTCGACAATGAGGTTGCCGGATCGATGCACGGCATGGCCAAGGCCGGATTGACGCCGCTCGGCCGGCAGGTCGTGCGCCGCATGGAGGCACTCGGCATGGTGGTCGACATCGCGCATGCCAGCCATGCCACCGTCGCCGAGGTGATAGCGATGGCGCGGCGGCCGATCGTCTCGAGCCATGGCGGCGTGCAGGCGACGTGTCACGTCAACCGCAACCTGACCGACGACGAGATTCGCGGCATCGCCCGCACCGGCGGTGTGATCGGCATCGGCTATTGGGATGCCGCGATATGCTCGACCCGGCCCGAGGCGGCGGCGGCGGCGATCGCGCATGTACGCGATATCGTCGGCATCGATCATGTCGGACTGGGCTCGGATTTCGACGGCGCGGTGACCACCGGCTTCGATTCGAGCCAGCTCGCCGCGGTGACGCAGGCGTTGATCGATCGCGGTTTTTCCGACGCCGACATCGCCAAGGTGATGGGTGGCAACGTGTTGCGCGTGCTGCGCGCGGGGATAATCGCCGGGCAGTGATTATTTCTGGCCGTGTGCGCCGCGTCTAACCAAGTGCTAACCAAATCCGCGCTACAGGATGCGCGGTGAGCAATCGGCACTCTTCCCAATTCGCGCAACCGCGCATCGACGCGCGTGCCCTGCTGGGTCTGTACGACCCGCCGGATTCGACCGACTGGGCGCCCATTCGCGCCGCGCAGCTCAATGCCGGGAGCCAGTTGGCACTGTTCATGCTCGGCGCCAATGTCATCGGTGCGGCGCTGGTCGCGATCCTCGTCGACCGGCTCGTCCCGCATTGGGCGGTCGCTTCCTGGGGCGCGATGGTGGCGGCGATCGCCGCGACCGTCACGCTGCGTCGCCTCGGATCGCGCGAGCGCACCGCACAGACCGCCACGCTCAAGGATGTGCGCGACACGATGCTCGAAGGCCTCGCGCTCGGTGTCGTGTGGTCGGTACCGCCGATCGCGATCGGCCTGCGTGCCGATGCGAGCACCGCGCTCGGCCTGTGGATCGTGCTGTCGTTGCTGATGACCGCGTCCGCCGTGGCAATGGCGGCGCTGCCACTCGCCACGCTCAGCTTCCTGTTCGTGCTCGGCGCCTCGGTGTCGACGATGCTTTATGTCGTCGGCGGGCCGGTGCTCGCCGCAGCCTCGGCGCTGTTCGCGACGCTGCTGATGATTGCCTGTTTCGGACGCGGCAAATCGCTGGTGGTGATTCGCGCCGGCGAAATTGCGCTGGCCGAACGCGACGAGACGGTCAGCCTGTTGCTGCGCGAGTTCCAGGACCAGAATGGCGACTGGCTGTGGGAGACCGACGCCAATCGCCGCGTGATCCGCGCCTCGCCGCGTTTCGCGCTGTCGTTCGATCTCGACCCCGCCTCGATCAATGGCCTGCCCTTTCTGCAGGTGCTCGCCGGCCCGACCTGGGAAGGCGGCAACTTCACCACCGGCCTGCGCGAACTGGCCGACAAGATGAAGCGCCGCGAGGGCTTTCGCGACCTGCTGCTCGCCGTCCACATCAAGGGCGAGGAACGCTGGTTCGAGATTGCCGCGACCCCGCGCTTCGACGATGACGGCACCTATACCGGCTTTCGCGGCGTCGGCTCCGACGTCACCGAGCAGCGCGCCTCGGCCGACAAGATCAACCGCATGGCCCGGTTCGACACGCTGACCGGCCTGCCCAACCGCCTGCTGGTCAACGAGGCGCTGGCCTATGCCATGGCCGAGGCCGAGAAATGGGGCTCGCGCTGCGCCTTCATGATGATCGATCTCGATCGCTTCAAGGCGGTCAACGACACGCTCGGCCATCCGATCGGCGACCGCCTGCTCGGCCGCGTGTCGGAACGGCTCGGCCAGCTCGTCACCGAGAATGAAGTCATCGGGCGCCTCGGCGGCGACGAATTCGCCGTGGTCGTACGCGACGCGAGCGACTCGCTGCGCTGCGAACGGCTTGCCCAGGCGATCATCGACACGCTGTCGCGTCCCTATGAGCTCGACCAGCACACACTGTACATCGGCGCCAGTGTCGGCGTGGCATTCGGCCCGCGCGACGGCCGCACCGCCGAGATGCTGATCCGATCCGCCGATCTCGCGCTGTATCGTTCCAAGGACAGTGGCGGCGGCGCCTTCCACGTCTATGAGCCGCAGCTGCACGTCGATGCCGAGGAGCGCCGCGTGCTCGAAATGGCGCTGCGCAAGGCAGTGCAGAACAACGAGATGCACCTCAACTACCAGCCGGTGGTCGACGCCGCGACCGGCCGGCTCAAGGGCTTCGAGGCGCTGTTGCGCTGGAATCATCCCGAGCATGGCAATGTCTCGCCGGTGAAGTTCGTGCCGCTGGCCGAGGACGCGCGGCTGATCGTGCCGATCGGCGAGTGGGTATTGCGCACCGCCTGCGAGGAAGCGGCGCGCTGGCCGTCGCAGACGCGCGTCGCGGTCAACGTCTCGCCCGAGCAGTTGCACAATCCGAGCTTCGTCACCGTCGTCGCGCAGGCGCTCGCCAATAGCGGCCTGCCCGCCGAACGGCTCGAACTCGAGGTCACCGAGAGCGTGTTCATGCGCGAAGGCACCTGCGCGATCCAGGTGCTCGAACGCATCCTCGATCTTGGCGTGCGCCTCAGCCTCGACGACTTCGGCACCGGTTATTCCTCGCTCGGCTATCTCAGCCGCACGCGCTTCTCGTCGATCAAGATCGACCGCAGCTTCGTGCAGGGCGCGTCGAAGGGCGAGAAGGAGGCGATCGCGATCATCCGCGCCGTTGTCGCGCTGGCGCAGAGCCTCGGCATGGCGACCACCGCCGAAGGCGTCGAGACCGAGGCCGAGCATCACATGGTCCAGGATCTCGGCTGCACCAAGGTGCAGGGTTATTATTTCGGCCGGCCGCTGCCGGTCGAGGAAGCGCGCGCGATCGCACAGCGCGACTGCGGCGAGGGATCCGCCGCCGCCGCTGCGTGAAGCGCTTGCCCGCGGCGATACGTCACGCTAAGGACCCCGACGGCCTAGGGGTGTAGCTCAGTTGGTTAGAGCGTCGGTCTCCAAAACCGAAGGCCCTCGGTTCGAGTCCGAGCTCCCCTGCCAATCCTCGTTTTGGGGTTTTTTGCCCTCCACCGCCCCACTATTAGGGCTGGACGGCATCGCATTTTTTATAATGATTTCAAAGGGCTTGCGGTATTCCGCCGAGACCTTACGGTCCCGAAACGAGCAGTTCGAAAGTACCACAGAAAGTAGGTGTTTTTCGCGCAAGGGACGCCACGCCGGCTTATCGCCGGTGATGGCATAGTCGAACCGCAGCTGATCCACCTCGAGCCCCGTCGCGATCGGCGCAGCCGCGACAGCCTGCTCTTCGGCCTGCTTCAATGCGATCAGCACATCCTGCGGATAGGTCCATGACAGGGACGCCATCGCGGTCGCGGCCGTGCTGGTCAGCGCGACATGATAGGTGCGCCGGTCGGTCGTGATGACGAGGTTGGTGGCAAGGCCAGCCGCGAACGGCTTGACTAGGATATGCGTGCGCTTGTCAGCCCCTGCCCCGCTGGTCGTATCACCGATGACCCAGCGCACGGTGTCGCCGCTTGCCACCGCGACGAGTTGCTCGCCCGGTTGCAGTGTTACGTCCGTGACCCGACCGGGCGCTGTGTAGACCTGGAAGACGATGCCGGGTGCAAAGGGGAAGACCTGTTCGGCATTGACGAACCCCTGCGCTCCGGGCGCCAGCGTGGCCGCGCGGTTGGCCGAAGCGACCTCGGCGACCGCGCGCGAAACATGGCGGTGGTGAGGATGGTGCCGAGCCCGCCTGACCGGGGCTGATGCCACCGGGTTCGCTAGAACTGGCGTTGCCGGACGGACCAGGGGCGCGGCGGCTGGCCTGGGATTGGGCGACAGGAGCGGCACCGATGGCGCGTCTGCCGCGATCGACACGGCCAGGATCGCCGGCAAAGCCGGCAAGGCATAGATGAACTTCACGGCTGGACCTCCGGGTTTGCGGGTGCGGTGGGTTGGGCGGCGAGATTGGGATCGAGCGGCGAGCCGAGTGGCAGATTGGCGGGCGGCAGCGCCCTGACCTGAGGCGGCGCGGGCGGCGTCGCCGGCTCGAGTTCATGGCTCCAGTCGATCGCATCGACATAGATGCCGAGTGGGTTCTTCCTGAGCGTGTCAGCCGATTTCGGCGCTTGGGTCACGATCGACAGGATGCCCGTCCAATGCGACGTGCCGGCCAGGGCACCATGCTCGTACGCCGTCTCGGTCCATTTGATCTGGAACGACCGGTCGGACGCGCGCACCACGCTGGTGACCTGCACCGAGATCGTGCGCTCGCCCAGATCGGCGAACGGCTTCGCGCTGCGGGCATAGTCACCGAGAAATTGAGCGCCGCGGCGGGTGGCGAAATCATAGGCCGATAGCCAGTCGCGGCGCATCAGCACCGGATCGAGCGTCACCGATCGGATGTTCTCGACGAACTTCGCCAGATGCCAGGCGATCTGCGGGTCAGTCGGCCGGTAGCCGGCCTCGGCTTGACCGCCCGCGCCTCGCCCAGCCGATCGACCTCGACGATATACGGGGTCACGTGGCTTTGCAGCGACTGCCAGATCAGCGCGCACGACATCGCGGTGGAGAGGCCAAGTCCGCCAAAGGCCATCAGTCGCCAGTTGCGCGCCTGTACACGGGCGGAGCCGATCCGCTCATCCCAGAGCTGGCCGGCACGCTGATAGGGCGTGGACGGTTCGGGGGTGCGCCCATAGCGCTGGACGCTGCGCTTGAAGAACATCGCTCAGTCTTCCTTTTCCTTGATGTCGGGAGTGGCGGACGCGCCGCCGCGGTCGCCCTCGCGCAGGGCTTGCATCGCGACCTGGCGGTGGTGTCTGGAGTCCTGCTGACGCTTGAGCGCCTGCGCCCATTCGGGCGTGCTGCCCCCACCTGCCGACGAGGCTTGGTCAGAGGTCTTGTTGCCGTTGAGTGCAGACCATGCAGCGTCACGCCCGCGCTCGGCGGCTGCCGAAAGCCCCAGGCCGCTCGACATCTTCGCGCGGACCGTGTTCGCAGCAGCGCGCCCAACCCCGCTCAGGCCGGCACCCACGGTGGTTGAACCGGCAGCCGATTGGCCGAGCTGATAGGAAGCGGACGCCGCCGAGCCCATCGTGGTGCCGGCGCGAATGGCACCGAGCGCAGCCCCGCCGACCGCGCTGGCGCCGCCAATCGCCGCGCCGCCCGCCAGAGCCGTAATCCCGGCCGCGCCAACGGCGGTGCCGAACGCCGCACCCGCACCAAGCTGCGGGGCGCCGGCGACCAGACCGGAGGCGATGCCCGGACCGAAGATGCCGAGACCGAACAGCGTGAGCGACGCGAGGACTAGGCTCATCGCCTGACTGAAATCCGGCTCCTGCCCCTGCAGGCTTGTGGTGAATTCGGTGAAGAAGTTGGAGCTGATGCCGACGATCACCGCGAGCACCATCACCTTGATGCCCGACGACACGACGGTGCCCAGCACGCGTTCGGCGAGAAAGCTGGTGCGGTTCCACAGCGCGAACGGCACGAGGACAAAGCCGGCAAGCGTGGTGAGCTTGAACTCGAGGATGGTCACGAACATCTGCACGGCGAGGATGAAGAAGGCGAGGATCACGAGCGCCCAGGCGAACAGCAGCACGGCGATGGTCAGGAAATTGTCGAAGAAGGTCGTGAACCCGATCAGCTGGGAGACCTGCTGGAGCAGCGGCCAGGCGGCGGAGAAGCCGGTTCCCGCGAGACGACCGGGTTTCAGGAGATCGTCGGCCGACATCGTCCCACCGCCAGCGGTGAGGCCGGCTGCCGCGAAGGAGCGGAAGATGATGTCGGCGAGCGTCGAGAACTGGTTCAGGATGAACGCGAAGGCACCGATATAGAGGATCTTCTTGATGAAGCGGCCGATGACATTGTCCTCGCCGCCCATCGCCCAGAACAGGCCGGCAAGCGTGATGTCGATCCCGATCAACGTGGTGGTCAGGAAGCCGACATCGCCGCCCAGCAGCCCGAACCCGCTATCGATGTAGCGGATGAAGGTCTGCATGATGCGGTCGATGACGTTGAGGTTGTCCATGGGAAGTCAGCTTCTGCGAAGGGTGAATTTTGCCGCGGAGCCCGGTCGGGGGAGCAGGACCGGACCCCGCGGCGGCGACGGCGAAAGGGAGGACGCCGTCGCCCGCGCCCGGCTCGTACCTATTGGGGGGAATAGGCCGAGCCGGATCCGAGGAACTTCGTGGTGGCGGTGCGTTCGCCGCGGTGAACAGCGTCGACAATGGCCTGACCGTGGCGGGCAAGCAGGCTTCGGGCGCGCGCGCCGACCTCTCGTCCGACGAGATGGGACCGCCCATGGGATCCGGTGATGCGGTGCTCGCCAACCAGCAGTTCGCGATCGGAACACTGGATGCGAACGCATCGACCAGCCTCTCCAATGCCGGTACCGTTGACCGTCTCGCGTCATCGACAATGACGATCGCCGGCAACGCGACTCTGGCCGACGCGTCGGCGAACCGGGCGCAGAACAGCGTGTCGCTGGACGATGGTGTCGGTGGCGGCGTCGTCAGCACCCAGGTCAGCATCGCGCCAGTCCATGCGATTGCGGCGAGCGACCTGCGGTTCACCGCGAGCGGCGCCCAGCCGTCGCTCTCCACCTCGAACCTGGTCTTCGAAGGCAATGTCACCAGCTCCACGGCTCGGGCCAACCTGGCGGACAATGCGTTAAACTATGACGGTACCACCGCAATCACTGGCGGGACGGCGAACGGTCAGATCAGCGCGTTTGACACGTCTGCCAGCGCACCACTCACCATGCTCAACCAGCAGGCCAATCTCGCGGCGGTTGCCGCCGATACCGGCACCTCGGGCGTGCTGGTTCCGCTCAACGGCGCGGTGACGGGGGCGCAGCTGACCATCACCGGCAACACGATGTCCGCGACCGCTTATGGCAACAGCGCGAACGACGTGATGATAGCGTCGGCGCCGCGCGCGGCGCCCGCGGCGTCGCTGGTCAACATGCAGACCAATAGCGGCGCGGTGAGCGCGGTGGTCAACGGTGCGACCTATCGCAGCCTGACCGGGCCCGTCACCGGCAGCTCGGTCGCGCTGACCGGTAACCAGATCAGCGCTGCCGCGACCGGCAATCTGGCCAGCAGCGCGATCACCACGGGACGCTGAGATCCGCGAGGGCGGGTCGCCCCAGATTTTCATGGGCCGAACCGTCATGTGAGAAGGGCCGCCGCGCGCCATTCGGTGCGCGGCGGCCTGTCGCAGAAATGTGTGACTTGCTTCTCCGAGTCGCGGCATTGCAGATTCCCGGGGCGCGCCCGAACATCTGGTTCGACGACAAAGCGGAGGCGATTCGCGTGGCGGTATGGCAATTCGAGCTCGTTGCGATCCCCGCCGCGATGGCGGAGATCAATGGGGTTCCCGCGATCCGGCTCACACCGGAAGCACGCGAGCACATCGTGCTGATCATGGCCGACGACCAACGTCGCGATTTCGTCCGTGCCCTGGACGATCTGCTGCCGCGGCAACAGGCCTGGAGCGCGGGGCTGCTAGTGTGGGGCAACAACCGCGGCACGGATGTGCAGTATTTTCACGATGGAGATGGCAGCGCCGAGGTCCATATCAGGATCGACGCAAGAACCTTTCGAACGGAGACCATTGAGGCACTCTGCGACATCGCACAGCGCTTTGACTGGGCCCTGGTCACAGAGAGCGGCACCGTGCTCCCGCCAAAGTCCGAAACGGTCTTGCGCGCGCTGCTCAATTCCTCGGCACGGCGTTTCGTCGAGGATCCCGACAGTGTTTTCGCGCAGGCAGCGGAGCAGGTCTATCGTCCGGTCCATTCCTGATCTGTCGTTTATCTCGGCAATCAGAATCAACGACAGGCAGCTCACGGGCTTTCCACTTCAGTCGGCGCTTGCCGATTTCAGTCAGTGGGAGGGATCGTCACTGACGGAAATCGCTCGCGCCGGGCACTGACTTTCCGCCAGCCGTACCAGATCCTGAAGTCCCGCCGGCACCTCGCCGACCAGCACAGTGGCGTAGCCATCGTCGTGCAGTTCGAACACCTCGGGGCAGATTCCCACGCAGATCCCGAATCCGGCGCAGAGGTCCGTGTCGACCCGGACTTTCATCTTGGGCCAGCCTCCACCGGGTCAAACTCCAGGCTGATGTGCGTCAGTCCGCGCAAGATAAAGGTCGGCAGATATGTGTAGCGTCGTGCGCAGGGCGGTCCGTGGACTTTCTCGTTGATGCGGATGTCGCTGGTCCGGTCGAACATGCGGTTAAGGCTGACCACCGCTTCAGCCCGCGCCAGCGGCGCGCCGGGACAGGCATGGCGGCCAGCGCCGAAGGCCACATGCAAGCGGGCGTTCTTCCGGCCCAGTTCGAATTCTCCGGGGTTTTCGAACTTGCGCGAATCCCGGTTGGCTGCGCTGTTGGAGACATACAGGAACGTACCGGCCGGGATATCGACGCCACCAACGCTCGACGGCTTTTTCGCCAAGCGGAAGTCGCCCTTCACCGGGCCCTCGATCCGCAGGCATTCCTCGACGAAATTGGGGATGAGGCTGCGATCCTCGCGCAGGCGTTGCTGGAGGTCGGGGCGTTCGCCGATCACCTTGAACGCGTAGCTGAGCAATCGCACCGTGGTTTCCTGCCCCGCGGCGAACAGGTTGGCGGCGATTCGGGCGACATCCATCGGCTCCGGCACCGCGCCGCCGGGGAAGGTGGCGTTGGCGAGGCCAGTCAGGACATCCTGTTTGGGATGACGCCTGCGGTCTTCGATATAGTATGAGAATTTTTCGTATAGAAATTCCAGCGGCCCGTGCGTGACTTCGCCGTCCGTGCCGCCGACCACCGCGCCGCCACTCTCGCGCTCCACCCTAATCAGGTGCTTGCGGAATTCTGTTCGGTCCTCGGGCGGCACGCCGAGCAGGTCGGAGACGACGAGCACGGCGAAGGGCTGGGCAAAGGCGTCCATGAACTCGCATTCGCCATGGGCAAGGAAGGTATCGATCTGCTGATCGGCTAGCCTCCACATGAACTCCTCATTCTCCTTGAGCCGCTTTGGGGTGATCAGCGACATCAGCAACGCCCGGTGGGCGGTGTGCACCGGTGGGTCCATCGTCGGAAGCTGATCGCTGAAGGCCGTCTGGTCGCGATATTCCTCGATCAACGCGGAAATGTCGTCATTCCCGCGGCCCTCCAGCGGAATGGGGCAGCCCGCAAATGGTCCGGTGGTGGACATGCACGAGGAAAAGCGAGCGGGATCGTTGTAGACCTCAAGGGCTTCGTTGTAGCCCGTGACCATGACGACGCCCTGATGGGGCTCACGCAAGACCGGAGACTGCTCTCTCAGATAGTCGAAATAGGGATAGGGATCGTTGACGAACCGGTCGCTGCGGAAGAAGTCGTGCGCTTCAAACTCGTGGGACGTATCGTTCATGTTGGCTCCTTACAGGGCGCCGCCGGCATACGCGCAGTTCACAATTGGCTGGAAGCCAACCGGGCAGAGCCCGGCGGCATAACAAGGTCATTGTGCATCGGCCACACGTCCGCCTGGCTAGGAATATTCATCGCCCGCACGATCCACTGTCGTGACGAGCGGTCGCTCGGACGAGATGAACGGACGGCAGCTTTCTGAACAGCCAGCAACCAATCGAAATGCATGCAGTCGTTCGTTCGATGCGGCACTAACCTTTACCCCGCCAACAGCTCAACAAAGCGTCAATGCACTGCGTCGCGGCCTTCGGTGCCGCGCTGAAGCAATCTTGCTGGAATGGCGCAGGTCACCCAGTAGCGCGTTAGCCGTGTACCACTTTGCGCAATCCGGGAGGCGGCAGGAACGCGACGACAGTTCGTTGTCGTTGCCGGTGACCTCAGCCGCCTGTTGGATCACCTGGCGATTGTGGCAGTCGGGACATTCCGCGTGCACGACGCCTGCTTCCTTCAAGCCAGCGTTACCCGCAACGCAATCGCGATTGCGCACTACGCACGCAATATGGATAGCTTTATATAAGGATGCTTACTATGTAGGCTGCCTATGAGCGATTCCTTGGCCTTCTTGATCAGTGACGTTTCGCGCCTGATGCGCCGACGCTTCGACGAGCGCGCACGCCTGATCGGCGTCACGCGTGCGCAGTGGCGCACGCTGACGACCCTCTCCCGCCATGAGGGCGCAAACCAGGGGACCTTGGCAGATCTGCTCGAGGTTGAACCGATTTCACTGTGCCGCATGATCGACCGGCTTGAGGAAGCGGGTCTTGTAGAGCGCCGCCGCGATCCCGGTGATCGCCGTGCCTGGTTGATCTTCCTCACCGACAAAGCCAAGCCGATCATCACCGAATTGCGCACGCTCGCCGATGGCCTTTTCGTCTATTCCCTAAGGGGGGTCGATGAAGCAGAGCGGATCGCGACTATCGCCACGCTGAACGCCATTCATGCCAATCTCTCAATGCACGAGCCGAACGAGGCCGCCCATGGCTGACGCCGACCCCAAGTTCTCCACCGCCAAGGTCGAGCAGATCGCCGTCAATCCGATCGAGACGGTCGAGGCGCCTGCAACAAAGCGTCGCAGTTGGGGGCGTATAGCGCTGATGGTCAGCGTGCCGCTGCTCGTCGCTTTGGGCGGCGGCTATCTGTGGTTGACCTCGGGCCGCTATATCTCAACCGACAATGCCTATGTGCGCCAGGACATGATCTCGATCAGCCCCGACGTTACAGGGCGTATCGTCGCGGTCAACGTGCGCGAGAACCAGCGCGTCAAGGCCGGCGACGTGTTGTTCACGATCGACCCCGAACCCTATCGCATCGCGCTCGAACAGGCCGATGCAGCGCTCGCCACGGCGCGGGTTCAGCTCGCGACGCTGGCGACCGACAGCGGTGGCGCGGCTGCCGACATCGCCAGCGCACAGGCTGACATATCGCTCGCCCAGGCGACCTATGACCGGCAGGCAGCGCTGATGAAGCGCGGGTTCACCACCCGTGCCAGCTTCGATGCCGCAGCGCACGAGGTTGCCGCCGCCAAGGCACGGCTGGGTACGGCGCAGGCCTCCGCCAACAAGGCCCGCACCCAGATCGGCAGCGGCACGGTGGGCTCGGGCGTGCCCGCCGCGATCCAGGCGGCGATGGCGGAGCGCGACAAGGCCGCCCTGGCGCTCGCCCGCACCGTCGTGCGCGCGCCCAAGGACGGCATCATCAGCCAGACCAGCCGCCTCCAGATCGGCACGATCACGCCGAGCGGCGTTCCCGCACTCAGTCTGGTCGTCAGTCAGGCGGCATGGGTCGAGGCCAACTTCAAGGAAACCGACCTCAACCATATGGCGGTCGGTCAGCCCGCCGAGATCAGTTTCGATGCCTATTCGGGCCTTAAGCTGTGCGGCCATATCGCCAGCATCGGTGCTGGCACGGGTTCCGAGTTTTCGGTGCTGCCGGCCCAAAATGCCAGCGGCAACTGGGTCAAGGTAACGCAGCGCGTGCCGGTGCGCGTCGCGATCGACTGCGCCACCTCGCGGCCGATGATCCCGGGTCTGAGCGTCGACGTCTCGATCGATACCAAGCCCCATGGCTGAACCTGTTGCCGGCCGGGCGGCGCTGCAGGTGCGCCACCGCTGGCTCGTCACTATCGGCGTGATGGGCCCGATGATCATGCAGATCCTCGACGCAACGATCGCCAACGTCGCGCTGCCGCACATGCGAACCAGCCTTGGCGCGACGCTCGATACCGTCACCTGGGTGCTGACCAGCTACATCATCGCCACCGCGATCGCGCTGCCCGCGACCGGCTGGCTGAGCGACCGGCTCGGCTCACGCAACCTGTTCCTGATCGCAATCGGTGGTTTCGTCATTGCGTCGATGCTGTGCGGTACCGCGGTCAGCCTCGAGGAGATGGTGCTGTTCCGCATCTTCCAGGGCATGTTCGCGGCGTTCATCAACCCGCTGTCGCAAACCGCGATGCTCGATATCAACCCGCCCGAACGCGCCAACCAGGCGATGTCGATCTGGGGCATGGGGGTGATGGTCGGGCCGATCCTCGGCCCGGTCATCGGTGGCTGGCTGACCGACAGCTATAACTGGCGCTGGTGCTTCTACATCAACGTGCCGATCGGCGCGGCGACCTTCGCGATTCTGTGGTTTCTCCTTCCTTCGCGCCCTGGCACGAAGCGCAGCTTCGACCTGACGGGTTTCGCGTTCATCGCCATCGCCGTGGCATCGTTTCAGCTGATGCTCGACCGCGGCCAGGAGCAGGACTGGTTCAGCAGCTGGGAAATCCGCATCGAGGGCATGATCGCGGCTGCCGCCTTGTGGATCGCGCTGGTGCATCTGACGACCGCCGCAAAGCCGTTGTTCGATCGGCACCTGTTCAGGAATCGCAACCTGACGATGGGCATGTTCTTCATGGTCATCGTCGGCATGTCGACCATGGCGCCGATGGCGCTGCTGCCACCGATGCTGCAGCAGCTGTTCGGTTACCCGGTGGTCGATACCGGCTTGCTGATGGCCCCGCGCGGCGTCGGCGTGTTGTTCACCATGTGGCTCGGCGGGCAGCTGATGGGCAAGGTCGATGCCCGCTACATGGTCATGGCCGGCTTTCTCATCTTCGCCGTATCGCTTCGGCAAATGGCGCATTGGTCGCTCGAGATGGACTTCTGGCCGGTCATCATCAGCGGATTCATCCAGGGGCTTGGCATGGGGCTGGTGTTCATGCCGCTCAACAGCCTCGCCTTCGCGACCCTGTCGGGTGAGTATCGCACCGATGGCGCCAGCCTGCTCAACCTGATGCGCAGCATCGGCCAGTCGGCGGGCATCTCGCTGGTGACGGTGCTGCTCGCCCGCAACATCCAGATCAGCCACGCCGACCTCGCATCGCATATTACGGAGAAGTCGGTCCCGGCGCTCGACATCGGGGCGCTCGACCGGCTTGGTACGCTGTCGGATACCGTCTTCGCCATGGCTGACGGGATGATCAACAAGCAGGCGGCGATGATCGCCTATATCGATGACTTCTATCTGATGGCGTGGATCTCGATCCTGACGCTGCCGCTGGTGCTGCTGCTCAAGAAGCCCCGAGGCAAGGTCGAGATCGTCCACACCGAATAGCCCGCCGGTTCCGCTTGTCCGCGCGTTCGCCACCTCCCCCGGGCGGGGGCGATCGCCCGCTGACGCTTTCTCCGCTCCGGCGATATCCCGTTTGACCAAAGTCAATTCGCGCAAGGCGCGCCCGTGCCAAATCAACAATACTGTTGATTATCGATATGGGAGGATCCTGACATGTCCTTGGCTCCGAGTGACTGCCCGCCGGTAAGCGCCGAGCGGATAGCCGAGCTGCATGCGAAATATCTTCGCGAGCGGGACCGGCGAATCAAGACCAACCACAATGACCAATATGTCGAGACCAGCGGGAGATGGGCCGGAATCTATGAGCACGACCCCTATAATGCCGTGACGCCGCGCGGGCCGATCACCGGGGAGACCGATGTCGTCATCCTCGGCGCGGGCTATTGCGGCATGATGGTGGCGATCGAACTAAAGAAAGCCGGCATCGCGGATTTCTACAATGTCGATCATGGCGGCGACTTTGGCGGCACCTGGTACTGGAACCGCTATCCCGGCATCCAGTGCGACAATGACGCCCTGTGCTACATGCCGCTCCTCGAAGAGACCGGCTACATGCCGTCGAAGAAGTTCTGCGACGGCCATGAGATCCAGACCCACTGCCGGATCATTGCCGAGACGTTCGATCTCTATCCCAGGGCGCTGTTCCACACGCTGATCAAGGACCTTCGCTGGGATCCCGAGATCAACCGCTGGCACGTCGGCACCAATCGCGGCGATGACATAAAGGCGCGGTTCGTGGTGCTCGCCATGGGTCCGCTCAACAAGCCGAAGCTGCCCGGCATTCCCGGCATCGACAGCTTCAAGGGCAAGCTCTTTCATACCGCGCGCTGGGATTATGAATATACCGGCGGCGAATGGCGTAATCCGGTGCTCGACAAGCTCGCGGACAAGACCCTCGCGATCATCGGCACGGGTGCGACGGCGGTGCAGATCGTCCCCTATCTCGGCCGTTACGCAAAGAAGCTCCATGTCATCCAGCGCACGCCCTCCTCGGTCGATGCACGCGACAATCGGCCGACCGACCCCGACTGGTTCCGGTCGCAGGAGCCGGGCTGGCAGGAAAAACGTATCCGCAACTTCCACCATGCCGCGATGGAGCGGCTCGCACCGGGCGAACCCGATCTGGTGCAGGATATCTGGACCGAAATCAGCCGCAATGTCGCGGCCGAGCTGGAGGCCGAGGGTTGGCCCGAACATACGATGGAGGACTATGTCGCACGGCGCGAAGTCATCGACTATCGCGTGATGGAGCGGTTGCGTCAGCGCTGCGAGGAACTCGTCGACGATCCGGCGACGGCCGAGGCGCTCAAGCCCTATTACCGCTTCCTGTGCAAACGGCCCTGCTCGAACGACGATTATTATCCGACCTTCAATCGGCCGAATGTCGCGTTGATCGACGTCGCCGCAACGCGTGGCGTCGAGCGGATGACGGAAAAGGGCTTCGTGGCCAACGGCCAGGAATATGACGTCGACTGCATGATCTTTGCGTCCGGGTACGAGGTGACCAACGACCTCGACCGGCGCTGGGGCATCGACCGGATCGAAGGCCGCGACGGGATTTCGATCTACGATTATTGGCGCGAAGGCTTTCAAACCTTCCAGGGGATGATGGCGCACAACTTCCCCAACATGTTCTTCACCGGCTTCACGCAGGCCGGGGCGAACTCGACCAACTCGAAGACCTTCGTCGATCAGGGCCGGCACATCGGTTATATTGCAAGCCAGGCGCTCAAACGGGGCGCGGAAACGGTCGAGCCGACCCAAGCGGCGCAGGACGATTATATCCGCCATCTGCGCTCGATCGCGGTCGACAACTCGGCGTTCACCAACGAGTGCACGCCAAGTTACTTCAACAACGAAGGCGACCAGACCAAGAAGCGCTTCATCTTCGGCGAGCCCTGGGGCGAAGGCTATTATGCCTTTGAGGACATGCTCGCGAAATGGCGCGACGCCGGCGAACTCGCCGGCCTGGAGCTCGCCCGCACCACGCAACTGGAAACCGCTGAATAAGCAGTCGAGGCGGCGCGGCGCGCAAGCGCCGGCCGTTTCGCCTGCCCCGCGAAGGAGGGTGCCCCATGCACAGGACCATATCGTTTCCCAGCCTCTCGGAAGAACAGTCCGAGCCGGTCGTGATCCCCGTCCAGGCCTATGTCTCGCCCGATTATGCCCGGGCCGAGCGCGACAGGCTGTGGCGCAAGGTTTGGCTGCAGGCCGGCCGGCTGGAGGATATTCCGCAGGTCGGCGACTATATCACCTATGACATTCTCGACGATTCCGTCCTGATCGTCCGCACCGCACCCGACGCCGTGAAGGCGTATCGAAACGTCTGTACGCACCGTGGACGCCGGCTGGTCGACACGCCGGAAGGCCAGCGCAACGCACGCGGCAACGGGCGCAAGTTCGTCTGCGGCTTCCACGCCTGGACCTTCGCGCTCGACGGCGCGGCATCCGGCATTCGCAACAAGGAGGATTGGGGCGCCGGCCTGTGCGCCGAAGTGACGCGGCTGCGCGAAGTGCAGCTCGACAGCTGGGGCGGCTTCCTGTGGATCAATCTCGACAATGACTGCGCGCCGCTGCGCGACTATCTCGAGCCCGCCGCATCGGCACTCGATCCCTTCCAGCTCCAGAACATGCGCCCGCGCTGGCGCAAATGGACGCGGTTCAACTGCAACTGGAAGGTCGCGCTCGAGGCCTTCAACGAGACCTATCACGTCGCCGGCACGCATCCCGAATTCAACGCCTTTGGCGATTTCACCGGCTGGGGACGCCAGCAGGGCCGCCACAGCCATATCGGTTATAACGCACCCAAGGGTCTCGACGAGAACAAGGGCAAGCTGCGCTTGGGTACAGGCGATCCGCGCATCTCGACCGCGAAGATGCAGAAATACACCTGGGAAGGCGTCAACACCAACACCACCCAGACGCTGGTCGATGTCGCCCAGACTTTGCCCGATGTGCTGCCCGAAGGGACGCCGGCGGCCGAGGTATCGCGCTACTGGCTTGAAACCGCGCGCAGCATCGATGCCGAGCGTGGCGTCTTCTGGCCCGAAATCGATTCCGAAACCGTCGGCAGCAGCGGCACCGCCTGGCAGATATTCCCCAACCAGCAGATCGGCCACGCCGTCAACAATATGCTCTGCTACCAGGCGCGCCCGTGCGGCCTCGACCCCGACCGATGCTATTTCGAGGTCGCGGTCTATGAGCTTTATCCCAGCGATGAGGCACCGGCGACCGAGTGGGATTATGCCGACCCGGCCGACTTCCCGCATGTCCTGCGGCAGGATTTTTCCAACATGGTCGCCGTCCAGCAAGGGATGAAGATCGACGGCTATCGCGGCAATATTCCCAATCCGAAGTCCGAGGGCGCGGTGATCAGCCTGCACCGCAATCTCGCCGAATATATGGGGACCGGCGCGCCCGAGCCCCTTGCGGCGCCCGGCGACATTACCCGACCGGCGATTTGACCAAAATCAAAGCACCAGCCGAAAATACTAAGTAAGGTTAGCATATGATGACCGTCTCAGTCATGACCCGCCTGAAGGCGGAACCGATCAAGGAAAAAATCGGCAGCCGGGTGCTCAATTCCAAGGTGGAATTGCTGTCGGGCGACCTGACGGAGGAGCTCAACGAGTTGCTCGAACAACGCGGCGTGCTGATCTTTAAGAAGATCGGCTTTACCGACGAGGAGCAGGTGCGGTTCAGCGACCTGCTTGGCGGCAATGCCACCGAAATCGGCGTCAATGGCGGCGCGGTCTTTTCCATCTCGCTCGACGAGAAGGAGAATTCGAAAAGCACGATCGAATATCTAAAGGGATCGCTGTTCTGGCATGTCGACGGCACGATGAACCCGGTCCCGATCCGCGGTTCGATCCTGTCGTCGAAAGTGCTGCCCAGCTGGGGCGGCAACACCGAATTCGCCAATTGCTACGCTGCCTATGATGCCCTTTCCGAGCAAACCAAGCAAAGGATCGACGACCTGCGCGTGATCCACGCCATGTGGGTATCGCAGCTCTATCATTGCCCCGAACCGACGCTCGAGCAGCTCGAGGACTGGCAGGAAAAGGGCTCGGCCGAACTGCCGCTGGTCTGGCATCACAAATCGGGCCGCAAGTCGCTCGTGCTCGGCAATACCGCGCAGCGCGTGCTCGGCAAGTCGCTCGAGGAGAGCGCCCGCATCCTGCACGGCCTGCGCCAGCATGCGACGACCACGCCCTTTCACTTTGCCCATGAGTGGGAGGTCGGCGACGCGGTGATGTGGGACAATACCGGCACGCTGCACCGGGCCATGCCCTATGATCCGAACTGCGGACGGCTGCTGCATCGCACGATCCTGCTCGGCGACGAGCCCTTCTCCTGATCGCACTTTTGAAGGGAACAGTCCGATGGCCGACTATGATTCCAAAGACACGCTCGCCGGCGTAAACCCGTTCGCCATTCGCGATCCCGCGATGGTGCCTTCGGCGCGCTATCACGACCCCGCCTTTTACCAGCTCGAATGCGAGCAGCTCTGGCCGCGCGTCTGGCAAATGGCCTGTCGGCTGGAACAGATCCCCAATGTCGGCGACTGGGTAGAATATTCCAACATCGGCAAGTCGGTGATCGTCGTGCGCACCAAAGAAGGTGTGCGGGCCTATCACAACCATTGTCGCCATCGTGGCATGCCGCTGACCGACGGCGGCCACGGCAATTGCAAGGGCAAGGGCTTCATCTGCTCCTTCCATGGCTGGCGCTGGAACATGGATGGCGAAAACACCTTCGTTTACGGCCGCCATCTGTTCGACGAGAAAAAGCTCGATCTGGCCGAGTTGGCGCTGCGCGAGGTGCTGGTCGAAACCTGGGGCGGCTGCGCCTTCATCAATCACGACAGGGGCGCGCCTTCGTTCCGTGAAAGCATGGGCGACGTGCTGCCCGCGCTCGAAGCGCGCGGCATGGACCGGCTGCGCGCGGAATGGTGGTTCGCCACCGAACTGCCGGCGAACTGGAAGATCGCGATGGAGGCCTTCATGGAGGGCTACCATGTGATGAAGACTCATCCGCAGCTGCAACAGGCGCAGCCCAGCCTCTATAATGGTCGCTACGGAAACGAGGGCGGTGGGACGGTACCGCCGATCGACCCGACGCTCTCGACCAGGCAGAATGTCGCCGAAGTGATCGAGACGATGGAACTGCTCAATGCGGGCATGTCCGGCCTCGTCCATGCCAAGGAAATAGCCATCGCCAGGCAGTTCGCGGATGTCGATCTGCCGGAGGATCCGCTGCTTGGCGTGATGACCTGGTACGGCATGGTCAATGCCGCGATCACCGAGCAGTTGCGCGCGCGCGGCGAGCAGGCGCCCGATCTTAACAAGGTGATGGTCGAGCATCCGGTCGAGGCGGTAAGCTATCTGTTCCCGCATTATTTCCTGCTGACCTATTTCACGTCGATGGCGTCCTATCGGATCCGCCCGACCGGGCCGGAGACGTGCCTGTTCGAAATATGGTCGCTCACCCAATTCCCCGAAGGCGAGGAGCCCGAGGTTCCGATGGCGCCGGTGGTGCTGCCCTATGACAGCCCGGATTTCCCGATGATCCCGCGGCAGGATTATTCGAACATCCCGCTGCAGCAGAAGGGCGTCCATTCCGAGGGCTTCGCGTTCATGCGCCTCGCGGCCGGCGTGGAAGGGCTGATTTCCAATTATCAGCGGGTGATCGACGGTTTCATCGCTGGCGCGGATGGCGCGACGCTTGCGGCCGCGACGCGCAAGCTCGGCAAGAATTTCGACGGCAAAATTCTCGATCTCGGCGTCTAATTCAATTTGTGTGGAGAGGAATTAATCATGAAAAAGAACGACATGGTCGTGATCAGCACCGATGATCACATTTGCGAGCCTCCCGACCTTTTCGACCGCCAGCTGTCTGGCGACCTGCTCGCTTCGGCGCCGAAGCTGCGCACCGATCCGCGCGGCAAGAACTATTGGGAATATCAGGGCAATGTGCGCTCCTCCGTGGGCCTCAACGCCGTTGTCGGGCGCCCGTTCGAGGAATATGGCATGGAGCCGACCTCGCTCGATCAGCTGCGGGACGGCTGCTATGACGTCCACGCGCGCATCGACGACATGGACGTCAACGGCATTGCCGCCTCGATGTGCTTCGGCAACTCGATCGGCTTTGACGGTCAGACGTTCCACAAGGCGGCCGACAAGGCGCTCTCCCTGCGCCACATGCAGGCATATAATGACTGGCATTATGACGAATGGTGCATGGCCTATCCGGGTCGCTTCATTCCGCTGGGCATCCTGCCGACCTGGAATCCCGAAGCGAGCGTCGCGGAAATCAACCGTCTTGCAAAAAAGGGTTTCCACGTCGTCTCGATGAACGAGAACCCGACGGTGCAGGGTCTGCCGAGCATCCACAACCCCTATTGGGACCCGATCTACAAGGCGATCGTCGACAACGACATGACCATCGCGCTGCACATCGGCTCGGGCAACCCCGCGCCGCATGCGTCGGAGGAAACGCCGATCGAGGCCTGGATCTCGACCATGCCGCTCTCCGTCGCACAGGGCGTATCGGACTGGCTGCAGCTTGAGGAGCTCCACAAATATCCCGATATGCGCATCATCGTGGCCGAAGGGTCGATCGGCTGGGTTCCCTATCTGATGGAGCGCGCCGACTTCTCCAACTGGCGGCACAAGGCCTGGACCAAGTCGCGCTATCAGGACGTCAAACCCTCCGAGCTGATGAAGCGGCATTTCTGCCACTGCTTCCTGTGGGACCCCTATGGCATCAAGAACCTCGCCGAAATCGGCGAGGAGAATGTCACCTATGAGGTGGATTATCCGCACTCGGACGCACTGTGGCCCGATGCTGCCGAACTGTTGTGGGAGCAGGTGCAGAATCTGTCCGACGAGCAGATCGACAAGGTGACGCACAAGAACGCAATCAAGTGGCTGCGCCACGAAGCGATGTTCGAGCACAACAAGCGCGAGGACCTGACCGTCGGCGCCTGCCATGCGCGGGCAAAGGCCAAGGGCGTCGACACCAGCCCCAAATCATCCGGCGGCGCGGTGCCGATGACCCAGGACCGCCCGGTCACCTCGGGCGACGTGATGAAGATGTTCCGCGATCACGCCGAGCGCCGGGCAGCGGAGATGGCGGAGGCTTAGGCCTCCGCCCATCGGACGTTCACGAGCAAACGAGGATTGCGATGAACCACCTTCTTTCCACCCTTGCGGCCGATTATCACTGGCAATTGTCACTGTTCACGCTGGTCGCGATCCTCGTTCTCCCCTTCATATTCGGGCGGCTCGCGCTGATGCTGCCCGCGGTTCGGGAGGCGAGCAAGGTCAACCGGGAGGCTTACGCCCGCAAGATGGAGAAGCCGAACTATGCCGCCAACCAGAAATGGAACCGCAAATGGGGGCTATTCTGCTTTGCGGTGATCTTCGGGCTGGTGCTTCCGTTCTGCCTGACGACGGATCCACAGCCCTGGTGGCGCTATGTGGTGGACATGGCCGTCATCCTGATGGTGTACGACTTCTTCTATTATTTCGCGCACCGTTTCCTGTTTCATGACGAAGGCTTTTTGGGCGGGCCCTTGATGTGGGTCCACGCCGTCCACCACCGGCAGCACAACCCTTGCCGCGGCGATTCAAGCTTCATTCACCCGCTCGAAGTGGCGATCGGCCTTTGCCTCTATGTCGGGACGGTGTTTCTGCTGTCGCGCTTCATGGGCGATTTCCATGTCGGCACGATCGTGATCACCTGGATCGCCTTTTCGGAGATCAATCTTCACAATCACGATCTGTGGACGGTCGATCGCTTCCCGTTCCGCTACGTCAACACGATGGCGAAGATGCATCATCATCATCACGCCCGCTTCACCGGCGGCAATTTCGCGACCATTTCCCTGTTCTACGACTGGTTGTTCGGTACGCTCGATTTCGGCGACGCCCCGCGAAAGGCAGGTAGCGTCAAGCGTCGTCGCAAGCCGAAGGTAGACACAGCGGGTCCCGCGTCGATCACCTGATCGACGCGGGACCCGACTGACGCGCACGTCGCCGGCACGATCTCCTGCTGCCGCGCAACAACCATCGCCCCGGCGGTAGCCCGCCGGCAGGCAAAGGAATACCGCGCTTCCCGATAGCGCCAACGCCAATGCAGAGAGACCCATCCATGTCCGACATGCTTACGCATCTGTCAGGGCTCGCGCCCTTTGCCGA
Source organism: Parasphingomonas halimpatiens (assembly GCF_036663795.1). Classification (NCBI taxonomy): domain Bacteria; kingdom Pseudomonadati; phylum Pseudomonadota; class Alphaproteobacteria; order Sphingomonadales; family Sphingomonadaceae; genus Parasphingomonas; species Parasphingomonas halimpatiens. Next base: position 139,239 of record NZ_JAXOJP010000002.1, read on the forward strand.
ATATGATTTCGGTGAATTCGGCGAAACGGAAACGGTCCCACTCACGCGAATCCAGCGCCTGACGGGCGCACATCTCGGGCGAAACTGGGTCGCCATCCCCCATGTAACGCACCATGACGAGATCGACGTCACCGCGGCCGAGGCGAACCGGGCCGCCTGGAACGCCGCGCATCCGGACAGTCGGCTGACGCCGGTGATCCTTCTCGTTCGCGCGCTCGCATCGGTGTTGTCGGCATTTCCGACCTTCAATGCGTCGCTGAGTGCCGACGGGAAATCGCTTGTTCTCAAGAAGTACGTCAACATCGGCGTCGCGATCGATACGCCGAAGGGGCTGGTCGTCGCGGTGCTGCGCGATGCCGCGCAGCGGCCCATCGCGGAACTCGCCGCCGAACTCGCCCAGCTGGCGGAAAAGGCGAGAAGCAGGGGCCTTGCCATGGCCGACATGGTCGGCGGGTCGATGACCGTCTCGTCCCTGGGCCATATCGGCGGGACTGCCTTCACGCCGCTGATCAATCTTCCCGAAGTCGCCATCCTGGGCGCAACCGCGATCCAGCTTCGTCCCTTTCCGGACGCCGAAGGTGGTGTGGTGTGGCGCAAGATGTTGCCGCTGTCGTTGAGTTACGACCACCGCGTCATCAACGGCGCCGATGCCGCGCGCTTCGTTCGCGCGATCGGAGACGCCATGCAGGCCGGGATAGCCTGACCGGCGATCTCAGCGCGCGTCCTCGCGGATCATGGCAGCGCCTTTTTCCGCGATCATGAGCGTCGGGGAATTGGTATTGCCGGACACGATCCGCGGCATTGCCGAGGCGTCGATCACGCGCAGCCCGGCGATCCCGCGCACGCGCAATCTTTCGTCCAGCACCGCCTGCCCATCGCCGTCCGGCCCCATCGCGGCGGTTCCGACCGGATGGAAGATCGTGGTGCCGAGCGTCGCGGCGGCCGCCAGCAACTGATCGTCGGTCTGCGCCTCGGCACCGGGGCGGAACTCTGCCGGCGTGAACTGTGCGAGCGGCGCCTGCGCCACGATCTTGCGGGTAAGCCGGAGCGAGTCGATCGCGACGCGCTTGTCCTCGTCCGTTGACAGATAGCCGGGCGCGATCAGCGGCGGCGCGTGCGGATCCGCGCTCGCCAGCCGGACGCTGCCGCGGCTGCTCGGCCGCAGGTTGCACACGCTCGCGGTGAACGCCCCGAAGCGGTGCATCCCATCGCCCCATTTGTCGAGCGACAGCGGCTGAAAATGGAACTGCAGATTGGGCGTCAGATACCGGTCCGACGACCTGGCGAACATGCCGAGCTGCGACGGCGCCATCGTCAATGGCCCGCGACGGCGCAAGACATAGTCCAGCCCCATCGCCGCGCGCTTCAACAGATTGGCATAATCGGTGTTGAGCGTGCGGACGCCGCTGACCCGGTAGACCGGGCGAATCTGCAGATGGTCCTGCAGATTGCCGCCAACACCGGGCAAGGCGTGGACGACCGGAATGCCGACGGCCGTCAGGGCAGCGGGGTCGCCGATGCCCGAAAGCTGCAAGAGCTTCGGCGAACCGATTGCGCCGGCCGCAAGGATGATCTCGCGCGTGGCACGCACGGTCGATCGTTCGTCACCGCGGCGGACGATCAACCCCGTGGCGCGCTTGCCTTCCAGCACGATACGCTCGACCTCCACGCCGGCTTCCAGCCTGAGATTCGGACGGCTGAGCACGGGCTTCAAAAAGGCGCCTGCCGCACTGACTCGCCGGCCGGCGCGCTGGTTGATCTGGAAATAAGCCGACCCGGCATTGTCGCCGCGATTGAAATCATCGATCAGCGCGATCCCGGCCTCGGCCCCGGCGGCACGGATCGCGTCGAGGATATCCCAGCGCACGCGCGGATTCTCCACGCGCCATTCGCCGCCGGACCGGTGATGCACCCCCTCGGCGGCGACATGATCCTCATGGCGCAGAAAATAAGGCAGGACATCGTCCCAACCCCAGCCGACAAGACCCAGCTGCCGCCAGGCGTCGTAATCGGCTGATTGGCCACGCATGTAGATCATCGCGTTGATCGACGACGACCCGCCGATCACCTTGCCTCGCGAATAAGCGATTTTGCGCCCGCCCAGGCCCGGCTCCGGGACCGTCTCGAACATCCAGTCGGCGCGAGGATTGCCGATCGCGAACAGATATCCGGCAGGGATATGGTACCATATCCAATTGTCCCTGCCCCCGGCCTCGAGCAGAAGGACGCGGGTCGCGGGGTCGGCAGACAGGCGATTAGCGAGCAGGCACCCCGCCGAACCGGCACCGACGATGACATAGTCGTAGCTGCCCAGGTCGGCCATGCCAGCAACGCCTTCGGCCAATGATCCGTCCTTTCGCATGTCAATTTCGCGCCCATAGCACGCCGCGTCAAAAGGTCGCCTTCTCCGCGCGCACCTGCTCCGCCACAAAATCCGCGACGGCGCGAATCCGTGGCACGCGGGCGAGATCGTGATGGAGCACCATCCAGTAACTGCGCACGACCTCCACCGCCTCAGGCAGTACTCGTACCAGACGCATGTGCGGGCTGACCGCGAAACAGTGCAGCAGGCCGAAGCCGAGCCCGGACGCCACCGCCTCCATCTGCGCCGCCACCGAACTGGAGCGGAACACGCAGCGCTTGGCCATAGAGCGGTCGAGATTGCGCAACTCGGGCAGGTCGATCATCTCCTCGATATAGGAGATGAACGGTTGCGCGCGCAGCGCCGCCAGCGAATCCACCGGCCCGACGCGGGCGAGCAGCGCCTCGGATGCGAACAGGCCAATGCGGTAATCGACCAGTCGGGCTGACTGCAATCGCCCCTGATCGGGTCGATGGAGGCTGATCGCGATATCGGCCTCGCGCTTCGACAGGTTCACGGCGCGCGACTCCGGCGCCAGCTCCAGTTCGATCTGCGGGTGCTGCGCATGCAGGCGATGGGCGCGCGAGGCGATGAAATAGGTCCCGAAGGCTTCCGGCGTTGCGAGGCGCACCACGCCCGAGATGTCTCCGTCCTGACCTTCGACGCGTCGCCCCGCCGCCAGCACCTCTTCCTCGATGCGTTCAGCATGTTCGATCAGGTCGAGCCCCGCCTTGGTCGGCTGCACCCCGCGCGGTGATCGATTGAGCAATCGCGTACCGTAGGAGCTTTCGAGCGCCGTCAGGCGCCGTGCCAGCGTGGTGTGATTGAGCCCCAGTCGATGCCCGCTCGCGACAAAGCTTCCGCTGCGCACGACAGCGAGGAAGATGCGCAGGTCGTCCCAGTCAAGCATTCACTTATTTGCACAATTATTCGGCATTTTACCCGTATATCTGTGCATAATCGCAAATGCTATCCCGGCCGGACAATAGGATGAGGACTTCCTGATGCGACTGATCCAGCATTTCATCGACGGCACTGCCACGACCGCCGCCCCTACCCGCCTCGGCGACGTTTACGATCCGGCGCTCGGCAAGGTGCAGGCGCAGGTTGCACTCGGTGATGCGACCCTGCTCGATGAAGCGGTTGCCAATGCGAAGGCTGCGCAACCCGCATGGGCCGCGACCAACCCGCAGCGCCGCGCGCGCGTCATGTTCCGCTTCAAGGAGATGATCGAGCGGCACATGGACGAGCTCGCCGAACTGCTGTCACGCGAGCATGGCAAGGTGATCGCCGATTCCAAGGGCGACATTCAGCGCGGGCTGGAAGTCGTGGAATTCGTCTGCGGCGTCCCCCATTTGCTCAAGGGCGAATATACCGAAGGCGCGGGGCCGGGCATCGATGTCTATTCGATGCGGCAGCCGATCGGCATCGCCGCCGGTATCACGCCATTCAACTTCCCGGCGATGATCCCGCTATGGATGTGTGCGCCGGCCATCGCGACCGGCAATGCCTTTATCATCAAGCCGTCCGAGCGCGACCCGTCGGTGCCGGTGCGGCTCGCCGAACTGGCGCTGGAAGCCGGCCTGCCCAAGGGCATCCTCAACGTCGTGCACGGCGACAAGGAAATGGTCGACGCGATCCTCGACCACCCGGACATCAAGGCCGTCAGCTTCGTCGGCTCGTCCGACATCGCGCAATATGTCTATGGCCGGGGCGCGGCGAACGGCAAGCGCATGCAGTGCATGGGCGGCGCGAAGAACCACGGCATCATCATGCCCGATGCCGATATGGACCAGGCGGTCGCCGACATCATCGGCGCGGCCTATGGTTCAGCCGGCGAGCGTTGCATGGCGCTGCCGGTGGTCGTGCCGGTCGGTGCGGCAACGGCGGAGCGGTTGCGCGACAAGCTGATCGCCGCGATCGCCGATCTGCGCGTCGGCATCCCAACCGATCCGGATGCGCATTACGGCCCGGTGGTCGGCGCGGCACACAAGGCGCGGATCGAAAACTATATTCAGATGGCGGTCGATGAAGGGGCCGAGCTTGTCGTCGACGGTCGCGGATTGTCGCAGCAGGGCTATGAGAACGGCTATTTCATGGGTCCAACCCTGCTCGACCACGTGACGCCCGAGATGCGCAGTTATCAGGAGGAAATCTTCGGGCCGGTGCTGCAGATCATGCGCGCCGAGACGTTCGAGGAAGCCGTGTCCTATCCAACCAACCATCAATATGGCAACGGCGTCGCCCTGTTCACGCGCAACGGCGACTTCGCCCGCAAGTTTGCGAGCAGCGTCGAGGTCGGGATGGTCGGGATCAACGTGCCAATCCCGGTGCCGGTCGCCTATCACAGCTTCGGCGGGTGGAAGCGCTCCGGCTTCGGCGATCTCAATCAATATGGCATGGACGGCATCCGCTTTTACACCCGGACCAAGACCGTCACGCAGCGCTGGCCGAGCAGCGCTACCGATGGTGGCGCGGTGATGGACCAGAGCTTCGTGATTCCGACGATGGCGTGATCTTGCGGCATCGCGGCGCTGTTATCGTCGCCGCGATGCCGCGAGGCTTGACGCCCGGACGTCAAGCGCTTCTCTACCGAAGCACGATGAGTGGGGCCGCACCAGCGCTCTGCAAGAGTGATCGAGGAAGCCATGAAGCCTGGGACGAAGCTGAAGAGTGTTGTCTGCGACACCGAAGTGATGGTGATCCGCGCCGGCGAGGGCGTGGTCGCGTGCGGCGGCGCGCCGATGGCCGACGAGCGCCCCGCAGAGCGCGGTGCGATCGACCAGGCCTTTGCCGAAGGTACGCGGATGGGCAAGCGCTACGTCGATGCGGCGGGCACGATCGAACTGCTGTGCGTGAAGCAGGGCGCGGGATCGCTGTCGCTCGATGGCGTGGCGCTGGTAACCAAGGACGCGAAACCTCTGCCGGCTTCCGACTGAGGACCCAGGCGGTGAACATCTCCCTTTTCCTGCAGATGGCGGCGGATACCGACCCGGACAGGATTGCCCTGGTATGCGATGGCCGCCGCTGGTCGTACGGCGCGCTGTACCGCGCGGCGCAGGGCGCAGCGCGCAGCATCCGCGACAGCCAAGCGGCGCACGTCGCGCTGCTCGACGAGGGCAGCGAAGCCTCGGCCATCGCCTTGTTCGGCGCGGCGATCGCCGGCGTGCCCTATGTGCCGCTCAATTACCGGCTGGCCGATGCCGATCTCGGCGCGTTGCTCGGCCGGATCGCGCCGGCCTATATCATCGGCGATGTCGAGCGCATCTGGCGGCTGAGCCCCGACACCGGCCACAATGCCTGGACCCGCGCGGATTTCGTTGCCGAGGCGGAAGTCAAGGCCGATGGTCCCGACCTCGCGGAAACCGACGAAACCATCGCCATCCAGCTGTTCACCAGCGGCACCACCGCCGCGCCCAAGGCGGCCGTGCTGCGCCACGCGAACCTGGTGTCCTATATTCTCGGCACGGTCGAATTCGCCTCTGCGCCCGAAGAAGATGCGGCACTGGTTTGCGTCCCGCCCTACCATATCGCCGGCATCGCGGCGTTGTTGAGTTCGGTCTATGCGATGCGCCGCATCCTGATGCTGCCGGCGTTCGAGCCGCAGGCATGGCTGTCGCTGGTCGCCGCCGAGCGCGCCACCAACGCCTTTGTGGTCCCGACCATGCTGTCGCGGATCGTCGCCGCGATGGACGTCAAGGCGCCCGGCGACATCTCCTCGTTGCGGGCGATCGCCTATGGCGGCGGACGCATGCCGACCGAATTGATCGACCGCGCGCTCGATCTGTTTCCGGCCACCGGCTTCACCAATGCCTATGGCCTGACCGAAACGAGTTCGACGGTAGCGCTGCTCGGCCCCGACGAACACCGCGCCGCGCATCGCGCCACGGACCCCGAGGTGCGCGCGCGCCTGTCGTCCGTGGGGCGGCCGTTGCCGACGATCGAACTCGAAATCCGCGACGAGGAGGGCAATGTTCTCCCGGCGGGCGAACGGGGCGAAATCTACGTGCGCGGCGACCAGGTCTCTGGCGAATATAAGGAACGCAGCGCGCTGGATGCGCAGGGGTGGTTTCCCACGCGCGATGCCGGGTGGATCGATGCCGAGGGTTATCTGTTTCTCGCCGGGCGTGCCGATGACGTGATCGTGCGCGGCGGCGAGAACATTTCGCCGGGCGAAATCGAGGATGTGCTGCTCGCTTATGCAGCCATCGCCGACGCCGCGGCAGTGGCTGTACCCTCGGCTGAATGGGGTGAGGCGGTCGGCGTCGCGATTGCCTGCCGCCCGGAGCATGATCGACCGACAGAGGCGGAACTGTGCACGCTGGTCAAGGACCGCTTGCGCTCCTCGCGGGTGCCCGAACGCATCATATTCGTCGATGCGCTGCCCTATAATGAAATGGGCAAATTGCTGAGGCGTGAGGTCCGCAAGCTGTTCGAGGACTAGCCATGTCGGCTGCCATTCCGCTGACTGGCATCGCCGACGGCTGGTTGCGTGACCTAGCCCGCACGGCAGGAAGCGCGGCACTAGACGGGATCGATGGCCGAACGCTGCTTGGCGAACGCGCGATGCTTGGCGGATTTCGCATCCCGGCGCGCGTGTCGGCCGGCGGTGGATGTCGCCTTTATGCGGCGAGAAATGGTGAAATCGCGCTCAACCTTGCGCGCGCCGATGACCGTGACCTGCTCCCCGCCTTGTTCGAAACCGATGCCGATTGCAGCACCGACGCTGCGGTGACGGCCCATATCGCGGAACGGGACGCGTACGGTCTCGTGGCGCGAGGGCGCCTACTGGGGCTGGCGATCGCCGCTGAGGACGAAACCGGGCCACCGCCTGCGGCCTGCGCGCCGTTGACGATAGGCGACACCACCGCACGCCCCGCACGCGCGCCGCGCGTGCTCGATCTGTCGGCGCTGTGGGCCGGGCCACTTGCGGCGCATCTGTTGTCGTTGCTGGGCGCGGAGGTGACCAAGGTCGAAACGCGCAGGCGGCCCGACGCGATGCGCGAGGGAGATGCTGCGTTCTTCGCACTGCTCAATCAGGGCAAGGCGAGCGTCGTGCTCGATTTCCACGACGAGCAGGATCGCGCGGCCTTGCTGGCGCTGATTGCCCGGTCGGACATTGTGATCGAGGCGGCGCGGCCCCGGGCGCTCGAACAGCTCGGCATCCGCGCCGACGAGATCGTTCACGCGCAACCCGGCCTGACATGGATGACGATAACCGGCCATGGCGCGTCGGGAGATGCCGCGCACTGGGTCGGCTTCGGCGACGATTGCGGCGTCGCGGCCGGCCTGGATGCCGCGTTGCGCGATGCCAGCGGGAAAGCCGGCTTCGTCGGGGATGCGATCGCCGATCCGCTGACGGGCATTTACGCGGCGAAGGCAGCGTGGTCGGCATGGGTCTCGGGCCGGGCCGGGCGGCTCGGCGTCGCCATGTCGGGGGTGGTGGCGGAAGCGATGGCAACCGCGCGGGCGTACGATGCGCCGAGCTTCAATCGTGACCTGGTTGCCTGGGCGGCGTCGGCCGGCGAACCTTTTGCGTCGGTGCGCCACCGCGATGTCGCCCGCGTTTCGCCGCTCGGCGCGGATACCCGCGCTTCTCTCGCCGGCGGCGCGCCATGCTGATCCACAACGCGGAGCTCATTGGCGGGGGACAGGGCGATGTGCGCATCATGCATGGCCGGATCGAGGCGATCGGACATCTGCCGCCGCGCGAAAATGAGCCGGTGCTCGATGCGAGCGGCAACCTGTTGCTGCCCGGATTGCACGATCATCATATCCATGTCGCCGCGCTAGCCGCCGCATTGAACTCGATCCAATGTGGCCCACCGCATGTCACCGACCTCGCCGATCTGACCGCCGCGCTGCGCGCGCCCGGCACCGGCTGGCTGCGCGGCGTGGGTTATCACGAGAGCGTCGCGGGGCTGCTCGACGCCGCGACGCTCGACGCGATCGTACCGGCCAGGCCAGTGCGCGTGCAGCATCGTGGCGGGCGCATGTGGTTTCTGAATTCCGTGGCGCTCGACCTTTTGCTCGCCGACCGCGAGGCGCCGCCGGGCCTCGAACGGGTCGGCGGACGCCCGACCGGCCGCCTGTTTGAAGGCGACGCCTGGCTGAAAAGCGCGCTCGACAGCCGCCCTCCTTCGTTCGGTCTGATTGGAGCCATGTTGGCACGGGTCGGGGTCACCGGCCTGACCGAAATCTCGCCGGCGAACGATGCGATGATCGCCCGACATTTCGCTGCCGAGCATGGCTGCGGCAACCTGCCGCAAAAGATATTGCTGGCCGGTCGGCTCGATCTCGCCGCCGAGGATATGACCGACGGGGTCCGGCTGGGGCCGGTCAAATTGCACCTCCACGAAGCCGCGCTGCCGCCCTTGGACGACGCGATTGCCGGCATCCGACAGGCGCATGAACGGGGCCGCTCGATTGCCGTTCACTGCGCGACGGAAGTCGAACTGGTCTTCGCGCTGGCGGCGCTGCACGACGCGGGCACGATGGCCGGCGACCGCATCGAGCATGCTTCGATCGCGCCCGATACCGCCATCGCGGAAATCGCGCGGCTCGGCCTTGCCGTGGTCAGCCAGCCGCATTTCATCGCCGAGCGTGGCGACGCCTATCGCGCGAATGTCGCCGTGTCGGATCAGCCCCTGCTCTATCGCCTGCGCACGTTCGTGGAGGCTGGTGTCACGCTGGCGGCAGGGAGCGATGCGCCGTTTGGCGGGACCGACCCCTGGGCATCGATGGCCGCTGCCGTCACCCGCACGACACCAGCGGGCGCGACGATCGGTGCAGCGGAGGCGCTGACGCCGGAACAGGCGCTGGACCTGTACCTCGCCGCGCCCGAGGCGCTGGGCGAGCGACGGCGGGTCGAGAGCGGCGCGCCGGCCGACCTTTGCCTGCTCGATCGCCCATGGGCGCTCGCCCGCGCAGACCTCGCTTCAGTCGGCGTGCGCGCCACCTGGATCGACGGGCGGCTGGTCCATGATCGCGTCGATCAGGCCCCAACGTAGCGCCGTATCAGCATCGATCCGCTTGCCCGACAATATCATCAGTGCGGTACGCTGCCGACCGATGCGGCGCGGGATCGACACACAGCCTCCAGCGCCGGGAATGACGCCCATCGCCAGCTCCGGAAGCTGAAACCAGGCGGAGGGCGACGCCGTGACGCGTCCGGCAAAGGCGACCATCTCCAGTGCCGATCCGACACAGGCACTCTGTACATGCACCTCGACCCGCGCACCGCACCGCGACAGCGGGTGTGTGGGAAGCGTCAGCCCTCGAATGTGATGAGCGGTCGCCGGATCGCGGGTGGTGCCGAACTCGCTCAGATCGGCGCCGGTACTAAGGGTCCGCCCGATCGAGCGCAGTTCCACGCGCGCGATATCCGGGTCGAGCGCGGCAAGCGTAAACGCCTCGAAGAGCCCGTCTCGCAGCGGCCGGTCGATCGCGTTAAGCGCACCGGGCCGATCGATCACGATGCGAAGCGTCGCGCCGTCGCGGGTCAGGTCGACCCGCCCGGGCGGCGCGGGTTCTGCCGGGGGCTGCGCGTCGATCCAGCAGCCGTGTTCGGCGCTACCCTGCAGCATCGCGTAGCAGATCGATTCCATCGCCAGGGCATGATCGACCGCCATCCCTTCGGTGGCGCGCAGCAATTGCACCACGGCGGCGGCGGCAAGGGGGTGGCGCGTCACCTGCTCGACGATGCGATCGAGCCGCACCGGGGCCTCGACCACCGCGTCGAGCAATCGGGCGGCGGGATGCGCCGGGTCGCCAATCCCGATGATCGGAAAAGGCGGCAAGCGCAGCAGCTCCGCATCGGTCCCGAGACCGTCCAGCTCGACACAGGCAAGCGGCGGCGCCTTGCCCGTCCAGTCGAGGCGCAGGCTCGCGGAATCGATCAGATAGGGATCGATGGTCGCCACGTAGCCTGTATCCCCCATTGACCGCCCCGACGATGTGCCTGCGCTTGTCGTCACCGTAAAGCGCCTTAGACCTTGGGGCATGAAATCCTTGTCCGATCTGTGTGCGGAAACACTCGCGATCGAGCCGAGCCGCCCGGCGATCGAATTTTCCGGCAATTGGCACGACTGGGGCAGTGTGCAGCGGCTGGCGGGCGAGGTTCGCGCGCTGCTGGCGGCATGCGGGGCCGGCGCCGATGCGACGGTCAGCTTCGTACCGCGCAATCGCCCGTCCGCGCTCGCCGCGCTGGTCGGCATGCTGGCCGATGGGCGCAGCGTGCGGATGGTCTACGCCTTCCAGTCGAGCAACGCGATCGCCGCTGCGATCGAACGTCTGGATTCCGCTGTCGTCGTCATGGCCGACGAGGATTTCACACCGGAGATCTGCGCGATGCTGGCGGCGAAAGGGATGGCCGGCATCGCGCTGTCGGAGATGCGCGCGTGTGCGGTCCCGGGCACCGAGCGCGGCATTCCTCGCGCCGACAACGGTCCGCCGCGCGTGGAAATCCTGACAAGCGGCACCACCGGCCCGCCTAAGCAATTCCCCATCCCGCACGAGGTCATCGCCAGGTTCGTCCTCAATCAGGGGATGACGATGATCGACGATCCCGACGAACCGCCGTTCCTGATGTCGTTCCCGGTCGGCAATATCTCCGGCATCTACAGCATCGCCGCGTCCCTGCTGCGCGGGAAGCGGGTCGTGCTGGTCGATCGCTTCTCGGTCGCGACGTGGCATGATTTCATCGTGCGCTATCGGCCCAAAGCCAGCGGCGCGCCGCCTGCCGCCGTCGCCATGATCCTCGACGCCGATCTGCCAGCGGAAGATCTCGCCTCGCTGGAGTTCTTCAGCACCGGCGCGGCCCCGCTCGACCCGAACGTGCAGCGCCGCTTCGAGGAACGATACGGCATTCCGATCCTGCTGTCGTACGGCGCAACCGAATTCGGCGGACCGGTCGTTTCGATGACCCCGCAACTGCGCGCCGAATGGGGCGACGCGAAATTCGGCAGCGTGGGGCGCGCCATGCCCGGCGTTGGCCTGCGCGTTCGCGACCCCGAGACCGGACAAATCCTTGGCGCGGGCCAGGAAGGCATCCTCGAAGTCGTGTCGCCGCGCATGGGTCCGGCGTGGATCCGGACCTCGGACATCGCCGTGATCGATGCGGACGGCTTCCTGTTCCACCGCGGGCGCGCCGATGGCGCGATCATGCGCGGCGGGTTCAAGGTCTTGCCCGAGACGATCGAGGCGGCGTTGTTGCTGCACCCGGCCGTATCCGCAGTCGGCGTGGTCGGCGTCGCCGATGCGCGTGTATCGGAGGTGCCCGGCGCCGTGGTTGCGCTCCGGCGCGATGCGTCCGTACCGGGCATCGCCGAGCTCGAGAGGCATCTCCGGCAACATCTGCCGGCTACGCACTTGCCGGTGCACTGGCGGTTCGTCGATTCACTCCCCAAGAACCCCTCGTTCAAAATCGATCGTCCTGCCTTGAAGAGACTGTTCGCGCACGGCGTGCCGGCATGACCAACGCGAAAGATCGACTCCACGCCATGTCGGAAGCAAAACGGAACGAACGAACCACGCCCATGGGGTGGCGCATCCGTTGGGATGCTGCACTGGCTGAGCGCGCCTATGCCGATGGCTGGTGGCAAGCAGAAACGATCGGCGACGCCTTGCGCCGCGCGGCCGCGCAAGCGCCGGATCGTATCCTCATCGTCGACGGTGAGACACGAATACGCGCTGCCGACCTGCACGAACGCGCTGATATGCTCGCCCGGGTGATGCGCGCTCGCTTCCCACCCGGCAGCGTGGTTTCATTCATGCTGCCCAACTGGCACGAAGCTGCCATCATCTACCTGGCCGCAACACTTTCCGGCATGGTGGCGCACCCGATCCTGCCGTCGCTGCGCGATCACGACCTGCGCTTCATGCTCACCGATATCGGCAGCCGGATGATCTTCATTCCCGCCACCTTCCGTGGCCATGATTACGCCGCGATGCTGAGCCGCGTTGGCGAGACATCGGAAACAGCACCGGAAGTCGTCGTCGTGCGCGGCGACGCCGGGCCGCACACCGCCTTTGCCAGCCTGTTCGAAAACGCGCCACCCACCGCCCTGCCCGCGCTGGACCCCGACGAGGTCCGTATGGTGATGTACACCAGCGGCACGACCGGACGACCCAAGGGCGTGTTGCACACGCACAATTCGCTGGGCGCGTTGATCCGTCAGGTCGGCGCGCACTGGATGATCGAACGCGGCGACCGCTTCCTGGTGCCGTCGCCGATCAGTCATATCGGCGGATCAATCTATGCCTTCGAGATGCCGCTGCTGCTCGAGACGACCGCCATCCTGATGGAAAGCTGGGATCCTGACGCTGCGATCGGCCTGATGGTGCGCGAACGCTGCACGCATATGGCCGGAGCGACACCATTCCTACAACATCTCCTGGCTTCGGCACGCAAGGCCGGGACGCGCTTGCCGGACTTGAAGCTTTTCATCTGCGGCGGCGCGTCGGTCCCGGGGGCACTTATCCGCGAGGCCGCCGGCTATTTCGCGCGCGCGGTGGTCAGCCGCGTCTACGGATCGACCGAAGTGCCCGTCACGACCGTCGGGGTAATCGATCGCGGCGACGTCGATCACGCGGCGGACACCGACGGACGCCCCGGCATCGCGACGGTGATCGTCGCGGAACAAGGCGAAATCCGTGCGAAGGGGCCGCAGATGCTGGTCGGTTACGTCCATGCCGAGGACGAAGCTGCCGCGTTCGACGGGGAAGGTTACTACCGCACCGGCGACCAGGGGACACTGGTCGATGGCGAGTATCTCGTCGTCACCGGCCGGATCAAGGATCTGATTATCCGCAACGGTGAGAATATCTCGCCCAAGGAGATCGAAGACCTGCTGGCCGGGCACCCTGCGATCGCCGAAATCGCCATTGTCGGCGTACCCCATCCGCGCACCGGCGAGCGCGCGGTGGCGGTGATCGTGCCGCGGGGCGATGCCGAACCCGATATCGCCGCACTGGTCGACTTCCTTGCCGGGTTCGGCGTGGCGCGGTTCAAATATCCCGAAGATGTGGTGTTGTGGCAGGCTCTGCCGCGCAACGATGCCGGAAAGGTCCTGAAGCAACAGATTCGCGCGACCCTGACCGCAACCGGCTGAGCCGAACGACGATCAGTCGCGTTGCCCGCGATCATGCGCACGCAAGACCGCTTCATGGTCGGCCAGCAATTGCGCGCGATATTCACCGTGCGTGAAGATATGGCGCTCGTTCGCTGCAAGGTCCGCCACCAGATGGCGCACGGCATGGTCTGCCGAGGCGACGTGGTTGGTCGCATCCATCCCGCGGCTCGCCATCATCGCGTCGATATCCGCACGGCGCGCCTCGGACGCACCAAGCGATGCCGGGCGCGCCTGTATGCTGCTTTCCAGGTGCCGCGTCGTCATGCCTGCCGGGAACAGGATCGACACGCCAATCGCTTCTTCCGCCAGTTCCATGCGCAGCGTCTCGGCATAACCCGTCACGGCATATTTGCTTGCTGTATAGGCGCCCATGCGGATGCCGGGCGTCAGTGCCGCCGAGGATGAGGTGATGGCGATCCGGCGATCCCCAGCGGTACGGCGGATCAGCGGCAGGAAGGCTGCGACGGTGCGGATCACGCCCATCACATTGACCTCCAGCACCCAGCGCCAATCCTGTTCGGTCAGCGTGTCGATCGCGCCGAACTGCTGCACGCCGACGTTGGCGCACAGGGTGTTGCAGCCGCCGAATGTCTCGCCCGCGAGCGTCGCCGCCGCGCACAGGGCATCTGCATCGGCGACATCGACCCGCATCGCAACCGCCCGCCCACCGCGATCGCGGACCGCGCGCGCCACGTCCTCGACGCTCCCACCATCGATGTCCAGTGCGACGATCGCCATGCCGTGCGCCGCGAACTGCGCGACCATCGCTGCACCGAGGCCCGATCCGGCGCCGGTCACGACGGCGGTGCCGCTCGCGAAACTCACCGGCACGGCCCGATCACCCCTCGCGCGCCATCGCGAAGCTCGCGCCGAGATGCTTCATGAAACCGTGCGGGCCGCCTGCTTCGGTCGGCACGACCGGAAAGACAAACGAATCCGCGCGATCGTCGATATCGGCGATCCGCGCGCCGACCTCAGCCATTGACCAGGCCGACTGCCACGCTCCCTTCGTTTCGGCCAGATAGGCCTTCGCCATGCGTCCGCCGAGCGCGACGAGCACTTCGCCCGAGATGCTGCAGCCTTCATGTGCCAGCCATCCAACCGCTGGCGCGACGAACTCGGGGCCGAGCGGCGGAAACTGGGTGATGTCGATCCCCTCGGACATGCGCGTCACCGCGCTGGGGGCGATGCAGTTCGATTTCACGCCATGGGAGGCGCCCTCGATGGCCGCGGTATGCGACAGCCCGATCAGCCCGGCCTTGGCGGCGGAATAATTTGCGACCTCGTAATTGCCGTATAACCCGCCGATAGATGTGGTCATTACGATCCGGCCATAGCCCGCCTTGCACATCGCCGCGAACGCCGGCTGCAGAACGTTGAATCCACCGATCAAATGCACGTCGAGCACGGAACGGAAGATTTCCTCGGTCATCTCGGCAAGCGGTGCGCGGCGCACGTTGCCGGCATTGTGGATCAGCACGTCGATCCGGCCGTAACTGTCGAGCGCCTGTTCGATGATCGCCCTGCCGCCGGACGCCGTCGCGACGGTATCCCGATTGGCGAGCGCCCGTCCCCCCGCAGCCTCGATCGCTGCGACCACGTCACCGGCCGGATCCTCGCGCGTCCCGTCACCAGCCATAGTGACGCCGAGATCGTTGACCACGACCCTGGCCCCTTGCGCACCGAGCAATTCGGCATAGGCCCGACCGAGGCCGCGTCCACCGCCGGTGATGACCACCACGCGATCGTCGAATCTCAAATCAGTCATGTGCTGTCCCTCGACACGTATCGACAGAATGGCGCGTAACATGGCCCCGGCACCACCGTAACCGGACCATCCAAAACTTCCCTCGGGCGATGAATCGCGGTGCCACGTTGACAAGCAACCGCCAAATGCTGCGCAGCACGGTCCTACAGACCAGGGGGAGCCAACAATGCAGGTAGCCATCGTCACCGGCGCAGGGAGCGGCATCGGCCTGGGCACCGCCAAGATGCTCTACGATGCCGGCATGGCGATCGTCGGGGTGGGCCGCGATCCCGCGAAGCTCGCCACGCTGGAAGCGACAATCGCCGATCCCGACCGGCTCGCAACGCTGTCGGTCGACGTGACCGCCGACGACGCACCACAGCGGATCGTGGGACTGGCGCTCGACCGGTTCGAGCGGCTCGATTTCCTGATCAACAATGCAGGTGCGGGAAGCCCCAAGCCGCTACACGAAACCGACGACGCGACACTGGACAGTTTTCTCGATGTGATGCTGCGTGCCCCGTTCCGGCTGTGCCGCGAGGCGATCGGCCATATGGGCGATGGCTGCGGCATCGTGAACGTCACCTCGACCTACGCGGTAATCGGTGGGCGGCGCGGCGGCGCCTATTCGGCGGCCAAAGGCGGGTTGACCTCGCTGACGGAGCATATCGCGTGCGATTACGGCCCAAAGGGTATCCGAGCCAATTGCGTCGCGCCCGGCGTCACGATGACCGATATGGTCCGCCACCGGTTCGAGGACGAGATGTTCAAGCGGGTCAATGTCGAGACGACGCCATTCCCCCGGTTGGGCGAAGTTTCGGATATCGCCAGCACGATCGCCTTTCTCTGTTCGCCGGGCGCGGGATTCATCAATGGCCAGACGATCGTGGTCGACGGGGGTTGGACGACGACGAAGTACATGTCGGATCGCGCGTTGCGAACGACCTGGGTCGAGCCCGAGGCCTGAGCGTTCAGGCGCCGCCGGGAGCGTCCCCTCCGCAACACGCGTCGGCGCAAATTTGCCGCAGGATCGCGATTGTTTCCTCGCGACGATCGTCCGGTACATGTCGGGCGATAACCGTCTCGTTGCGCTCGAATGCCTTGCGCACCTGCGCGTGCAGCGCCTCACCCGTCGCCGACAGCGATAGCTCGATAGCACGCCCCCTGCCCGCCGCCCGATCTATCGCACCGACCGCCGTCAGGGCGTTAATGAGCGGCACGAGATTGGCGGGCTTGGCGCGGAGCGCGCGGCTGATCTCGCTTTGCGTGCAACCCGGGTTCGCCGCGACCAGCATGATGAGCGTCGCCTCGCTCGGCTTCAGCCCGAGCGGCGCCAGATCCTCCGCGAGGGCGGAGATCAACGCAGCCGAGGTACGTCGCAACTGGAATCCGAGCAACGTCTGCAACGGATCAAAAAATGTCGCGGGGGTGTCGAGAGGCACTTTCACGTGGGGCAGGTAGCCCGCTTGCCATCCCGTCGCAAGCAAGTGTATTATGTTTCATAACATAAGAGATTCGAAGCGCGAGACGCACCGGTCATCAGGAGAGAGCAAAAATGCGCATCCCCCACATAAATCGCCATATTGCTATCGCGACCGTCGCGACCCTCATGGTCGGCCTTGCGCCAGTTGCCGCGCAGACGGCGCCCGACACCGCCGGATCGATCAAGCCCGACAAGACCGTTGTCGTGCCGTCGTTCGAGTTGCCCCCGTCGGTATATGTCAGCGCCGAAGCCAAGGCGGCGATGCCGGCGAAACCGACCGATCCCGAAGCGCAGATGCTGAAGATGCTCGCCGCCGGCATGGTGCCCGCGGTCCGACCGAAGATCGGCCAATATATGGCACCGCAGATCGATCGGATCAAAGCGCTCTACAAGGTAACGACGCGCGACGCGACAATCGCTGGCGTCCCCGCAGTATACGTCACTCCGGCAGGCGGCGTGCCCAAGATCAACAAGAGCAAGATCCTGCTCAACCTGCCGGGCGGCGGCTTCGTCATGGGAATGGCACCGGGCACAGGCATGGTCGAATCGATCCCGCTGTCGGCGCTCGCCGGGGTGGAGATCGTCAGCATCACCTATCGCCAGGCGCCCGAAGCGAAATATCCCGCAGCGACCGAGGATGTCGTGAAAGTCTACCGGGACCTGCTCAAGACGCACAAACCGCAGGATATAGCGGTGTTCGGCTGCTCGGCCGGCGGACTGTTGACGGCGGAAGCCATGGCCGCGTTTGTCCGGGAAAAGCTGCCGTTGCCAGCCGCGATCGGCATTTTCTGCGCGTCGGCCGATGCGCGCTGGGGCGGCGACAGCCGCGCGTACGCCCGGCCATTCCAGGCGTTGCCGTCGAGCCCGCGCAGCCTCGGATATTTCGAGGGCGCCAATCTGGACGACCCGCAAGTGTCGCCGATCCTGTCGCCCGATCTGCTGAAGCGTTTCCCGCCGACCCTCTTGATCACCGCGACGCGCGCGATGGAGATGAGCGCTGCGGTCAACACCCACCGCGAACTGGTCAAGCTCGGGGTTGATGCGGACCTGCACGTGTGGGATGGACTCGGTCACGCCTTTTTCTATGATCCCTCATTGCCAGAATCGCGCGAGGCGTTCGACGTGATGGCCCGCTTCTTCCGCCAACATCTCAAGCTGGCGAAGTAGCCGTTGGTGACATATTTTTGAAAATTCTGATCAAGGGAAATAGCACTGCGGCCGTTCTCGTTGACGACAGGCGAGTTGCCGGGCAGCAAATTGCGCAAGGCGCATGCCGCGTCTTAAATTTGGCGCTGTAGCGGCGGCACGATATTCGGGCCAAGGTTAGCGGTACGTTGCTCGCCTCGCGCGACGCGGCGCGGCTGAAGCCGCTGTTCGCATTTGTCGGCATTCGATTTGCGCGAAACTCGCCTGAAAGTTCTCTCGCCTGACCTGCGTTGCACACTCGCTCGGTCAACCCGACAAAATGGATCGGATTGCCGCGCCTTGCCTGCTGCGGCTACGTCACGGAATGCCTATCCGATCCCGCTCCGCCGCACCGCGCCGTTACAAGGCGTACGAGCAAACCCACCAGCAACTCATCCAGGCAGCGGTGCGCCTCATCGGTGACCGCGGGCTCGAAGCGATTTCGCTCGCGGCGCTGGCGCGGGAGGCGGGCGTGAATCGCACCACAGTCTACTACCATTTCGACGATCGCGAGGCCGTGCTCGCCGATGTGAAGCTCTGGTCCTCGCAGCAGATCGTCCGCGCCTTCCAGCCCGACCTGCCGCAAACCGAGCGCATCGATTACGTCACGCGCTTCGTCCTGGAGAACCCAGAGGTGATGAAGCTCTGGATCGAGGAGTTCATCTCACCAGGCAATATCCGCGATAGCTATCCCCATTGGGACGCGCTGGTCGACGGCGTTCGCACGCACCTCGCAGCCGCCTTCCCTGCCCAGGAGGTGGATGCGGAGGTTTACTGCGTGGAGCTGCTCGCCAGCGCGCTTATCGGCCCTCGCATCCTGAGAAATCGGGTCTGCCCGGATGCCGCGACGGAAGACATCGTCGCGCGGTTTCGCAAGGAGCATCAGCGAACGCTCCGGCAAGGCGCGCTTCTCCGGCCCTGACAAATTTACAACGCTACTGTTGTAAATTGAAGTCGGTGCGATCAGATATGCGACCAGATGGAGCGAGTCCGTCGTCGGAGTGGTCGCATGAGTCTCCCAATTTCCAGTTTCGAACCCGTGTCCGCAGAGAGCCTCGCCTGGCTCGGCACCGATCCCGTGCCGGCCGCGCCCTATTTCGATCCTGCCTATTTTGAGCTGGAGCGCGAGGCGATCTTCAAGCGAAGCTGGTTGCAGATCGGCCATGTTTGCGAGATCGCCGAGCCGGGCGACTTCATCCGACGCGAACTGGAGTTCGCCAAAGCATCGCTGCTGATCATACGCGGGCGAGACGGCGCGGTGCGCGCTTTCCACAATGTCTGCACCCATCGCGGTACGCAGTTGGTCGAAGAAGCATGCGGCAGGCGATCGAACTTCAGCTGCCCCTATCACCGCTGGACCTTTGCTGCCGATGGTCGCCTGCTCAGCGCGCCCGATCTGGATCGCTTCTTCGTGTCGAAGGACGATCTCGGGCTGCGGCCGGTCGCGGTCGACGTCTGCGGCGGGCTGATCTTCGTCAATCTCGACCCGACGCCCGCGCAAGGCCTGCGCGACTATCTCGGCGCCTTCGCGGATCGGCTCGACACCTTTCCCGCTGCCGGCGCGACGACCTTCTCCGAATATGTCTACGAAATCGAGGCCAACTGGAAGCTGACCTACGACAACTTCCAGGAGAATTATCACCTCCGCTTCATCCATCCGCGCTCCGGCGCGCCTGCAGTGGGCGAGGAGAATCCGTTCGGCTACCCGGCGAAAGTCGGGTTCGAGGGGCCGCATCGCACGCAGACGATCTGGGGCAATCCCAAAGCCCAGCCCAAATTCGTGCAAGGCATTTCCTTCGGCAAGGCGATGCAATTCGCGGCTGCCGATGGCCTCATCGGTCCGAATGCGCGTGACTATCTTGCCCTGTTCCCGAACTTTTTCATCTTTGGATCGGCCGCCCAACCCTTCTCGCACGTGATCGTGCCGATCGACGCGCAGCGCTCGCGCGGTGTCATCCGGCTCTACTGGAAGGGCGAGGACGATAGCGCCAGCCGGCGCTATGTCCGTGAATATGCGATGGCGAGCGCGCGCGATATCCATGCCGAGGATCGCGCCGTCATCGAAGCGGGCCAGCGGGGCTTGAACAGCGGCGCGCTGAGCCACATCCATTTCCAGTCGCAGGAAGCGCTTTGCCGGCATCTGTTCAACGCGGTCGACGAGCGCGTACGCGCCTACCAGCAGGAACGGGCGGAGTGCGATGCGCCCGGCGCGCGTTTAGTCGAGACGTCGGCATGAGCACCATACTGCCGGATGGCTTTGCCGCGCTTGAGCCGTTCGCCGCGACCTGGGCGATCAGTGGGTCGGTAGCGCGCGCCGCGGTCCGCGGCAGTAGCGATGCTGCCGACCGGGCAGCCTTTTACGACGCCGCCAAGGACGAACTGCTTCCCGCGCTTGCCTATCTGGACGGTAAGCCGATAGCCCATCTTGAGGAGCGCGATCGACGTCTGTTGGATATGATGCTGGCACTCGCCCACGTCTCGCTCACGGTCGAGATTCTGGGCGATCAGGAGGCCGCCCACGCCGCCCAGCGCCGGCACATGCGGATCATCCGTTCGCCGGCGGGCGCCTGACGAAACCATCTCGGACTTGCCCAGGGTCGGGAGCGGACGTCCGCTTGCAATCAGTTGCGCTGCGAAAGCCACAATTCTGCTACGCGTGAATTTTCCATCCGAGCGGCTCTCCACCGTGGCGGGGCTGCAGCGCGAGAAGGTTCGTGGCGTCGCGGCGCGCTGTGCAGGAACCATCGGCATGGTTGCCACCCCGGGGGGCCAGTGATCGCGGAGCGGCACGTTCGCGCATTTGGGCGGACGTAGCCAAGGCTTCATTTGCCGGCGCCTCAACCTTGCAAGTAAATGTCAATCGACCGCGATGGCAGGGGCGACGACCAAACGGTCGAGTATCTCCGCCACGCGCTCGACCTCGCATGTAACGTCCTGATGCAGCCACCATGCGATAATTTCGACCGTTGCGGCGACCGCCACGACCGCGCGCAACTCGTCGGGGATCGACCTTCCGCCCGCCCCCTGGTCCTCGGCGACGCGCTTCGCCTGATCGGTGAACTCCTGCTTCAACGAGGCCGCCGCGCCGCCGGTCAGCAGCGCCGACCACAAGGGCCGGTGCTGCGCGACATGCTCGAACAGCGCGACGCATGCCCGTCGACTGTCATCCGAGAACAGGATCGGCAACGTCCGGCCCAGCAACCCGGCGATCTCCGCCGCCGCCAAATCGTGGAGCAGCGCTTCCTTCGACGGATAGTGCCGGAAGAAAGTCGCATAGCCGATCCGCGCTTCACTCGCGATCTCGCGGATTGTCACCTGCTCGAACGGCCGCGTCTCGATCAGCCGAAGCAGGGCATCGAGCAATGCGCGGCGCGTGCGCACGGCCCTCGCATCGGTCTGGATTGACGCAGGTTCATTCATGACGATATGATACACTGTGGATCATAAATAGACGAGGCATCTCCCATGGCGACCTCCCGCATCGACGCAAACCGCGACGATCGCAAGACCGCAGCGATCGTCGCCGCGCGGGCGCGACCGGAGCAGGGCGCACGCGTCACCAGCTTCAGGCAAGTGCGCGACATCCTGCGCAATCCGGCGCTGAAACAGGCCGGGGGCGGCGCGGAATATTTCGACATCAGCGATCCCGCACGCGCACCGGTATTTTTCCTCGACGGTCCGGAACACAAGAAGAAGCGTGCCGCGATCGCGCGGTTCTTCGCGCCCCGGACGATCACCACGCGTTATACCGCAATCATCGACCGCGTGATCGAGGAACAACTGGGCGGTCTGCGCCGCACCGGCACGGGCCAGATTGACGTAATGAGCTTCGATCTCGCAGTCGCGGTCGCCGCCGACATCGTCGGGCTGACCGTTACCGATCGCACCAAGATGGCGCGGCGGCTCAATGCATCGCTCTCGGCCGCGTTCTTCCCGCGCAACCGGCCGATCCGGCGGCTGATCGTCTCGGCGAAGAAAGTGCTCAATTCGATCGACTTCTTCTACAATGACGTGAAGCCCGCAATCCGCGATCGCACGGCGAACCCGCGCGACGACCTGCTGTCGCATCTGATCAACGCGGGCTGTTCGGACAAGGCGATCCTGATGGAGTGCATGACCTATGCCGCCGCCGGTATGGTCACGACGCGCGAATTCATCGTGATGGCGGCTTGGCATCTGTTCGACAATCCCGACTTGCGCGCGCGATTCATGACCGGCGAGCAGGACGACCAGTTCGCGATCCTGCTGGAGGTCTTGCGGCTTGAGCCGATCGCCGCGTTTCTCTATCGCGGCGTCGACGGCGATGCGCCGCCGCCCGATGCGCTGCCCCCGGCCGAGGGCGGTATCTACGCGCTGTGCCTGCGCGACGCGAATGTCGATGAGAGTACCGTCGGTGCCTGCCCACATGCGATCGACCCCGATCGCGCGGCCACCATGAAGGCCAACGGATCGTTCCTCAGCTTCGGTGACGGCCCGCATCATTGCCCTGGCTGGCAAGTCGCGCTGCATGAGGCGCGCGCGTTCCTCGACGCGCTGTTCGGCCTGCCCGGCATTCGCCTGACGCGCGCGCCCGACATCGGCTGGTCGGACATGCTGCAGAGCTATGAACTGCGCGGCGCAATGGTGGCGTGCGATCCCGTGCCGGGCTGACTAGCCCACTTCGCCCGGGCGATCCCGGCCGGCCACGCGCTTGACACTTCCCTGCCCGATCCTGTCCATGCGCGCTGAACAGCCGTTCAGAACGGTCGATAGGGAGGATTTGCGATGACGAGGTCTTTGAACGGCAGGGTAGCGGTGGTGACGGGCGCGGGATCGGGCATCGGCCGCGCGATCGCGATCCGCCTTGCCGAGGACACCGCCAAGGTCGCGATCTGGGATATCAACGCTGCGGGCGCCGAGGAAACCGCCCGAATGATCGCGGATGCCGGCGGTACGGCGATCGCGATCGACGCCGATTGTTCGGACAAGGCGGCGATCAAGGCGGCCGCGGACCGGACGCGCGCCGAACTCGGCCCCGTGGCCATCCTGGTGAACAATGCCGGTATCGCGCCCTTCACGCCATTCCTCGATATCGAAGACGATCTGTTCGACAAGGTCATCCGCATCAATTTGCGCGGGCCCTATTTGCTGACGAAAGAAGTGCTGCCCGATATGCTGGCTGCCAAATGGGGCCGGGTGATCAACATCACGTCCTCCTCGGTACAGTCCGGCTCTCCCATGCAGGGCCACTATGTCGCCTCTAAAGGCGGCCTGATGGGCATGACCAAAGCACTGGCGCTGGAATTCGCGGCCAGCGGCGTCACGGTCAACATGGTGCCGCCGGGCTTCATCGATACGCCGATGATGCGCGCCGCGCCGATCGACCACGAGGCCTTCGCCAAGACGCTGCCGATGAAACGCATCGGCCAGCCCGAGGATATCGCCGCGGCCTGCGCCTATCTTGCCTCCGAAGAAGCAAGTTATATCACCGGCCAGACGATCAGCACCAATGGCGGCCGTTACATGGGGTCGCACTGACAGCCATGCGATTGGCCGGCAAAATCGCGATCGTCACGGGCGCAGCAGGCGGCATGGGGGAAGCCGCCGCCTTGCTGTTCGCGCGCGAGGGGGCGAGTGTGGCTGCGGTCGATCTGGATGAGGCCCGCGTCACGCCGGTCGTCGAGGCGATCCGGGCGGCAGGCGGCACGGCCATCGCGATCGGCGCGGATGTCAGCAACAGCGCAGAGGTGCGGCGCGTCGTGGCGCGCACGGTGGCGCAACTCGGGTCGCCGACCGTGTTGTTCAACAATGCCGGGATCGATCCCGAGAACAAGCGCTCGATCCTCGATATCTCCGAAGAAGCTTTCGATCGCTGCCTCGATGTCAATTTAAAGGGCGTGTGGTTGATGATCAAGCATGTTGCGCCCGAGATGATCGCGGCCGGCGGCGGGTCGATCGTCAACACCGCGTCGATCGCGGCGCACATGGTCTGTGGCACGGCAGGCTATAGCGCATCCAAGGCGGGCGTCGTCGCGCTGACGCGGGTCGCGGCGGTCGAACTGGGGAAGCACAAAATCCGCGTCAATGCCCTGTGCCCGGGCGCAACCGAGACGCCGATGGCCAAACACCAGCGCGCCGAGATGATCGCCAGGGGTTTACCCACCTCGAACGAATTGATCGGTCGTATGGGTGTGCTCGGCCGCATGGCAGAACCCGAAGAGATGGCGAAGATGGCGCTGTTCCTGGCCAGCGACGATGCGAGTTTCGCGACCGGCAGCACGTTCAACAACGATGCCGGGTGGAGCGTGATGAGCGGGATCTCGGTTCAGGCGCTGGCGACATGACCGTGCTCGCCGCCCGACCTTGCACGGCCCCTGCCGCTCCCTATGCTCAGGCGATGACCGCCAAACGCCGCATCGGCCCCGTCACGTCCGAAACCTATACCCTGATCCTCGACGCCGCCGAACAGGTGATCCGCGAGGAGGGTTATGCCGCGGCGAGCAGCCGACGCATCGCGGCACAGGCCGGGCTCAAACCCTCGCTGGTGCATTATTATTTTCCGACCACCGACGACGTCTTCCTCGCGGTGTTCAAACGCGGCGCGGCGCAGAGCGACGCGATGATCGAGCGGGCGCTGACCAGCGACGATCCGATCCGCGCACTGTGGCGCTTCTTCGCCGATACCAGCCGCAATGCGCTGGCGTTGGAATTCGTGGCGTTGGCCAACCACCGCAAGGCGATCGGCGCGGAAATCGTCAAGCACAGCGATGCGATGCGCGCACGGCAAACCGCGCTGATCGAACAGTTGCTCGGCCAACGATTCGGCGACGGGGCCACCCCGGCCGGGTTCAGCTTCGTCCTGGCCGGGGTCGGCCGTGCGCTGGCGATGGAGAGCGAACTCGGTATCACCGCCGGCCATGCCGAAGCGCGCGCGTTCATCGAGGCATGGCTCGACCGGCTCGTCCCACCGATTGACACGAAGACCTGAATCTGCTGAACACTCGTTCAGCATCATCGTTTCTGGAGAGGATCGTCCCATGGCCACTGTTGCACAGGACCGGCCGCTGAGCATCGTCAGCGAAGAGATCAAGCCATCGATCGGGACACGTATCCTGAACACCAAGGAGGAGTTGCTCGACGGCCAGCTCGGCGCGGAGTTGAAGGAGTTGCTGCAGCAACGTGGCGTGCTGGTGTTCCCGAAGATCAACTTCAACGACGACGAGCAGATCGCCTTCACCAAAACGATGGGCACGTTCGCGCCGGAGCGACAGGACGGTACCGATCACAAGATCCACAAGATCACGCTCGACGTGAGGGAAAACCCGCAGAGCGCGGAATATCTCAAGGGTTCACTCTACTGGCATATCGATGGCACGATGAACGATACGCCGATCCTGGCGTCGTTGCTCTCGTGCAAGGTGCCCGCGACCTGGGGCGGCAACACCGGCTTCTGCAATACCTATGCCGCATATGAGGCGCTGTCGGACGAGGACAAGGCCGAATATGAACAGATGCGCGTCATCCATTCGGTATGGGCGACCGTCTTCTATTACGAACCGGAACCCAGCCTCGCCAAGATCCAGGGCATGCAACGGATCGGCGAAAACGAACTGCCGCTGGTGTGGAAGCATCAGTCGGGCCGCAAGTCGCTGGTACTCGGCTGCACCGCACAGCGTGTGCTCGATTTGGAGCCGATGAAGAGTGCAGAGGTGCTCGTCGGCCTGCGCGAATGGGCGACACGCGAAGAATTCAGCTACAGCCACGAGTGGAGCGTCGGCGACCTGGTGATCTGGGACAATACCGGCACGATGCACCGCGCCGAGAAATACGATCCCGATTGCAACCGCATGATGCATCGCACCAAGCTACAGGGCGAAGAGCCGTTCGAATAGGCCAGACCAGCGTCCAGATGGCGCCCGTCACCCGGGAGGGTGGCGGGTGTTTTCGTGTCAGCTGTACGCCTACCGCTCCGCCGGTTTCGGCAAACTCAGTAATGCCGCACTGCTGGCGACCATGAACGCGATCGTCAACCACAGGAACGGCGCGTAGCTGCGATAGGCGTCGAACACCGCCGCCGCGGCCAGCGGGCCGGTCGCGGTGCCGATCGACAGCGCGGTGAGCAATCCACCATACAGCCCGCCAAAGCTCTTCAGCCCGAAATGCCGTGTCGTCAGGTAGACGATCACGTCCACCTCCGCGCCCAGCGTCAGGCCGACGAACGCCGCTGCGACCGCCTGCCCCATCCCGGTGCCCCCGACCGTCAGCAACAACAGGCAGCCGACCACCGGCAGCAAGAACACCACCGCACCGACCCGGGAGGCGCGGAAGCGATCGAGGAGAAGCCCGGTCGCCAGGCGCCCGACGATGGAGAAGATCCCGACCAGCGAAACAATCCCCGCCGCGCCCAGCGGCGTGGCGCCGCGATCGGTGAGGATCGGCACGAAATGCACGACCAGCGCGATGATCGTGAAGGTGAACAACAGGCTGGCGAGCAGCAGGCGAAGGTAGATCGTCGAGCGCAACCCCTCGCTCAGGCTTGCCCCGCTCAATATCGGCCGATCGGCTTTCGCGATCGCGGTCCGCGTGCGCGACGCATCATGCGCGCCGCGAAAGAACAGGAAGATCACCGGAAAGGCGATCACCGTCCAGATCCCGCCCTGCACCGCGACCGCCTTCTGCCAGCCATATATCCCGATCAGCCAGGTGCCGAGCAGCGGAAACACCATAACCGCGACCGACGCACCGCACAGGGTGATGGCGAACGCCAGCCCGCGCGAGGCCTCGAACCGCGTTGCCACCGCACTCGTCCACACGGTTGCCTGTACCGGCAGCGTGGCGAAGGCCAGCAGACCCCAGAGTGCGTACCAGTTGAGCGTGCCGCCCGTCGCCGTCCCCAGCAACTCGAACGCCGCAGTGGACAACAGGATGCCAGCAAGGGCAAATCGGCGCGGTCCATATTTGTCCACCAATAGCCCGATCGGCAAGCTAAAGATCGCCTGCACCAGCGTCGAGATCGTCAACCCGATCGTCACCTGCGTGCGCGACCAGCCGAACGACTGGCCGATCGGAGCGATATATGGCCCCAGGCCGTAGATGTGGATGACGCTGGTGGCGTAGCCCATCGCCGCCGCGATCGGCAGCATCGGGTACTGCCGCCATTCGGCGCGCCCGCTCTTTTCGGTCATCTTCCGCTACCGGCGATCACGTCCTCGAACGCGGCGCGCCGACCCCCATGAACCTCGCCAGATTATAGTGCAGGCTCGCCACCGAACGTTCCATATAGGGGTTGGGCTGCGCGCCGCGAAAGCCGACATTCTTCATGCCCTGCTGCACCGCCGCCATGTTGGCGAAGTCCTGTTGCAGCACCGGCGGCCAATCCTCGGCCGCGGTATATTCCCACTCCGTTTCGGGTGCCTCGCCCTGCGGGTACAGCTCGTACACGGCGGCTTCGAAGATGCATTTGTCGGGATCGCCGCCGAACGGCTTCGCGCCGTAGCACAGCATATTGTTGACCGCGTGGCCGATCTGGAAATTGGGGAACACCTGCCACGCGGTACCCGCCTTGGCGGTATGCGCGGGCTCGACTGTCGGCCAGATCACGCCGCGTGCCGCGTCCGCCGCGCGCGCCGACTGGATCCAGTGGCGCGAGACCTCCATCGCCGGCGTATCTTCCGGGAGTTCGTCGACCAGCCGGTTGGCCGCCTCCACCAGCGTGCGCGTGGTGTTAGTATTGGCATTGGCCCAGGTGAAATTCTGCATCTCGGCGGTGGTGACGCGGGGGTCGGCACCGGTGCCGACGCGCAGCTTGCCAGAATCCTCCTCCATGCCCTTGGGCGCTTCATAGCCGATATTGGTGTGCAGCCCGTGCGTGTGCGCCCAGCCACGGAACTGGCCGAAATCGTTGAATTCGGGATGCGTGCTGAACACGTGATAGGTCTCGGCAAAGGCCTCCATCGCAACCTTCCAGTTGCAATCGAAGATAATCCACTTGCGCCACCGCGGCCGCATATTCTGTAACCCATAGGGATCGAGCATGTCGGGCACCGGCGCGAGATACTCGGCCAGCGGCACGGCATCGGGATCGAGATTGACCCAGATCCACCCGCCCCAGCTGTCGACCTGCACCTTGCCCAGGCTGGTGCGCTCCTCGGTCAGCGCGCCCTGCCAGTCGTCTTGATGCTGGATATAGGTGCAACGCCCTTCGAGGTTGAAGGTCCAGGCGTGGTAGCCACAGATGAAGTTCGCCTTGGTGCCGCGCGCATTGTGCTGGCCGGGCGGCACGTCGATAAGACGACGGCCACGATGCGGGCAGACATTGTGATAAGCGCGGAGTTCGGTCTCACTGGTGCGAACGACGATGACGCCGTCGGGGCCGATGTCATAGGTGATGAAATTGCCGATCTCGGGCACGTCCTCGAGCCGGCCGGCCTGCAACCAGGTCTTGCGCCACAAGCGATCCTGCTCGGCGGCGGCATAGTCCTTCGAGATATAGGCATCCGCGGGGATGGTGACTGGCGCCGCCAGGTCCTCGGTCTCGGCGACCTTCGTCATCTCGTTCATCGCGCGCCTCATTCGCTGAAAGGCTCGACATAGCACCGCGATGGCGCAACCCGTATCGCTACCGCGATTTCCACTCGGGCGGGCGCTTCTCTGCAAAGGAGCGCGGCCCCTCCTGCGCATCCTCGCTGCGATAGGTGAATTCGTGCGCAGCACGCGCAGCCTGTAGCGCGGCAGCACGGCCCATCTCGGTCGCGAGCATCACGGTCTCGCGGCCCGCTTTTACCGAAAGCGGCGCCCCCTCGAGAATTTCGCCCGCCAGTTCGAGCGCTGTGTCCATCAACGCCGCCGGATCGGCCAGGCGGTTGACCAGCCCGATCTCATAGGCGCGCTGCGCGGTGATCGGTTTGCCGGTGAGGATGATCTCCATCATGATCCGCTGCGGGATCATGTGGATCAATGGCGCTGCCCAGGGCGAACCGCGCCCGACCTTGACCTCGGTGATGGCGAATTTCGCCGATGTGCTGGCAACGCATAGGTCGCACGCCTGCGCGATCATCCAGCCACCGGCAAAGGCCACACCGTTGACGGCGGCGATCGTCGGTTTGGTGATCTCGATGCTGTCGCCCGGCACCGGGAACATGTCACGCGGCGGCACCTGCAGCCCACGCTCGACCATCTCCTTCAGGTCGCCACCGGCGCAGAAGGCCTTGTCGCCCGCGCCGGTCAGGATCGCGACGCGCAGCGCGGGGTCGCGCTCGAACCGGTCCCATGCGGCAAACAGGCCATCGCGAATGTCCTTGCCCAGCGCATTGCGCTGATCGGGCCGATTGAGCGTGATGATCGCGATGCCGTCGTTACGGGCGTCGAACAGGACTGCGTCGCTCATCAGAAACCTCTTTGCTGGATGACATGAGCAGCGCGATCCAGCTCCTCGCGGAATTCGGGATGGGCGATCGCGATCAGGCGGCGCGTGCGTTCGGCGAGCGTCTGGCCCTTCAGCTCCGCCGCGCCGAATTCAGTGACGATCACATCGACCTCGCTGCGTGAGGTCGTGACCGGGCCGGACAAGGCGGGCACGATCTTGCTCAACGTGCCGCCCTTCGCCGTCGCCGACAGCGCAATGATCGAGCGGCCGCCGGGTGAACGTGCCCCGGCGCGCACGAAATCGACCTGGCCGCCCGTGCCGCCCATATAGGTGGCGCCGGATTGCTCGGCATTGACCTGCCCCGTCAGATCGACCTCCAGCGCCGAGTTGATCGTCACCAACCGCGAAAGCCGGCCGAGCACGGCGGCATCATGCGTATAGCCTGTCGGCGTCATCCGGATCGCGGTGTTGAGATGCGCCCAGTCGTAGAGCCGCTTGGTGCCGATCAGCGCGCCGTTGATCGACACGCCAGCATCGATCTCCTTGCGGGCATTGGTGATCACCCCGGCCTCGACCAGATCCACGAGCCCGTCGCCGAGCATGCCTGAATGCACCCCCAGATCCTTGCGATCGCCGAGCAGCCGCAGCAGAGCATCGGGCACCGCGCCGACACCGGTCTGGATCACCGATCCGTCACCGATATAGCCCGCACAGGCGCGCGCGATCGCCTCGTCGGTGTCGGTGACCTCGCCCGCGGCGACCTCCACCGGTGCGCGCGATACCTGCACCGCCACGTCGATCGCCGACGCCGCGATGGTTTCGCCGGGCGTCCAGGGCACCAACTCGTTGACCTCGGCGATCACGACGCGCGCCTTGTCCACCGCGGCGCGGACATAGTCGCTGATCAGCCCGCAGCTATGATTGCCATCGGCGTCGGCCGGGCTGACCTGGATCATCGCCACGTCGCAGCCGATCGTGCCCGCCGTAATCAACGGGCCGACCTGGCTGACATGCACCGGGATCACCTGCAGCTTGCCGGCCTTGGTCATGCTTCGCAGCGCACCGATCGCGCCCATACTCGACAGTGCGAAGCTATCCGCTGTCTCGGGCGTGAAGAGCCCGGAAAAGCTCGTCGCGATGAACGCCGACAGATCGCCGATTCCCGCCCCTTGCGCGATCAGCGCCTCGACCAGCGTGGTCGGCTCACCACAGGCCTGACCGAAAACGATCCGGTCGCCGCGCCTCAGATACCGCGCGAGGTCGATCATCATGCGCCCCGAACCTGCCGCAGCAATTGCTCGGCGCGCGACAGATAGGGCCGGTCGAGCATGCCGCCCTTGTAACCTATCGCGCCGACGCCGGGGTTGGCGGCAAAGATATCGACGATCGCCTGGGCTTCGGCTACCTCCTCCGCAGTCGGCGTGAAGGCGGCGTTGATCACGTCGACCTGCGCCGGGTGGATCGCCAGCATCCCGCGATAACCATCGCGCCGTACTTTCTCGGCGCGTGCCTTCAGCGTATCGAGATCGCGGAAATCACCCTGGATCGTCTCGATCGCGGTGACGCACGCCGTTGCCGCGCCGAGCAGACACATGCTCCGCGCAAGCTCATAGGTAAAGCCGTAGCTGCCATCGGGGTTGCGGTTGGAACTCGCACCGATCGAATCGGCAAGATCCTCCGCCCCCCAGGTCAGCGCGACGACCCGCGGCGCGCCCTTGTAATCGCCGGTGTGGAACATCGCCTCCGCAGTTTCGGTGACGAGCACGATCACCGGTGTGGATCCGACCGCAATGCCGTGCGCAGCCTCGAACGCCGACAGGTAATGATCGAGCAGTTCGACATCCTGCCGTCCGTAAACCTTGGGCAGCATGATCCCACCGGGATGCGCCGGCATGATCGCCGCGAGATCAGTCAACGTGTACGGTCCATCGAGCGGATTCACGCGCACCCAGATGCGCGCGCGCTGCGCTTCGTTCGCCTTGAGGAAATCATGCACGACTTGCCGCGCGAGTGGCTTGTTCTCGGTCGCGACCGCATCTTCGAGATCGAACAGCACGATATCGGCCGTGCCCTCGACCGCCTTGGTCATCTTGCGCTCGCTATCACCCGGCGCGAACAGCCAGGAACGCATCTTGATCGGCGGCGTATCGGGCATCGGCATCGGTTTCCCTGCAATTGGTATCGGGTACGGAACTCAGTAACTCTTCGGCAACTCCAGCACCTTTTCGGCGATGAAATTCAGGATCATGTGCGGGCTGACCGGTGCGGTGCGCGGGATCAGCACTTCGCGCAGCAGCCGCTCGACATGATATTCCTGCGCGTAGCCCATCCCGCCCAGCGTCAGCATCGCGGTGTGGCACGCCTCGAAGGCGAATTCGGCCGCCAGATATTTGCCGGCATTGGCTTCCACCCCGCAATCCTCACCCTTGTCGAACTTGGTCGCCGCCTGCATCACCATCAAATTGGCGGCTTCCAGCTGTGCCCAGCATTTGGCCAGCGGGTGCTGGATGCCCTGGTTCATTCCGATCGGCCGATCGAACACGATGCGTTCGCGGGCATAGCGCGCCGCGCGCTTGATCGCGTTACGGCCGATGCCGACCGCCTCCGCCGCAAGCAGGATGCGTTCGGGATTCAACCCTTTCAGGATGATCTTGAACCCCTGCCCTTCCTCACCGATCAAATCTTCCCCGGGAATGAACAGGTCGGTGATGAACAGCATGTTCGATCCCACAGCATGGCGGCCCATCTTGGGGATCAGCTGGTGCGAGATCTTTTCGCGGTCGAGCTTCGTGTAGAACAGCGAAAGCCCGTGGGTTTTGTTGCTGACCGCATCGAGCGGCGTGGTGCGCGCGAGCAGCATCATCCTGTCGGCGACGTGCGCGTTGGTGATCCAGATTTTCTCGCCATTGACGCGGTATCCGCCCGCGACCCGCTCGGCGCGGGTCTTCAGCTTCGTCGTGTCGAGCCCGGTATTGGGCTCGGTTACCGCGAAGCACATCTTTTCAACGCCCGACAGGATCGGCGGGATCATGCGCTGCTTCTGTTCCGGCGTGCCGAACAGCTCGATCGGCTCCATGCTGAACACCGGGCCATGAATGGTCGAGGCCGCCGTCATTCCGCCGCCCGCCTCGGCTACCGCCTGCATCATGATCGCGGCCTCGGTGATGCCGAGCCCCGCACCGCCATAGGCCTCGGGCATCGCCACGCCGAGCCACCCGGCATCGGCCATCGATTTGTGGAAGTCCGCCGGGTAGACACCCTCGCGGTCGCGCTCCAGCCAGTAATCATCTGAGAATTGGGCGCAATGTTTCAGCACCGCATCGCGGATATTCTGCTGGTCTTCGGTGAAGGCGAAATCCACGGGCTTCGACCTTGTATGGCGAGGAAAAGGAGCGCCGCGGCTAGCAGTCGCCTGACCCCGCCACAACGCGGCGCCGTCGACATATCGCTCCAGCGAATGGATTCGTTCGCTGCATTGCCCTAGCCGGATGCCGTCCACAAGGAGCGTTACATGGAGAGCAAGGCGGGCCACGGCCCCCTGTCCGGCATCAAGGTCGTCGATCTGACAAGTGTCGTGTTCGGGCCCTATGCCACGCAGATCATGGCCGACATGGGCGCCGACGTGATCAAGGTCGAGCCACCGGCCGGCGACGACGCGCGCTACATCTCGGTCGGGCCGGCGCATGGGCTGGCCGGCGTGTTCGTCAACGTCAACCGCGGCAAGCGCAGCATCGTTCTCGATCTGCGCAGCGAAGAGGGCAAGGCGACGCTGCGCGAACTGGTCGCCGATGCGGACGTGTTCATCCATTCGATGCGCGCCAAGGCGATCGCCAAGCTCGGTTTCGACTATACCGCGGTCGCGGCGGTCAACCCGTCGATCGTCTACACCAATTGCTACGGCTATGGCCGCAATGGGCCCGAGCGCGACCAACCCGCCTATGACGACACGATCCAGGGCGAATGCGGCCTGGCGGCGGTGCAACAGATGCTAACCGGCGAGGCGAGCTATGTCGGCACGATCGTCGCCGACAAGGTCGCTGGGCTGACCGCGCTGTACGCGACCACCATGGCGCTGTTCCACCGCGAACGCACCGGCGAGGGCCAGGAAGTGGAGGTCGGCATGTTCGAGACGATGGCCTCGTTCATGCTGGTCGAACATGCCAATGGCGCGATGTTCGAGCCGAAACTCGGCCCCGCCATCTATCCGCGCGTGGTCGCGCCCGGCCGGCGGCCATACAAGACCAGCGACGGCTACATTTCGGCGCTGGTTTACAATGACCGGCACTGGAACGCCTTCGTCGATGCGGTGAAACCCACCTGGGCCGGCCCCGACATGGCGACGCTGGCGCAGCGCGCGAAGCAGATCGACCGGATGTACGGCCTGCTGGGCGAAACGTTCCTCTCGCGGACGACGCAGCAATGGCTGGACCTGTTGCGCGCGATCGGCGTGCCGGCGGCCCCGCTACGAACTCCCGACGAATTGTTCGACAATGAACATCTGAACGCAGTCGGCTTTTTCGAGACGGTCGACAGCGCACAAGGTCCGGTGCGATTTCCCGGCATTCCGGCGACCTTCTCCAAAACGCCAGGCAGGATCGCCGGCCCCGCACCGCTGCTCGGCGCGGATACCGACGCGATACTGGCAGAACTTTCGACGGGAGCACGACAGGATGGGTGAACTTACCGGCAAGGTCGCGGTCGTTACCGGCGCCAGTCGCGGGATCGGCAAGGGAGTCGCCATCGCTCTCGCGGAGGCCGGCGCGACGGTCTACGTCACCGGCCGCACAGTGAGCGCGGGCGCGCACCCGCTGCCCGGCACGGTTGGCGAAACGGCGGCGGAATGCGACCGGCGCGGCGGCAAGGGAATTGCCGTACAGGTTGATCATGCCGAGGATCATCAGGTCGCCGCCTTGTTCGAACAGGTCGCCCGCGAACAGGGCCGGCTCGACATCCTCGTCAACAACGCCTTCGCCCTGCCCGAGGACCTTACCGAGCCCGGCAGCTTCTGGGAGAAGCCGTTGTCCAACTGGGAAATGGTCGATGTCGGCGTGCGATCGAACTTCGTCGCGGCATGGCATGCAGCGAAGATCATGACGCCGCAGAAATCGGGCCTGATCGTCGTCATCTCGGGCTATGTCGGCGTCACCTACACCTATGGCGTCGTGTTCGGCACCTGCAAGGCGGCGGTCGATCGCATGGCGCGCGACATGGCGATCGAGCTTTTGCCTCACAATGTCGGTTCGATCTCGCTGTGGCAGGGCCTGACCTTCACCGAGCGCGCCGAACGCAACATCGCCAACAATCCGGCGATGAAGGCGAGCATCGTGACCAACCCGCTGATCGGCTGCTCGCCCGAATTTCCCGGTCGCGTGATCGCCGCGTTGGCGAGCGACGAGACGATGATGCGGCATTCGGGCGGCACCTTCATCACCGCCGAACTGGCGCAGCAATATGGCGTCACCGATATCGACGGTAAGATCATCCCGTCGCTGCGCGAACAGCGCGGTTCGCCGATCTGGCGTCCCATTCAGGAGACCGTGTGATGACCGCCAATAATGCCCGCCTCGGCGAATTGCTCGATCGCCAGGATATTCTCGACGCGCTCACCCGCTTCGCCCGCGGCATGGACCGGTTCGATCGCGACGCCTTCCTGTCCGCCTTCCACCCCGACGCCGAGATCGCCGCCGGCCCGTTCGTCGGCCAGCCCGCAGCGCTCTACGACTGGGCCCGCGAACTGCACGACCATGGCCAGTCAGCGACGCATCATGTGCTGCTTAACCACAGCTGCGATCTCGACGGCGACACCGCGCACACCGAGACCTATTATCTTTTCGCCGCGCGCAATCGCGACGACAGCAACTGGCTCGCAGGCGGGCGCTATATCGACCGCTTCGAGCGCCGCGATGGCCAATGGAAGGTCGCTGTGCGCAGCACGGTGATCGAATATTCGGGCCTGCTGCCGACCATGCCGATCCCGTTCGGCGACATAGCCGGCATCGACCTCAACGGCATTGCCACGCGGGACGAATCCGATCTGTCCTATCGCCGCCCTCTAACCAATTTGCGGCCACCCAACGTTCCGAGTTGATTGGCCGCCGGCCTCAGCCGAAGAATATCTCGCTCATGTCACCATGCGCGGCGCCGACCGGCTTGCCGCGAAGGAACGGCATGCCCAACAGCCCCTGCGACCAGTCGACCGACACGCCGAGATCGCGCGTCCAGTCATAGACCATCGTGCGCTTGGCGATGCGCCAACTACCGTCGCGCTGCTCCATCTGGTCGAGGTAGCGCCCGACCAGGATCACATCATGCTCGGCCTCGCCGACGTCGATGCGGTGATAGGCGGTGACGTGGGTTTCCACCGTCGCCGACGCCCCGCGCAGCTGGATCAGGCTCTGCCCCAGCGTATGCAGCGTGACCGGAATACTGTCTGCGCCGGGCACGACCCATGCCAGATACTCGTCGAACGATCCGACGAAGATGCCGAAATTGACCCCCGCATCCGGCCAGAAGCAGTTGGTGATGATCGCCGCGTCACGCCGATCCTCGCCACGGGCGAGTGCAACGATGCAATGACGGATGTGGTGATGGGCGACGATCTCGGCCATCGCGTCGGTATCGGTCATCGGGATGCTCCTCGCCCTGCTGCGGAGCAACGATAGGGGCGGGGCGGGCCGATCTCCAATCGGGTTCGGCGTATCGGTGCGGCGATATCGCGGGGGCGTTCGACTGTTCGCTTGTCTGAGTCGGCGGGGCACTTATCATCCGCGCAAAGCTGAAACGAGAGGTGCGCGATGGGTATCATGGACACGGAGCGACCCGTTCCGTTCGCAGTCGAGAATCCCGAGCGGATCTCGACCCCGCGTTATTTCGATGCGGAATTCTACGCGCTGGAGACCGAACGGCTCTGGCCGCACGTCTGGCAGATGGCGTGCCGGCTGGAACAGATCGCCGAGATTGGCGATTGGGTGGAATATACCAATCTGGGCAGGTCGGTGATCGTCGTGCGCACGAAGGACGGCGTGAAGGCGTTTCACAATGCCTGCCGCCATCGCGGCGTGCCGTTCGTCAACGAAGGCGGCCATGGCAATTGCAACACGCCGGGATTCATCTGCCCCTTCCATGGCTGGCGTTGGAACATCGAGGGAAAGAACACCTTCGTCTATGGTCGGCACATGTTCAGCGAGGATCAGCTCGATCCCGCCGACCTTGCGCTCAGGGCCTGTCGGGTCGAGACTTGGGGCGGTTGCGCGTTCATCAACCTCGATGACGACGCGCCGTCCTTTCGCGATACGATCGGCCCGGTCGCCGACCGGCTCGAAGCGCATGGCGTCGGCAATCTGCGCGCCGAATGGTGGTACCAAACGGTGCTGCCAGCCAACTGGAAGGTCGCGATGGAAGCCTTCATGGAGGGCTATCACGTGATGCGTACGCATCCTCAGCTGCAACAGGCCGCACCGATGCTCTACAATGCGATGTACGGCATGGACACCGGCGGGATCGGCGTCCCGATCAATCCGAACCTCAGCGTGCGCGACAATATCAAGGCGCAGATCAAGCATCTCGGGCTGCTCAGCGAAGGCATGTCGGGGATGGTCCACGAAAAGGAAGTCGAGATCGCGCGGCAACTCGCCGATGTCGAGCTGCCCGAGGATCCGCAACAGGCGGTGATGATGTGGTACGGCATCCTCAACCACCAGATCACCGAGCAATTGCGCGCGCGCGGCGAAAACGTGCCGGACCTCAACGCCGTCGCGGTCTCAGATCCGGTCAACGCGGTCGAATTCCTGTTCCCCAACACGTTCCTGCTGCCGATGTTCTCCAGCGTCTCCGCCTACCGCATTCGCCCGCTCGGCCCGGAAAGCTGCATGTTCGAATTATGGTCGCTGACGCACGTCGCGGAAGGAGCCGCGCACGAAACGGTGATGGAACCGAAGGTCCTCCCCTATGACAGCCAGGATTTTCCCCCGATCCCGCGCCAGGATTATGCCAACATCCCGATCCAGCAAAAAGGACTGCACGCCGTAGGCTTCGATTTCATGCGCCTGTCGAAGGATATCGAGGGGCTGATCAGCAACTATAACCGGATCATCGACGGCCATCTGAAGGGTGTCGCGCCCGAGAAACTGGCGGCCGCGACGAACCTGCTCGGCGGCAATTTCGACGGCAAGATCCTCGACCTCGGCTTCTGACGGAGCCGGGGCGCGGGCAAGGCCTGCGTTATTCCCGGTCGGCCCACCCGTTAGCTGATGTGGCTCGCACGCGAAGGCAAATCTGCCAGGTAGCGCGACTATGCCTCGCGGGGCGCGGCTCCGCGCATGCAGCCCCACAACGAAAGGGGAATCGCCTGGGCGATGTTCCACTGTCGTTCCGCGCAGGAAGTCAGTGCGGCGTTGCAGGGGGGAACATTGCGTGAAAGAAAATAAGAAAATAGTCGGAGAGTGAGCTGCTATGGCTGATACTTCGCTTCAGCTCGTTGTGGGCATGCCGCGAGAAGAGGTGGATATCCGCCTCAAGATTTACGATCGCGGTGGCGCATTCTCCCGCAATCTGATCGAGCTTTGGCAGCACGCTGGTCCGATCATCATCGAAAGCATGCGCGATTTCATCGCGACAGTGCCGCAACGCATGAACCAGGATCCGATCCAGCAACCGGAGCAGAACGACCGGATGATCGCCGATGCGCTGGAGCACGCCCGCCGCAAGTTCAGCAGCGCGCTCTCGCCGCAATGGATCGACGCGATCTGCCAACGCGCGCGCATGATTTCAGAACATGGTGTTTCGGTCGCAATGATCGTCGCTGGCACCAACGAGATATCACGCCGCGTCACCAAGCGGATCGCGGTCACGCTCGACCTTCCCGATGAGGACATTTCACGACTGTGCGATACAGTGCGGGAGGCTTCATCATACGAGATCGAAATATTGCTGTGGCAGATCGGAGAATTACGGCGTCAGGTAGCCGCGCTCGATCGCACGTCCCGCGCTGAGAACTTTCAACAGCTTGTTTCACGATCGGTCGAGCACGCTCTGGCCAATGCGCAATTGCTGTCCGAGGAGACCGATCAGACGATCAAGGGCTCGCAAGTGATGCTGGGTGACGTCGCGGAGGTTGCCAACGCTGCGCAACAATCCGCAAATGCAATGCGCGATGCAGCCCAAATCGCCGCCGGGCTCAGCGAAACGATCGATACCGTCGCATCCCGAATGGTAATCGTGCTCGCCATAGAGCAGCGGGCAAGTGTCGATGCCGATGCCGCCCGCACGGCCGCCGATGATCTTTCCCGTGAAATCGGCGCTATCGCCTCGGTACTGGACATGATCCGCAACATCGCAGGGCAAACCAACCTGCTGGCGCTCAATGCCACGATCGAGGCCGCCCGTGCCGGAGACGCCGGGCGCGGGTTCGCGATCGTGGCACAGGAAGTTAAGTCGCTTGCAGGGCAGACCGCGCACGCCACCGATCAGATCGCAGCGCGCATCGCAGCCATCCAGAATGCTAATAAAAACTCAGCGGCGAAAAATGAAGACGGGCGGATCACGATGGTCGAGGCGCGCGAGGCGATCCATGAAATGATGGACATGATGAAGTCGCAGGTCGAGCGGGTAACCTCAATCGCCGCCGCAATCGACGAGACGGCGACCGCGGCGCACAGCGTGAGCGACCTGGCGAGTCACGTGAACGAGCGCACCCACAAGGTCACAGACAATCTGGCACGGCTGAGCGAAATCTTCACGCAGGTCGCAACGGATCTGGAACGTCTTAAGACCAGTACGGACGACTTCATCGAAACCATAGGCGCATGAAGAAATAGCCGACGCGCGGGAACAGCTACCCCACTACCAGACCGCGTCCGCTGCGGCAGCACCCTGCACTCCGCGTCCGCCCAACTCGCCGATCAGCGCCTTGAGGCGATAGGTCCACAGGTGCAGCGGATGCTCCAATGTCATCCCCATCGCGCCCAGAAATTGGTGGAAGTCATAGACGCAGGCCCGCGCACTTTCTTGCGCATGCAACAAGGCTAGCGCGGCATCGCCCGCTTCAAGCGTGGCAGCTGCCTTCATCGCCAACCAATAGGTACCGTTCGTGCGTACCTGAGCTTCGGATAGCCGGTGACGCAGCGCCTGGAACGTCGCGAGCGGGCGACCGAACTGATGGCGGTCGGTCACGTAGCTCGTCACACTTTGCAGCGCCGCGGCGAGCAAGCCCGCCGCCTCTGCCGCAATCGCAATTCGCCAGCGTGTCTTTACCTCGCCTGCAGACAGGTCATGCGGTGCCATGACTACCGTCGTGGGATCGACCAGCAACGTCGCCATCGGATAGGCGAAAAGAGTTTCCTCTTTGCGTACCTGATCCGCGCTGGCGACGAAGCTGGACACGGAATCCCTACCCACCACGACCACCGTCGCGCCTGGTTTCAAAAAGCGTATCGGACGCGTCGTGCCAAGCGCTTCGACGAGGCAGAGCGGCCGTGGCATCTCCGCCGCGAACAGCGGGCGCACGAGCGCGCTTACTGCCGCCTCGGTCGCAAAGGGCAATCGCGCCAGTCGCTCGACCACCAAAGCGGCGGTGAGCGCCCCCAGATC
Organism: Parasphingomonas halimpatiens; assembly: GCF_036663795.1. NCBI lineage: Bacteria > Pseudomonadati > Pseudomonadota > Alphaproteobacteria > Sphingomonadales > Sphingomonadaceae > Parasphingomonas > Parasphingomonas halimpatiens. The sequence goes on from NZ_JAXOJP010000002.1 coordinate 179,079, forward strand.
GGGATCGAACGCGACATCGAGAAATCCGCCATCGGCAAGCTCCCGATCCAGCGTATCGCTGACCAGCGCGAGGCCGGTGTCGTGCAGCGGCGGGCTTGCATATGGCTTGGCGAGCGATTCAACCGCGTCAAGGATCGCGATCTGGTCGGATGTTAGCGAGAGATCCATCAGCGCGGCTCCCGTGGCAAACAGAGCACATCGCTGGCGATAATGTTCAGCTGAATCTCCGCCGCGCCTGCCGCGATCCCCGCGACGATCCCACGCTGATGATGCATCTTCAGATAGGGATGCGCGTAGGCAAGCGCTTCAGGCAGATATTCGACGACGAACTCCGCCACGCGCCGCTCGGCCATCACTGTTGCGAAGCGCGCCGAGGCGGATTCCGGGCCGATCGCTTCACCGTGCGCGCGTTTGCTGACGATCGCATAGCTTGCCATCCGCGCGGCCTCACACAACGCAAGACACTGCGCTGCCTCAATCTTCACACCCTCGCCAACAAACTCGTCCCGCCCTTTCAGCACCGCCACCGCCCGATCGAGCGCGGCCCGCGCCAGCGCGTAGCGCGGGATGCCGAGCCGTTCGTTGGTCAGCGAATAGGCGATGATCGACCATGCCTCGCCTTCCTCGCCCAGCCGCGCGGTTATCGGCACGACCATGTCGTCGAAGAACACCTCATGGATATCGCCCTCGCCGATCAGTGAGGGGATTTGCCGAACGGTGATGCCCGGCGTGTCCATCGGCACGAGCAGGATCGAGATGCCGCGCTTGCGGTCGTCGCTGGTGCGGCACACCAGGAAACAGGTGTCGGCAAGGCCGGCGTAGCTGGTCCAGATCTTCTGCCCGGTGACACGATAATTGTCGCCGTGGAGCACGGCCCGCGTGCGCAGCGACGCAAGGTCCGACCCTGCTCCCGGCTCCGAAAACCCTTGGCACCACAGCGCCCGCCCTTCGACGATCGGCGGCAGATATTGTTCGCGTTGCGCGGGCGAGCCATAGCGGATCAGCGTCGGGCCAATCCAGTTGACGTTCATATATTGCCCGCCGCGCGGCTCGCCGGCGACCCACATTTCCTCGGCGAGGATCGTCTGGTGCCACGGATCAAGCCCGTCGCCGCCAATCTCTTTGGGCCAGTGCGGCGTCAGCATCCCTTCGCGTGCGAGCGTGCCGCAGAAATCGCGCGCATATTCGGTCAGCGCCGGCGATGCCGGGCCATGCTGCGAGAAGCGCTCCCAATCGTCGGGCAAGGTCGCGGCGAGAAAGGCGCGCAGCTTTTCGCGGAAGGCGACTTCCTCGTCGGTCCATTCAAAATGCATGCGGCTGCTCGTATCCCTGCGACGGAGCGTAACGGCTAATCCACAATACAGGGGGCGAACAGGCCGCCCCGCAAAAGAACGCCGTGGTGATATGCTGCGCGTATCCGCGCGGGTGAAATCGCGGCACAATGGTTCATGGCCGAACGCATCTTCACACCCGTCGCCGCCGTCGCCGATGTCGCGCCCGACACCACCCGAACCGTGACGGTCGGCAACCGATCGATCATGATCGTCCATCATGCGGGGCGGCTGTTCGCGGTCGAGAATCGTTGTTCGCACGCGGAGCAGCCACTCGAATGCGGCCGCGTCCGCTATGGCTGGATCGCCTGCCCCGCCCATGGTGCGAAGTTCGATCTCGCAACCGGCGAGGCGCTCAGCCAGCCGGCGACCGATCCGATCGCCACATTCGAAGTGCGCATCGTCGGCGAGACGATCGAAATCGCCGTGTAAGCCACGCATCGCCGCGCCGATATGTGGCGGCACGCCTTGCGGGCCGCGCCCGAAATAATGCCTAGCTTCGGGATCGTTTGGAGGCCGGGATTGACCGACGCGCTTGAAACATTTCGGCAGGAGGTGCGCACCTGGCTCGATGCCTCGGTGCCGAGGGATTGGCGCGCCGTCTGTGCGACGCATGCCGGCTTCCTCGCCGTGCAGCGCAGCTGGTTCGCCACGCTCGCCGCGGGCGGCTATGCGGTGCCGCATTGGCCGGCGCAGTGGCCCGGCGGTGGGCGCAGCCTCGCCGAGCAGAAGGTAATCTACGAGGAGCTTGCCCGCGCCGATACGCCGCGCCTGCTGCTGTCGTTCATGTCGACCTATCACGCCGCCAGCACGCTGTTCGAATGGGGCAGCGCCGAGCAGCAGGCGCGCTATATCCCGCGCATCCTCGAGGGCGAAATCTGGTGCCAGGGCTTCTCCGAGCCCAATGCCGGCTCCGATCTCGCCAACGTCCGCACCCGTGCCGAGCGGCGCGGCGACGTCTATGTCGTCAACGGGCAGAAGCTGTGGTCGACGATGGGCCAGTTCGCCGACCAGTGCCTGTTGCTGGTACGCACCAGCAACGAAGGTGCGAAGCAGGCCGGGCTGACCTATCTGCTGCTCGACCTCAAGACGAAGGGCGTCACCGCGCGCCCGATCCACCAGATCCACGGCGACGAGGAATTTGCCGAGCTGTTTCTCGACGATGTCGAGGTGCCGGTCGGCAACAGGCTCGGCGACGAGGGCCAGGGCTGGGCCGTCGCGCAATCGACCTTGTCCTCCGAACGCGGGCTGACGCTGCTCGAATTGGGCGCGCGGATGCGCGGGGCCTTGTGGCGCATCGCCGGCCTGATCCGCGCCAACGGACGAGACGGCGATGTCGGCCTGCTGCGCGATGTCGGCCGGCTGGCGACCAGGATCGACGCGACCTGCGCGCTGGCGGACCAATTCCTCGCCAACCGCATCGCCGGTGAAGAGCGTGTCGGCGACGCTTCACTGGTCAAGCTGTCTTACTCGCGAACGCTGCGCGAGTTCACCGCGCTCGGGCTGCGGATCGGTGGCCTGGAGGCGCAATTTCATGAGCCGATCATCTTCGGCGGCGGCATGGAAACGGGCAACTGGATGGCCGATTTCATGAACAGCTATGCCTGGACGATCGCCGGCGGCAGCGACGAGGTACAGCGCAACATCATCTCCGAGCGCCTGCTCGGCATGCCGCGTGAGCCGAAAAGCTGGGTAACGGAGGCGCGGCCATGACGATGACCCGCGCCGAGCTTCAGGGTGCCGCGCGCCGGGCCTTTGGCGAGGGCGGTCTTACCCCCGACGCCGAGAAGAGCTGGAGCCTGATCGCCGAGATGGGCTGGCTGATGATGGCCGTGCCCGAGGCGCAGGGCGGCCTGGGACTCGGGCGCGAGGCGATGGGGGTCATCCATACCGAATTGGGCCGCGCCCTCGTCCCCGGCCCGGCGGTCGCGCAGATGCTGGTGATCGAAGCGCTGAGCGCCGTCAGCGACAGCCCCGGGTGCGACGACCTGCTCGCCCGCGCGATGGGCGGCGAGATCATGACCGCATCGCTGTCGCCGGGGGGCAACCTCGGCTGCGTGCCCGACGCCGATCGTGCCAGCCATGTTCTGGTCTTGGCAGCGGATAGCGTTGCGCTCGTGCCACTTGACGGCGCGACCGTCACCCCGCGCGACACATGGGACAAGACGCGGCGCCTGTTCGATGTCGAAATTACCGGAGACGGCGTGACGCTGGCGACCGGCGATGCCGCAGTGGCGCTGGGCCGACGGATCCAAACACTCCTGCTATTCGCGCTGGCAGGTGACTCGCTTGGCGGCGCCGATGCCATCCTCGAACTCACCGTCGACTATCTCAAGACGCGTCGCCAGTTCGATCGTCCGCTCGCATTGTTCCAGGCGCTCAAGCACCGCGTCGCCGATATGAAGACCTGGCTGTCGGCGGCGGAAGCGCTGTTCTGGAACCGCGCGCTCGATACCGATGCGACGCTCGACGAGATCGGCGCACTGAAGGCGCATGCGACGAGCGTCTATCGCGCGATCGCCGAGGACGCGGTCCAGCTCCACGGCGGCATCGGCCTGACCATGGAACATCAGTGCCACCTCTTCCTGAAGCGCGCGACACTCAACGCGGTGCTGGGTGGCGACGCTGACTATTGGGAAGAACAAGCGGGACGGCAGCTGCTTCAGGCTGGCTGAACCCGGATCAGGAGAGCGTCGATGAGAATTCTGACGATGGCATGTTGCCTGGCCACGACCGCGCTTGTCGCGACGATGCCGTCCATGGCCCAGCAACAACCGGCAGCCGCACCGGGCGCCGAGGACGCCATGTTCCGCGAGCCCTATATCGATGTCGACGAATGGCGCGATGCCCCGGTGCGCCACCGCTATGTCCATGGCGGCTTCAAGGGCACCGATACACGCTTCTCCTTCTATTTCCCCGACAAGGCGCGCTATCGCGGCGACTTCTTCCAGCACTTTACACCCGTGCCCGATGATGAGAATCTCGCACAGAAAATGCCCATGGGCGAAGAGAACCAGATCGGATTTTCGATCGCCTCAGGTGCCTATTTCGTCGAAACCAATGGCGGCGGACGCGACCTGGTCGGCAAGCCGGGCAGCGCGGTCGATTTCACTATTGCCGCCTATCGCGCCAATGCCGCGGCGGCGCGCTATTCGCGTGTCGTCGCGCTGGCGATGTACGGCGGCAAGCGTCCTTTTGGCTATGCCTATGGCGGCAGCGGCGGCGCCTTCCGCACGATCGGCTCGATTGAGAATACGCAAGGCGTGTGGGATGGCGTCGTGCCCTACGTCCTCGGCTCGCCGATGGCGCCGCCCAACATGTTCACGGTGCGGCTGCGTGCGATGCGCATCCTCAACGACAAATTCCCGCAGATCCTCGACGCGGTCGAGCCGGGCGGCAGCGGCGATCCCTATGCGGGGCTCAGCGCCGAGCAGGCATCGGTGCTGCGCGAAGTGACCAAGATGGGTTTCCCGACGCCGTCATGGTTCGGATATCGGACGATGGGCATCCACGGCTTTGCCGCGCTCTATGGCGGGATGCTGCAGGCGGATCCCAAATATTTCACCGATTTCTGGACCAAGCCCGGCTATCTCGGCTTCGACGATCCCAAGTCGTTCGACGGCTATCGAATGCAGCATGATGCCGCCGTCACGGCGCCGATCACCGCGCTGGAAGCCGCGCGGCTCAAGCTCGACACGCGGGTCACCAACGGCACCGCCAATGTCGACAACGCGTTCGAAGCGCTGAACGGCGCGGCCGGGCAACGTGTGGTCGCTTTCCGCCTCTCCAGTGTGCCGCCCAAGGTCTTCTTCCTCGGCGGCGACCTGATCGTGAATTCCGGCGCGGCCTCGGACCAGCGGCTGACCGTCGCGCGGATCGTCGGCGACGTGGTCGTGCTCGGCGTGGTCGATGACGCGGTGGCGGCCAGGATCAAGGCCGGTGACGGCGTGCGGGTCGACAATTCCAACTTCCTCGCCGCCGAGACCTATCACTGGCACCAGGTACCGCCGGCCGATGCGGGCTATCCCGAATGGAACCAGTTCCGCGGGAGCGACGGCAAGCCGCTCTACCCGCAGCGCGCCTTCCTGCTCGGGCCGCTATTCACCGCGGCAACCACGGGCAGACCGTTCGGCCAGCCGCCGATGATCGGCAAGTTCAAGGGCAAGATGATCCTGGTCGAGAACCTGTGGGATCGCGAGGCGATGCCATGGCAGGGCGATTGGTACCGTCGTCGTGTCGAGGCAAATCTGGGCGCCGCTACCGATGCGAACTTCCGCATCTGGTACACCGACCACGCGCTTCACGGCGACAGCGCCCGGCAGGAAGATCCGACCCGCACCGTCAGCTATCTCGGCGTGCTGCAACAGGCGTTGCGTGATCTGTCACTATGGGTGGAAAAGGGCGTCGCACCGCCGGCGAGCACGGCCTACAAAATCGACAATGGCCAGGTCATCGTCCCCGCCACCGCCGCAGCGCGCAGGGGCATCCAGCCGGTTGTGACCGTCATGGCCAACGGCCATGCCAGGGCGGTGGCCAAGCCAGGCCAGTCGGTGACCTTCACCGCGATCATCGCCGCACCGCCGGGCACGGGCCGGATCGTCTCGGCGGAATGGGATTTCGACGGTCGCGGCACGTTCCCGGTGAAAGCGCAGCTCGCGGCGCCCAAGGTCCGCCTGACGCTGACCCAAAGCTATCGCTTTACCAAGGCCGACACCTATTTCCCGGCCCTGCGCGTCGCCTCGCAACGAAGCGGCGATGTCAAAACGCCTTACGCCCGCATCCAGAATCTGGGACGCGTACGGGTCGTCGTACGATGAGACGCGATAGCTGATGTTCGGGAGAGGCGAGCGCGCTCGCCTCTCCCCCGTCCCTTCACCCCATCAACGCCTTGACCGTCGCCACGACCGTTTCGGGCGACACGAGGAACGCGTCCTCGAGCGGCTTGGAGAAGGGCACCGGCGAATACGGCCCGCCGAGCCGGCGCACCGGCGCCTTCAACTGGCCGAACAGTTCCTCGTTGATGGTCGCGGCGATTTCGGCACCTGGTCCGAAATTGCGCACCGCTTCATGTGCGATCACCACCCGGCCGGTCTTGGCGGCCGAGGCGAGCACGGTTTCCCTGTCCCAGGGCGAGATCGTGCGAAGGTCGATCAGCTCGGCCGAGATGCCCGCCTCGGCGATACCCGCCAGCGCCATCTGGCAACGCAGCATCATCGTCGAATAGCTGATGATCGTGACGTCGGTGCCTTCCTGCACGACGCGCGCCTTGCCCAGCGGGATCGGCCCCTGGTCGACCGCGACCTCGCCCGGCACGAACAGCGTGCCGCCGGTCTCGACGAACAGGCACGGGTCGGGATCCTGGATGCACGACAACAGCAGGCCCTTGTAGTCCGCCGGGTTCGAAGGGCACACGACCTTGATGCCCGCAGCATGGGCGAACCAGCCTTCGAGATGGTCGGCGTGTTGGCCCGCGGTCTGCCAGCCGGCGCCGGTCAAGGTGCGGATCACCATCGGCACGCTGGTCTGCCCGCCCGACATGAAGCGCAACTTGGCGGCATGGTTGAAGATCATGTCCATCGCGACGGTGGTGAAGTTCATCAGCATGATCTCGGCGACCGGCTTGTAGCCGTTGATCGCCGCGCCGATCGCCGCACCGATGATCGCCTGTTCCGAGATCGGCGTCGTGCAGACGCGGTGATCGCCGAATTTTGTCGAAAGCCCACGCATCGTGCCGGTCACGCCGCCGCCTTCGCGGTCGGCGATGTCTTCGCCCAGCACGAGCACCTTGGGATCGGCTTCCATCGCCTCGAACATCGCGGCGTTGATGGCCTGCAGGCCGTTCATTTTGACCATCTCGCTCACGCGGGGATCTCCTCGGCAAAGATGTCGCGACGCAGTTCGTCGGCCGACGGATAGGGGCTGGCCATGCCGAATTCCTGGGCGTCCAGAATCTCGGCCTCGATATCGGCCTGCAGCTTGGCGAGCTGCTCCTCGCTCGCATGGCCCTGTTCGATCAGCCTGGCGCGGAATTTGGGCAGCGGATCGTCCGCCATCGCCGCGGCCTTTTCTTCCTTGGTCATGTAGAAATCGTCGTCGCCAAGGACATGGCCCATGAACCGGTAGGTGATGCATTCGAGCAGGGTCGGCCCCTCCCCGTCGCGCGCGCGCGTGATGGCCGTATGTGCCGCGGCGTACATCGCCTCGGGGTCGTTGCCATCGACGGTATAGCCCGGCATGCCGTAACCGGCCGCGCGCTTGGATATCTGGTCGACCGAGGTCGCGTTCTCATAGCGGGTGTGCTCGGCGAAGCCGTTATTGGCGCAGACGAAGACCACCGGCAGCTTCCACACCGAGGCCAGGTTCAGGCTCTCATGGAACGCGCCGATGTTCGACGCGCCGTCGCCGAAATAGGCGATCGCTACGCGCTTGCTGCCGTCGAGCTTTGCCGCCCAGGCCAAGCCGTTGGCGATCGGCATGGACGAACCGACCACGCCGGTCGTCACCATCACGCCGCTCTCGGGATGGGTCAGGTGCATCGGGCCGCCCTTGCCCTTGCAGGTGCCGTCGACCCGGCCGGCGATCTCGGCCCATAACGGGCGCAGCGGCATATCCTTGGCGACCATGTCCTGGATGCCGCGGTAGATCGTGCAGATCTGGTCGTCCTTTTGGAGCAATGCCGAAATCGCCGACGGGATCACTTCCTGACCGCGCGCCGAATAATAGGGCATGGTCAACCGCCCGAGGCGGACGGCCTTGCGGATCGCATCGTCGTTGCGCTCGATCCGGAGCATCCGCCGATAGATATCAACCAGCGTGTCGGCGCTCGGCACCGGACTGTTGCTGAGGTCTGCCATGGGTTTCCCGCCTCGAAAATGAATACCCCGATCTCTTCGGTCGGGGCCGATGCGAGGTCAACCACGCCCCGGCGATATGTGCCGGGCGGGCGCTCGGCACGCGCTTCCCAGGCTCGAAAACGCCGCTGTTGGCGCCTCCACCCGACCCAATCCGCTACTGACAAAATTACCCCGTCGCACCCTGTATAATTATGTCAGGGGTCGTCAGCGGATCGCGGCCAGCTTCTCCGGCCCGAGCAGCTTCCAGATGCCATCCGCCGCGGCAACGGTACGGTCGCCTGTCATGATCAACCCGCGCATGAAAACGACTTGCGACGTGCGGCGCACGAGCTCGGGCCGGCAGGTGAGGAAGCTTCCGATCGGCGCGGTGGCGGCGAACTGCATCTGGAGCTGCAGCGTCACGCAGTCCCGGGTGTCGGCGGCGTCGACCACGCCCATGCCGAGCGCGATGTCGGCAAAGGTGGTCAATACGCCACCATGAATCGTCCCGACATAGCCGTTGCCATGCCGCTCTTGCCCCAGTAGCCCGACGATGCGCTGGCCGCTCTCGTGGCGCACCCAGTAAGGCCCCGCGGCCTCGTGGAAATGGGTGCCCGACAGCAATGTCCAACCGTCCGCTTCAAGCTGCGCGGCATCGAACCCGGTAGTCATAGCTGGTTATCAAGCCCCGCCGCGTGCTTGGCGGCAACGTAGCCGAAGGTCAGCGAGGGACCGATGCTCGCCCCGGCACCCGGATACACGCCGCCCATCACCGACGCGGTCGACACGCCCGTCGCGTAGAGCCCCGCGATCGGCGCGCCATGGGCGTTCACGACCCGGCCGTGGACGTCGGTGACCACGCCGCCATAGGTGCTGACATCGCCTGGCACGACCGGGACCGCATAGAAGGGGCCCCTCTCGATCGTGCCCAGGGCCCGGATCGGCGCGTGATAAGGGTCACCCAGCCACTGGTCATAGACGCGCTCGCCGCGATGAAAATCTTCGTCGCGACCGTTGCGGACAAAGCCGTTCCAACGCTCGACCGTCGCCTTCAAGGTCGCCGCGTCGACGCCGATACTCGCCGCCAGAGCCTCGATCGTATCACCGCTGTGGAGATACCCCGCGTCCCAGCCTTGCGGTACCTTCTTGTCGATCCATTTGCCGGCGACCTGATACTGTTCGACATATTGCCGATCGAGGATCGCCCAGCTGGGAACGGCGGGAACCGACTTGTTCCGCTCCAGCATGGTCTGGCAATAAAGTTCGTAGGAACCGCCCTCGTTCATGTAGCGCACGCCCGATCGATCGACGAGGATCGCATGGGGCTTACCGGTCAGGCTCTGCGCCGGCGGGCTGATATAGGCGTCCTCCCAACCGGGCGACAGCGTGGTCTGATATCCGACCATCTGGTCCATCTGCGCGAGCACTCCGCCGACCCGCGCCATCTCCTGGAACAGGTCGCCCGTGTCGCCCTCGTTGGTCTGCGACCATGCCGCCTGCGTACCCGGCATATATTCGTCACGCATCGCCTGATTTTGCGCAAAACCACCGGCGTTGACGAGCACGCCCAGCTTCGCGCCGATCCGCCGCGGAGCGCCGTCGATCATCGCGATCACGCCCGACACCGCGCCGTCCTCCACCACCAGCTCCGACACCGGTGCCTCGGTGCGGAACTCGACCCCGGCAGCGACCGCCACCTTGAGCATGCGCCCCTGCAATGCCGCGCCGGCGGTGACGAAATGCTTGCCGGTCAGCCGCGTCCAGATCGTCTTGAAGATGAGGTTGCGTTGCACCTTCTTGAGGGCCGGATCCTTGCGGACATAAGCAAGCTTCATCCCGTCATCGAGCCGCACGGGCACTTCGAGGAATCCCTTGCGCAGCTTCTTCGCCCACGGTCCGAGCTCCTTCTTGTCGAAAGGCTTGGCCACGACGGTCCGGCTGGTCTTGCAGCCGCCCGGAAGCTCGTCATAATAATCCGGCCAGAATTTCGACCCGCGTTCCAGCTCGACACCCTGGTCGACGAGAAAATCGATCATGCGATACGCCTGATTGGCGTAGGCCAGTCGCTTTTCGTGCCCCGAGCCAGGCAGATCGGCGCACGCCGCATCGAGATAGGTGATGCCCGCCTCGACGCTGTCCTGCTCGCCATCGGCCTTGAGGAAGCGATTGTTGGGGACCCAGATGACGCCGCCGGACTTGGCCGTCGTACCGCCGATGAACGCCGATTTCTCGAGGATCAGAACCGACTTTCCCGCTTTGCGCATGACCAGGGCCGAGGCCATCGATCCTGCCCCGCTGCCGACCACCACCCAGTCAAACGTCTCGTCGAACGCGCTCATCAAATCTCTCCTCGGCGCGAAATAGACCTGCGGTGTGGGCGTCGTACAAGAGCTATCGCCGGGGCGGCGTTCTCATATCGCCCCCGCGTGGTATGCGCTTTCCAAGCACAAGGAGACGCTCCCGATGGACCTGCCCGAGTTCAAGACCATTCTGCTCGAACGCCGTGGTCGCCTGCTGGCAGTGACGCTGAACCGCCCCGAGGCGCTGAATGCGGTGAACCTGGACCTGCATGATGAACTGCCCGGCGCGCTCGCCTTCGCGGGTGCCGATGCGGGGTCGGACGTGGTGCTGCTGACCGGCAGCGGCAAGGCGTTTTCGGCCGGCGGCGACATCGCGCATATGGAGCATAACGCCGCCAACCCGCAGCTGTTCGACCATGAGGCGCGGCAGGCCAAGCGCATCGTCTTCGCGTTGCTCGATATCGAAAAGCCGGTGGTGTGCCGCATGAACGGCCATGCCATCGGGCTCGGTGCCAGTATCGCACTGCTGTGCGACGTGATCTTCGCGTCGGAAGGCGCGAAGATCGGTGATCCCCATGTCGGCATCGGCCTGGTCGCGGGCGATGGCGGTGCGGTCATCTGGGCGCAGCGCATCGGGCTGACCCGCGCGAAGGAATATCTGCTGACCGGCGATCCGCTGACCGCACGACAGGCCGCGGATATCGGCCTGATCAACCATTGCCTGCCCGCCGACCAGCTCGACGATGCGGTCGATGCCTTTTGCCATCGCCTGCTTGACGGCGCGACCAATGCGATCCGCTGGACCAAGGTCCTGACCAACATGGAGCTGAAGCGCATTGCCGGCGCGGTGATGGAGGCGGGGATCGCCTATGAATCGCTCAGCGTGCGCAGCGCCGACCACCGCGAGGGCATTGCGGCGTTGAAGGAGCGGCGCAAGCCGAGCTTCACCGGGCGCTGAGCATCGCCTTCGCAAGGCCGAGAAAAGCATCGACATCCGCCTGTGCGGACGGGATCGCGCGGCGGTAGCCGGCAAAGCCGTGGATCGTACCGACCGCTTCGTGGAACACCGTCGGCACTCCGGAAAGCGCGGTCGCGGACGCATAGGCCCGGCCTTCGTCACGCAACGGATCGAGCGCCGCCGTGACGACCACCGTCGGCGGCATGCCGTGCTGATCGGCGAGCAGCGGCGAGTTGCGCTGGTGGCTCTTGTCGGCGGCATAATGCTGGTCGAACAACGCCATGTCGGCACCATCCAGCCCATAGCCGACCGAAAAGGCGGTGCCCGAGGGATAGGTGCGGCTATGGTCCACCGCCGGATAGATCGCCAGTTGCAGGATCACCGGCAGCGCCGCCGGCGCGTCGCGCAGCGCCAGCGCGGTGACGATCGCCAGATTGCCGCCCGCGCTATCGCCGCACAGGATCAGGCCGGTAAAGTCGCGCGCGAACGCGGCGCCGTTTTCCGCGATCCAGCGCGCCGCCGCCTCCCCGTCATCGGGCGCCGCTGGCCAGGGGTTTTCAGGCGCGAGACGATATTCGACCGACACCACGGGCAGGTCGAGTTGCCGCGCAATCTCCGCCGCCAGTCCGGCGTGTGAATCGATGCTCCCCGCGGCATAGCCACCGCCGTGATAGAAGATGACGACGGGCCCCGCATGACGCTCGGCCCGCGGATCGAACAGCCGCAGTGCGATATCGCCGCCCGGCCCGGGCATCACGAGGTCACGAATCTCGCCCAGATCGCCGACCGGCTTGTCCGCCGACATTTCCGGCGTCATCTTCAGACCCCGGATCGAGGCGAGGAATTCGGCAGTGAAGGCGGGCCGTGGATTGGCCGCCATCATGTCGAGAAAGGCGCGAACGTCGGGCCGGACATAGGGTTCGGTCATGGCAGAAGCTCCTCAGATAATCTGGGCGATAGTGATCCAGCGGCGCTCGGCACTCGACTGGCGGATCGCCTCCTGAATGCGCTCGACCTCGAGCGCGCGGGCGAAATCGGGCGACGGTGGTGGGCCACCGTGGATCGCCTCCACCATGCGCTGCATCGACAGCGCCATGGGAAAGCTCGGTTGGGGATCGCTCTGCCAGTCCAGCGCAATGCCGGGCGCGTGGTTGAATTCGTCGGCAACCGCGATCGGCGCGAGACCGCCGCCGAGCTGCCCGCCATGCAGCGTGCAATCGCGCGACGTCGGGAAGGTCGGCGACGCGGCGACCAGCCGCCCCTTGTCGCCGAACACATCGATCGACCAGCCGTCGTGCAGCGTCATGCTCCAGCTGATCTGCATCTGCAGCGTCAGCCCGTTTTCAAAGCGCAGGATGACATTGGCGAAGTCGGTCGTCGCGGGGTTGAGGCGGTCGCCATCCTCGAACACCCATTCGCGCAGTATCTGGCTGTCGTCCGCGACGAGTTCGGCCACCGGACCGAACAGGTGCAGCAGCATGTAGAGCGCATGGCTGCCATTGTTGCGCACGGCGTTCACGCCCTGCCCGGCCTGGCCGAACCAGTTATAGGGGAAGCTTTTCGACGGGCGGTTGAACAGCGAAATGTTGAAATGGCAGGTGCCGCCGAGCGGACGCCCGAGATAGCCTTGCTCGACCATCGCACTCATCTGACGATGCGCAGGAATCCACTGCGAGAAGGCATCGACCACGCCAACGCTGCCGGCCGCGCGCCACGCCGCGTCGATCTCCAGCGCGCCCTGCCAGTCGGGGGCGTGCGGGCTGGCATTGTAGACATGCTTGCCATGAGCCAGGGCCGCCAGCACCATCGCCTTGCGCAGCGACGGGCGCGTGCCGCAATCGACGATGTCGATCTCCGGGTCCGCGCACATCGCGGCGGCATCCCAGAACGGTCGCGCGATGCCCAGCCGGTCGGCCGCAGCGCGGGCCGTGTCCTCATGCGCGGTGCAGATCGCGGTCACTTCGACGCCGGGGATGGCACGCCAGGCGGGCAAATGCGCGAACGCGCCCCAGCCCGCGCTGATGATCCCGACGCGCAACGTCATGTCGCTATTCGATGCGACCGAGCACGGTCCCGACTTCGTAGGTCTCGCCGACTTCCGCGATGATCCGCAGCGTACCGGATGCCGGCGCTTCGACCTCGTTGGTCGATTTGTCCGCCTCAAGTAGGTACAGCGGATCGCCTTCGCTCACTTCCGCGCCATCGGCGACGAGCCATTCGGCGATCTGGGCCTCGGTCATCGAAAAGCCGAGCTTGGGAAGCAGGATGTCGGTAGCCATGATCTCTTGTCCTCGACTGGCGCGGATGGTTCAGCCCGATGCGTAGCGCCCGCGCCGGGCCGGACAATCGGGAAAAGCGGATGGCGCCGCCCGATATCGTCGGCACGATACCCCTCAATAGCCGCGTGTGTCGGTCCAGTTCTCTGCTTCGCCCGGCTTGTAGGACTTGCCCGGGATATTGCCTGATCTGGTCCTCAGGTCGAAGCCGATCCGGTCCGCCCCGCCCTCGATCTCGACACCGAAAGACGAAAGCGCCCAGCTGGTCATGACATAATGTCCGATCGAGAAGACCAGATCCATCAGCTGCTGTTTGTTCAGAAAGCCGCTGAGCGCATTCCATGTCGCGTCGCTGAGCGTGCCGTTGTCGATCAATTCGCTGACGGAGCCTAGGATGATGGTATCCTCGGCGGTCCACTCGCCGCCTTCGGGAAAGGTGCGGATGGCAGCGATCTGTTCGAGCGTCAGGCCGGCATTGAGACCGTAGCCGACATGGTTGTGCCATTCATAGGCCGACTTCACGAGCCAGGCCACGCGCAGGATGATCAGCTCCAGCTGGTGCGTCGACAGCGTGTTCGACATCAACAGATGCTTGCCCCAGACGTTGAATGCCTTTCCCAGGTCCGGGTGGTTGCCCATGACCATGATGACGTTGGTCTTGGACCCTTCCTCCCACGAATTGGGCTCGCCCCAGAAGGCGAAGACTTCGCGCGCGTCGTCCGTCCATTCGGCGCGCGGCAAAGGATGGATACGTGGTACAATGTCATCACTCATGGTGGCGTGAACTCCAGTAAGACTTTCGAGCGGGTTTAGCGGACGAGAGCAAGCGCGCCTGCCTCCGCCTCGCACCCGTGCGGCAGGGCATGAACGGTCCGCAATTCCGCGCGGGCCGTGTCCAGATCGGCAAGGAAGGCAGGATCGGCATTGAGCCGCGCGACCGTCATTGCCGCCGTCACGCGCCCTTCTTCGACATCGCTCAGCCAATGGACGTTGCAGACACGGCGGCTGTCGCCGAAAGCGCGCCCGCGGGCGACCAGCGCCGCCGCGCGATCGGGCAGCAATTGGGCGAGGATCAGCGCCCAGCCATAACCGATCGCGCTGTGACCCGACGGATAGGAGCCGTCCTTGCGCAACAATGGCTCCCAATCGGGTGTGCAGGTGGCTTCGCCATTGACCATGAAGGGCCGCGGGCGCTTGTAGCTGCGCTTGATCGCTGAACCCGACAGCGCGAGATCGGTCATCGTCCGGTGCAGCAGCGCGTCGAGCCTGGGCGTCGTTGCCGGGCCGATATCGACCTGTGCAGCACAGGACAGAGCGCCAGTGATGCGCGGGCCGAACACGTCGGCGTCCGCCGTCGCGAGTACCCAACGGGGCGTTGCCCGCAGCGTCAGCGCCGCACGCGATGCCTCCACATCGCGCGCTTCCGCCGCGGAGCCCGGCGCAGGCGGCGGTGGCGCGATGACCAGGCTATCGGCGGTCGGCAGGGTAAGATAGCCTTTGGCCAGCGCATGTGCCGGCGCTTGCGCCATCGGCGCTGCCTGCTGCGCCAGCACCGCGACGCCGGCGAGAACGGCAACCAAGGCCGCAATCGCCAGCTTCGCTTCGCGCCATCGCGCCATGCTGATCAACCGAACCACGCATCCGCTCCTGTCATCAATGCGCCAGCGCGCCGCGGGCCGGCGCCCCGCCCCAGCCACCGGCGGCCGCAAAGTCATGCCGGCAGGTGCGGCTCGCCATCCATGCCAGGATGGTGCTCGGGACACCGGCCAGCAACACCCAGCGCATCGCCATGCCGAGCGACGCCTCGCCATAATAAGGATGCAGCACATCGCTCAGCCATCCGACGAACGCCGGCCCGCCGCCCAGCCCGACGACCTGGATCGTTACCATCAGCAACGCGACCGCGGTGCCGCGCGACCGCGGCGGGGCAAGCCCGGTGATCATCGCCATTAATGGCGATGCCGACAGACCACCGCTCAACAGCGTCAGCCCGAACAGCGGAAATACCGATGCGCTCGGGCCGGTCAGGATGAACCAGCCGATCGAAGCGGACACCGCGCCGCCCAGCATGATGATCCAGGGATACCAGCGCAGGTCTCGCCGGCCGAGGAAATCCGCCAGTGGTCCGCCGAGCGTATGGCCGACCGCCGACCCGACCAGCAATGCGAGGCCAAGCTGCAGTCCGGCGACGTTCGCCGGGACGCCGTGCGACCGTTCCATGAACGCCGCTGCCCAACTGACCAGGCCGAGCGTGAGCAGCGCGTTCAGTGCCGCGGCGACGATCAGCGGCGGCAATGTCTTGATGGCGAGCAATTCGCGAATTGTCGGCCAGAACGGCAGCGCGACGCCCTTTGTCGCAGCAATGCCATCGGCCAGGCCCGGGCGTGGATCGCGCAGCGTGAACCACACCAGCGGAGCCAGGATGAAGCCGGGGATGCTCGCGCACAGCAACGCGGTACGCCAGCCATATACATGCGTTGCCCAGCCGCCCAGCGCGGGGCCGAGGAAGGTGCCGATCGAGGTCCCCAGCAGGAAGATCGACAGTGCGGTACCACGCTGCTTGATCGGGAACAGGTCGGCGATCCACGACTGTGACGGCGGCGTGAAAGCCCCCTCGCCCAGCCCGATCCCGGCGCGACCGATCAGCAACATCCAGAAGCCCTTGGCCGTACCGCACAGCAAGACGGCGCTGCTCCAGATGACGGCGGAGATCGCGACGATCTTGCGCTTCGAGCCGCGGTCAGCGAGCCGGCCGACGGGAATGACGGCAAGCAGATAGACGACGGTGATCGCCAGATCCTTGATCATCGAGATCGAGAAGTCGCTGAGGTTGAATTCGCGGCGGATCGGCTCGACCATGACGACCAGCATGTAGCGCTCGCCAATCTCCGACGCGGACAGGAGCAGCATCATGAGCAGAAAATAGGATCGATACCCGAGGCCAGGGAGCGATTCGGGCGGCTCGGGCGGCGTCGGCTCCGGATCGGTCAATGCGCTGTTCCTCACCTTTGGGTCGCACGCTTGTTGCGCGCTGTCCGATCATCGCCGCTTCACATCGCAGCAGTGTCGATGGTCGGCCGTATCAGTATCTGCGACACGTTCACACGCGGCGGAAGCGAGGCGATGAAAACGATCGCGCTCGCGATGTCGCAGGGCAGCATGGCGCCGTCCTTGGCGACATGCTGGCTCATCGCCGCGCGCATCGCCGGGTCGCTGATCCCACTCGCCACCTCGGTTGCCGTCGCGCCCGGTTCGACGATGCTCACACGGATGCCGGCCCCGCCGACTTCCTGCCGCAGCCCCTCGGTAAAGCCGGTCAGCCCGAATTTGCTGGTCGAATAGGGGCCGAACAGGCCCGCCGCGCGGCGCCCTGCGGTCGAGGAGATGTTGATGATGTCGCCCGAACCCTGCGCCTTCATCGGGCCGATCGCTGCCTTGCAGGTATAGAGCGTACCCATGAGATTGATATCGATGACGCGGCGCCATTCGTCGGTCGACAGGCTCTCGACACCGCCCGATTGAATGACACCGGCGGAATTGACGAGAATGTCGATATGCCCGAATTGCGTCGCCGTTTCCTCGACCGCGCGCCGCGCCTCACGCTCGATCGAGACATCGCCGGGCAGCGCCAGGGCGATGCCTCCTGCGGACTCGATCCGCGCGACGAGATCGCGCAACCGATCGGCACGCCGCGCCGACAGTGCGACCGTCGCGCCCGCTTGGGCCAGGGCAAGCGCCGCCGCTTCCCCGATTCCGGACGACGCGCCGGTGACCAGCGCGACCTTGCCCGACAAGAGACCGACCATATCCTATCCTCTTCGATGCTCGTTGTGGCGGGCTATGGCCCGAGATAACCGATCGTGCCCTGCTGGGGATCGGGCGAATCGGCCCGCCAGCGCACCGATCCGAAGGGCCGTTCCAGCCGCCGGCGCACGCGTTTGATGACGCCAGCGATAATGAAGGAATCCGCTGCCGCCTGCGCGTCGAGATCGGCCTGGGTGAAGCGTTCGCGGGTGCGCAGATAGTCGCTCCAGGTCGGGAACTGGTATCGCTCGGTCCACAAATCGGGATCGGCGATATCGCGGGACAGCGACCAGTTGAACGCGCCGTTGCGCATGCGCGAGCGCTGCACCTTGCGCATCGCATCGTAAAACGGTCGCGCCAGATCGGCACCGACGCGGTAGTCGACCTCGATCACCACCGGACCGGAGCGCATCGTCAGCGCCATCGCGACTTCCGGCTCGTGATTGAGTTCGACCGCTTCCGCGCCGGTCAGTACGCTGTGCGGCAAGGGAAACAGGAACGCCAGCAAGGGCGTCGCGCACAGTGCCGCCGCCGACGCCAGCACCGCGACATCGACCGCCCATCTGCTCGCAACGACACCCCATACGACCGATCCGATCGCGATGCCGCCGGTCAGCGCGGACGAGAACAGCGACAGAGACCGCGCCGTCACCCAGCGCGGTGCGGCGAGTTGTACCGCGATGTTGAAGGAGGCGATGGTGATGATATTCGCCGCACCCGCGACGAACAGCCCGACACAGGTGAGCGGCACCGAACGGCTGAGCCCCACCAGCAACAGCGCAGCGCCCCCGACAAGCGCCGTCACGCGGCAGACCCTTTCGTTGCTCATGCGATGGCTGATCCAGCCGACCGCCAGCGCCCCGGTGACCGCGCCGACACCGCTCGACCCGAGCAGGAGGCCATAGATGCTGGCGTTGCCGCCCAGCATGTTCTTGGCGATCAACGGCGCCAGCGCGGAAGCCGAGGCACCCGCCAGCCCGAACATGAACGCGCGCACCAGGACGGTGCGAACAGACCCTGAATGCAGGGCATAACGGGCGCCCGTGATGATCGCGCGATCGATCCGCTCGGGCGGCAGCCGTGACGGCACGTGCCGCCGGTTCCAGAGATAGAAGGCAACGAGCAACGGCAGATAGCACAGGGCATTGATCGCAAACGCCGACTTCGCGCCGGCCGCCAGCACGATGAGCCCGCCCACCGCGGGCCCGAAACTGCGCGCAACATTGTAGCTGATGGAACCCAGCGCGATCGCCGCGGGGAGTTGCTGCGGCGGCACCTGTTCGCTGATCGAGGACTGCCAGGATGGGCTGTACAGCGCGACCCCCGCCCCGATCAGCGAACAGAAGGCGAGCAAGACCCAAGGCGTGGTGAGACCGAGCCAGGCGAGTGTCGTCAGCAGTGCGCCGCATGTGGCCGAGAAGGCCAGGCCGGTCATCGCGATACGCCGACGGTCGAACATATCAGCGACGGCGCCTGCCGGCACCGCGACCAGCATCAAAGGCAGCATCAACGCGGTCTGCACGAGCGCGACGAGGCTCGGTGATGAGGTCAGCCGCGTCATCTCCCATGCCGCCCCGACGCCAAGGATCAGCTGCCCGAAATTGGACAGCACGCTGGCCAGCCAGATGCGACGAAAAACCGTCTCGCGCAGCGGTTCAAACGCGCCGCCGCGCTGCGCCTGTTTCGTCCCGTCCGCCTTGTCCACGCGCGCTGCCCCCCCATGCTTGCCGTGGTGGTATCGGTGAAGCTGCCGAGTGGGAACCGCGCGGCCGCGCCATCGCAGCATAGATCGCCGTCACGATTGGCGAAGTCTGGCGCGGGCGATTTCCGTACGATATCCGTGACCGGAGAATGGGCTGTGCCATATTCAAAAGAAGAGGATCACGATCATGGCGGACGCCTATATCATCGACGCCGTTCGCACCCCGCGCGGGGTCGGCAAGGCCGGTAAGGGCGCACTTGCCGCGATGCATCCGCAGCACCTCGCCGCGACCGTGCTGGCGGCGCTCAAGGAGCGCAACCACCTCAAGACCGAGGATGTCGACGACATCATCTGGGGCACCAGCGCGCAGATAGGGCTGCAGGGCGGCGATATGGGCCGGATGGCGGCGCTCGACGCCGGCTATGATATCCGTGCCAGCGGCGTGACGCTCGACCGCTTCTGCGGTTCTGGCATCACCGCCACGAGCCTCGCAGCGGCGCAGATCATGTCCGGGATGGAAGATCTCGTCATCGCCGGCGGTACCGAGATGATGAGCCATGTCGTCGAATATGGCATGAAGTTGCGCGAGGCCAAGGTGAACGCGGCGAGCGGCCTCGGCACCGGCAATGCGCGCCTGCAGGAAAAGCATCCGCAGACCAATCAGGGCGTCGCTGCCGACGCGATCGCGGCGATGGAGGGCATCAGCCGCGCCGATCTCGAGGCGTTCGGGGTCGAGAGCCAGCGCCGCGCGGCGCAGGCGATCGCCGAGGGGCGTTTCAACCGGTCGACGATCACGGTCAGCGATGACGATGGCCAGGTCATCCTGGATCATGAAGAATATCCCCGCCCCGGCACCACCGCCGAGAGCCTGGCCGCGCTCAAGCCGGCGTTCGGGATGTTCTACGACATCCCGTCGAGCCAGGGCGGCCCCACGTTCAAGCAGCTGATCAACCAGCGTTATCCCGATCTCGACTTCGAACCCGTCCACCATGTCGGGACATCGTCGGGCGTGGTAGACGGCGCGGCGGCGATCCTGCTCGCCTCGAAGGACTATGCCGAAAAGCAGGGCTGGACGCCGCGGGCGCGGATCGTCGCCACCGCCAATGTCGGCGATGACCCGACCTTGATGCTCAACGGCCCCGTGCCGGCAGCGCGCAAGGTGCTGGCCAAGGCGGGATTGACCAAGGACGATATCGACGTGTTCGAGGTCAACGAGGCCTTTGCGGTCGTGGTGGAGAAGTTCATCCGCGACCTCGATCTCGATCGTGCCAAGGTCAACCCCAATGGCGGATCGATCGCGCTCGGCCATCCGATCGGCGCGACGGGCGCGGTGTTGATCGGGACGGCGCTGGACGAACTGGAACGCACCGGCGGCCGCTACGGGCTGATCACGATGTGCGCCGCCGGCGGCATGGCCCCTGCCATCATCATCGAGCGCCTTTGACTTGAAAGCCGATCCAACCCGGAAAACAGGCAAGGGCGGCACGATCGCCAGCAAACGCGCGATCTCGCAGAAAATGACGGTTACCGCGCGGCAGATGCACAAGCGCTTCGATCAGAGCGTGGCCGCGATCGGCATCACGCGGTCGCAATGGACGCTGGTCGTCGTCGTCTCGCGCCGCCCGGGCGTTACGCAACGCGAAGCGGCGGAGGTACTGGAAATGTCGCAGGCGGCGGTCGGTCGCCTGATCGACCGACTGTGCAATGACGGCCTGCTTTATCGCCAGCCCAAAGAGGATGACGGCCGCGCCTATTGCATTCACCTCACCGAGGCGGCGGGCGCGCTGCTGGAACGGATTTCGGGCGTTGCCGCCATTCACGAGGAAGCGATCTTCGCCGGCTTCGAGCCCGACGAACTTGTGCGGCTGGAATCCTATCTCGACAGGATCGCCGTCAATATTGCCGGCATGCGCTAGGGTAGATCGCCAATCGGCTTTAGCACGGCCCGCAGATTCCCCTCGTGATCGACCGCCTTATCGCGGCGGCATCCGGATCGCCCCGTCGAGCCGGATCGCCTGCCCGTTGAAATAGATGTTGCGCACCAGTTCCAACACCAGGCTGGCAAACTCGTCCGGTTTGCCTAGGCGCTTGGGAAAGGGAACGGACTGGTTCAGCCCCTCCCACATGGCGGGGTTCATGTCCTTGAAGCGCAGCATCGGCGGCGTGGCGAAGATGCCGGGCATGATTGCATTCACCCTTATACCGAGGTCCATCAAGTCGCGCGCCATCGGCAGGACCAGACCGTTCACCCCGGCCTTGCCCGAACCATAGCAGACCTGACCCACCTGGCCATCCTGCGCCGCCGCGCTCGAGGTCAGGATGATCGTGCCGCGTTCGCCATCCTCCAACGGATCGAGCGCCGCCATGCCGAGTGCTGCAATCGACGCCATCCGATAGCTCGCCACGAGGATTCCCTGTGCCGACAGCGCAAAATCCTCGGTCGAAAGGCGTTTGAACCCGCCCGTTGCCTTGTCCTTGCTCACCGTCTTGCCGCCCTTGGCGACCATTGCGCAGTGGATCAGGATGCGCTCCTGCCCGTTCACCGCGCGCGCCGCGTCGAACCCGGCGAGCGCGCTTTCTTCCGACATGATATCGACCTTGCAGAAGGTCGCACCGATATCGGCAGCGATCTGCTCCCCCGCCTCGGCAATGTCGAAGATCGCCACCTTCACGCCTGCCGCCACCAGCGCCTGTGCGGTGGCGAGGCCGAGACCCGATGCGCCGCCGGTGACGATGGCAGATAGCGACGAATCGATCTTCATGATTTCTCTCCCGGCACAGCCTGACATTCGGCTATCGGCACGCCCGCCAGCTTCAGCAACGTGGTCGCGCCGGATATCGCCGTGGCGTTGGCACCCGCCGGCGCATCGTGGCGGCGATGGCGGACGTGCCCCGCCTTGCCGCCGCCGCGCCAGCTTCTAGGTTTCGTGACGATTGCGTCGTCCTGTCCCGGCGCTTGGGGGTAAGCGATGACTCACGTGATGAAGGGTGTCCGCGTACTGGAAGTAGCCCAGTTCACCTTCGTGCCGGCGGCCGGTGGCATCCTGGCCGATTGGGGCGCCGACGTGATCAAGATTGAGCACCCGGTACGCGGCGACACGCAGCGCGGCTTCCTCAACATGGGCGGCGTGACGCTCGACCCGCAGCGCCATACCCTGTTCGAGCACCCCAATCGCGGCAAGCGCAGCGTCGGCATCGACGTCTCCACGCCCGAGGGGCAGGAAATTCTCTACGAGCTGGCCAAGACCTGCGACGTCTTCCTGACCAATTACCTTCCCCAGGTGCGCCAGAAGAACAAGTTCGACGTCGAGCACATCCGCGCGGTCAACCCCAACATCATCTATGCGCGCGGCAGTGCGCTGGGCAACAAGGGCCCGGAACGCGAGATTGGCGGGTTCGACGGCACCTGTTTCTGGTCGCGCAGCGGTGTCGCCTATTCGATGACCCCGGCCGAACTGGAGGGGCCCCTGACCCAGGGAATCCCGGCGTTCGGCGATTCGATCGGCGGCATGTTCATCGCCGGCGGGATCGCCGCGGCACTCTACAACCGCGAGAAGACCGGTGAAGGCGCCGAACTCGACGTGTCATTGCTCAGCACAGCATGGTGGGCCTCGGGGGCACTGGTCTCGCAGGTGATGGAGACCGGCATCGTCACACGCAATCCGATGCCGAGCTCGGGCGGATCGGTGCGCAATCCCTTCATGGGCAATTTCCGTACCTCCGACGGCGGCACGATCAACCTGTGCATGGTCAGCCCGACCGGCCTGATCGCCGATACCTTTGCGCATGTCGGCGTGCCCGAAGCGGCGAACGATCCGCGCTTCGCCGATGTGAAACTCCTGATCGAGAATGCCGGTGCGGCCAGCGACATCCTGGTCAAGGCGTTCGCCGCGCAGCCCTTCGCCTATTGGCGGCAGCATCTGAAGACGATGAAGGGTCAATGGGCGCCGATCCAGAGCTTCGAGGATTTGCTGACCGACGAACAGTCGATCGCCAACGACATGATCATCGAGGTCGAGGGCGGCGACGGCGGCGCGCCGCTCAGGCTGGTGCGCGGACCGGTGCAGTTCGACGGCAAGCCGGTCGAAACCACACGCTCGCCCCAGGCCTCGGAGCATACCGAACTGGTACTGATGGAGCTCGGCGTCGACTGGGACCGGATCGAAGAACTGAAGGCCAAGGGCGCGATCGCCTGATTCTCGCCTCATCCGAACGGGCGTTAGCGAACATCCACGAATTCGCTCTGATTTGAGCAGATTTTGCCGCGCCCGCTGCGCAAAAGGCGGGTGATTGACGCGCATCGTCCGTCGATTGCCCCGCTTTGGCGCATCGGGAAAAAATATTTTGGCTGCGAAATCGCGCGAATGCTGCATTGCAATAAATGAGAGGCGCACAGTTTTTTGCTGTGTCGCGCCTTTGCGTTACGGCCCGGCGGGGCATCCTCTCACCGACCCGGGAAGCCAAAAAATATCGCGCCGCACAAAAAACGGAGAGGCTCTCGGTTTTATTGACAAGCCGACGCGCCTAGTGAACAACTCTGTCTATTATAAAAGACAGGAGAGCGGACATGGTTTCATCGAACCCAACCGGATCGAACAAGGCGAAGATCGCCAAGCGCGTGATCGAGGTGCTCGAATACTTCGACGAATCGCATCCGCAGGCGACCGTGATGGACATTGTCCGCCGCTTCGATCGCCCGCAGTCGAGCACGTCGGAGCTGCTCTCCAGCCTGGTCGACGTCGGCCTGCTCTACAAGGACCCGCAGTCGCGCTCCTATTCGCCGACGCCGCGCGCCGCGATGCTCGGCTGCGCTGCCCAGCCGAGCGTGGTGCGCGACGGGCGCCTGACCGGGCTGATCGATCGTCTCGCCGCGCAGACCGGCCTCGCCGTCGCGGTGTTCGGCATGGTTGGCCTCAAGGTGCAGGTCTATACGTGGCGCGAAGGTCAGCGCCCGTTGCGCACGCCGAACCCGTTTGCGATCAGCGGCGGACAGAAGGAGCACCTGACCGACTCCGCCGCGGGCCGCCTGCTGCTCTCCACCATTCCCCAGGCACGTCGCGAAAGCATGCTGCGCCGCCTCAACGCAGAAGCCTGTGACGAGCGCAAATTCCCCTTCGCCGAGATGGCAGGCAAGCTGCAGCAATGCCATGTCGACGGCCAGATCGCAGGCGCGGCCGGCTTCGGTACCAATGCGCAAGTCGCGACGGTCCTATTCCCCGACCAGCCAGCTAGTCAGCCGCTCGCGATCGGCTTCGTTTACGATGCCAGCGAGCAGGTAGATCCGGCAGCATTGCTCGAGACGCTGAACGACGCGGTTGTCCGCTGCTTCTATGCAGAGAATGCGACGCCCGCGATCGTCCAGCCGCTCGCGGAATCGACCGGCCTGGCGTCAGCGGTGACTAGCCGCCGGCCGGAGTGGATGCCGACACCGATGATCGCCAACCGCCGTCCCGGGATGCCGGGCGAGCGAGCTTATGGCTGAGCGCTAAAAGGCAGTGAAATGCGAAGGGTCCGGCAGCGATGTCGGGCCCTTTTTGTTTACCGGGCGGCGGAACGGCCCCGGTTCTCAAGCGGCGTCCGACCTTCAGAAAAGTCTATGATCCGCCCCACGCGCACTGCCCGTTCCTTTCGCCCTTCCTGAAAGGTGAAGCAGTTGGCGGGCATCCGCGTGGCGTCCGATTGCCGCTCCAGCGGTATCGCCCGGCCATGCGCGATGATCGCGCCCCAGCGTAGCAGGCGCGCCACCTCGCGCCCCGCCGCATCGAGCGAGGCGATCCACTCGCCGAGCTGGAACAGGCTTTTGCCCACCACCGCGTTCGGCTCGGCAAGCAGCTTGTCGCGCTCGACGAAACGCAACGCCGACACGCCATCGCGTGCGATCTCGGCCACCCTCACGCCATCCACCGCGTCGCTGACCGTGATCGTATAAAGCGTGGTTGCCGTGTCATGGGCATGCGCGGAAGCGATCACCGCCATGTCATGCAGATGTGTGCAGTTGAGCGTCTTCTCGCCTCGTGCCGCCGCCTCA
Source organism: Parasphingomonas halimpatiens (assembly GCF_036663795.1). NCBI lineage: Bacteria > Pseudomonadati > Pseudomonadota > Alphaproteobacteria > Sphingomonadales > Sphingomonadaceae > Parasphingomonas > Parasphingomonas halimpatiens. Next base: position 204,311 of record NZ_JAXOJP010000002.1, read on the forward strand.
TCGAGCGCGGCGCCCGTAAACGTCGCCGCCAGTTGCGTCACCGCGCCGGGACATGTCGACCATGGCGCCCGCAGCATCTCCGCATCGACGCGCGCGATCGTCGCGCCATCGTGATGCAGCGTCACGCCCATGTGATGGTAATCGTCCTCGACCCAGGCGCTGACTGTCCCCGCGCCCGGCGTGATCAGCACGTGCCGGTGGAAGGCCGGCACCATCCGTTTCAATCCTTCGCCAGCAGCAACGCCGCCGCCATCGGGCCGCCGCCCGACGTCGCAACCGCCACGCGGGGATCGCCACCGATCTGCCGCGCACCGCCCTCACCGCGCAGCTGCACCACCGATTCATAGGCGAAGCCGAAGCCGTGCAGACGCCCCCAGCCGAGCTGCCCGCCGCCGGTGTTCATCGGCAATGCGCCGTCGCGTGCGATACGCATGCCGCCCTCCAGAAAGCTTCCGCCCTCGCCCACGTCGCAAAAGCCCAGCCCTTCCAGCCAGGTGATTGGCTGAAAAGCGAAGCCATCGTACAGCTGGACGGTATCCACGTCTTTCACGGTATAGTCGGTGTTCTTCCACAGATCCCGTCCGGTCGGATAGGCGCTTGCCCATTCGGCCTGATCCCAGCTGTAGCGCTCGACCGACCCGGCCGACGCGGCGATGCGGATCGGTGTCGTCTTCACCTCGTCCAGCGCGTCGCCAGCCGATACGATCACCACTGTTGAACAATCGGTGAAGCGGTCGCAATCATACAGGCAGAACGGCGTCGAGATCATCCGCGCGGCCATATAGGTGTCCAGCGTCAGCGGTTGCTTGACGATCGCGCGCGGGTTGAGCGCGGCATTGGCGTGATCGTTGATCGCCACCTGGGCGAGTTGTTCGCGGGTCAGGCCGTAGCGCTTCATGTGCCGCATCGCGAATTGCGCGGTCCAGTTGGCGGCGGAGAAGGCCCCGAACGGCGACACCCATTGCGAATTGCCGGTGACGTCCTTGCGGCGCTCCAGCGGCGGGAATTCGTCGGGCCGTGCCATCGCAGCCGCCTCATAGACGGTGCGAAAACAGAGCACGTGGCGCGCCAGCCCCGCCTTTACCGCTGCCGCCGCCTCGGCGATCGCGCCGAGCTGCGCGGTCATCTCGGCAGCGCCGATATGCCAGCGCGTCTTCAACCCGAAGGCCTCGATCACATCGTCCGACCCGATCGGCGAGAAGCCCAGATAGGTTTGCATCTTGCCGGGGTAGGTCGCGACGCCATCGATCTGGTCGAGCGTCAGCCCGGCATCGGCGATCGCCTCGCGTACCGCATCCAGCGTCAATCCTAGCGGCGATCGAGTCAGCCGCACCCCGACCTCCGACATGCCGATCCCGGTGATATAGGCCTCGGTCACGCGATCTTCTCGAACAGCGGGTACCAGATGCCGTCCTGCTCCTCGAAGACCACGCGCACTGCATCGTCGAACTCGACCGTATCGACCGGACAATTGACGATGTTGGTCGTCAGATACACGCCCGGCGCATCGTCCAGTTTCACGCGCGCGATGACGAAGGGCACTTCCATATCCTTCGCCCAGGCCTGATGATTGACCGTATAGGTATCAACCACACCCGTTCCAGCCACTGCGAACGGCGCCACATTCTCCGACAAACAATGTCGGCAAATCTCACGCGGCGGGTGAATGAAGCCGCCGCAATCGCCGCACCGGGCAATCTTGAGCTTGCCCTCCGCGCCCCCGGTCCAGAATGCGCGGTTATCCTTGTCGAGCCGCACGCGGGAACGCTGCCACACCACGCGTCAGACGTCCCACACCAGATGCATTTCCTCGATGCCCATCACATGGCCGCCGTGAAATACCGGCGGGCGATCGGGATCGAGCCGGAACTCGGGCAACCGCGCCAGCATCTCCTCGTACAGCACCTGCAATTCGACACGCGCGAGATGCGAACCGAGGCAGCGGTGCGGGCCGACGCCGAACGCGATGTGCACGTTGTTCTCGCGCTTCAGGTCGTACTTGTCGGGATGCGGATATTCCGCTGCATCCAGATCGGCGGCAGGCAGCAGCAGCTTGACAATCTCGCCCGGCATCAGTGTCGCGCCGGCCAGTTCAGCCTGCTTTTTTATGATACGCACCGGCACGGTGAAGGTAAAGCGCCGGAGCATCTCCTCCGATGCCTCGGCGATCAGATTGGGCGCGGCCCGCAACTGCGCCTGCAATGCGGGATCGAGCGCAAGGCCGCGCATCGCCAGCCCCATGCCGTTCATCACGGTATCGAGTCCCGCGATGAACAACAGCACGCCGTAATTCTCCATATCAGCAAGCGTTGTCGGCTTCCCGTCAATCTCGATCTGCCACAGCATCGACAGGATATCGTCGCGCGGGTTGTCCTTGCGTTCGAGTACAGTAGGTCGCATCGCCGCGGCGATCCGCTGCAACCGGCGCATCGATCCCTCGCGATCAGAATCAATTGCTGCCATGTGTTCCTTCACGATCGTGCGATACTCTTCCTGCCGGTCGAGCGGGAGGCCCAACATCTTGAGGAATACCTGCACCGGGAGCGGCTCGGCGATGGCCGACATGAACTCGCAATGGCCGTCGTTCTTGACGGCATCAATCAGGTCGCCGGCCAGTTCTTTGATGCTCTCACGCAGCGCACCAATCGTTTTGGGCGAAAACACCTTCTGCAAGGGTTGCCGATACTTGGTATGTTCGGGCGGATCGAGCGTGATCGGCACCGCCTGCGGGATATGCGGTGCGCCAGGCGGCAGCGACGCAAGCAGCGCGTCCATCTGAGACTTTGGCATGAATTCGCTCGAAAACGATTCGGTATCACGCGAGGCGGCATAATTTGCGGCATGGCTCACGATTACCCAGCCGCCGCCGTTTCGCGGCGTCCAGAACAACGGTGGCGCGTTGCGGGCCATGTCGAGCAGACGAGCAGGCAGATCAGCCAGCAACGCCGGATCGGCATGCACGTCGAAATCATAGACCAGCGCATCGGGCACGTGATCGGGCTTGGGGACAGTCGAGCTAAGCTGTGCGTGTGCCATGGGGCCTCCGGTAACATCGCTTGTCGCGCAGCGGGTCAAATCCGGCGCGATATCGCTCGCTGTGTCGCGCGCACCCTCGGCAAAGGCAATGCCGTCGTTCCCGGCATCGCGGCAGCGATGAGGCGCTGGAGCGGTTGATCGCACGGCCATTCTCCTTTCTAGGATCACGCATCAAACGTGGGAGAGGCGGGATGAAAATCCGGATCGAGAAGTCGGCCTGTGTCGGCAATGCGCGCTGCGCCGCAGTTTCGGAGGCACTCTTCCCGCTCGACGACGACGGCTATATCGCGATCGAGAAATTCGACGTTCCAGAAGGTCAGGAAAAGGCCGCGAGGAATGGAGCGCGGGCATGTCCCGAACGCATCATCTTTGTCACCGAAGACGACGGTACGATCTCCTGGCCGCCCGAGAAGCGCGCCTGACCCGAACCCCCGTGGAGCAATCAATGACAGATATTCTTGGCTATCGCGGCAAGCGCGTCATCGTCACCGGGTGTTTTTCCGGCATGGGCGAGGCGACCGCCAGACTATTGCTCGAATTAGGCGCCGAAGTGCACGGGCTCGACTACAAGCAGTCGACGTTGCCGCTCGCCAGTTTCAACAGCGTCGACTTGCGCGATCCCGCTTCGATCGAAGCAGGAGTCGCCGCGATCGGGGGGAAGGTCGATTCCCTGTTCAACTGTGCGGGCCTGCCGCAATCCTTTCCTGCAATGGACGTGATGAAGGTCAATTTCATCGGCCTGCGGCATTTGACCGAACAGGTCGTGCCGCTGATGGGCCCTGGTGGCGCTATCGTCAGCATCGCCTCGACCGGCGGCATGGGCTGGAGCCGCCGCATTCCGACCAACATGGAATTCGTCACGACCAAGGGTTTCCAGGGCGCGATCGACTGGTGCGAGGCGCATCTGGAGGACACGATCCGGGAAGGCTACAGCTTCTCCAAGGAGAATGTGATCGTCTGGACGCAATATATGGGCGCCCATCTGATCAAGCAGGGCATCCGCATCAACTGCACCCTGCCCTCACCCACGCAAACCCCGATGATGGCCGCATTTCATGCGACATCCGGCAAGGAGGTGGTCGATGCTGCCGCCGAACCGATGGGCCGCTATTCCACGCCCGAGGAACAGGCTGGCGGCCTCGTCCTGCTCAACGGTGCGCTGGCCAGCATCGTCAACGGCGTGGTGCTCCCGGTCGATGGCGGGTTCATGGGCGGCGTCGCGACCGGTCAGGTCGATCTCAGCGTGATGATGCGCCGCGCGAAGCCGCAGGAATAAGGCATTTCCCATGAACTTCGACCTGACCGACGACCAGGAGATGATGCGCGACATGTTCGCGCGCTTTCTCGACGAACACAGTTCGACCGCGCGCGTCCGCGCCGCCGCACCGTCTGGGTTCGATGCGGCACTGTGGAAGGGGCTGGCCGAACAGGGCGCGCTGTCGATCCGCGTGGCGGAGGAATCGGGCGGTCTCGGCCTGGGCCTGATCGATGCTGCCATCCTGATGGAGGAAGCCGGTCGCACGCTCGCCTCCGGCCCGCTTGCGGAAGCGCTGGTCGCGGCGCGACTGATCGCGCAGCTTGGCGGCGATACCGACTTGCTGGAACGCGCGCTGTCGGGCGACGCGGTGGTCACCCTCGCCTTCCACGACATTGTCGGGCAACCCCGCCAGTGGGTCGCCGGCGGATTGGTCGCCGAGGCCGTGATCGCGCGCGCCGGCGACGATGTCGTCCTCGTCGCAGTACCCGAAAGCGCGCGCGTCGCGGAAGCTACCCTTGCCGACACCCCGCTCGCCGAAATCGATCTGGGCGCCCACCCCCGTACCGTTCTCGCCTCGGGAGATATTGCGCTCACTGCCTTCGGAGCAGGCATCGAGGAATGGAAACTCCTCATCTCTTCCGCCCTTGCCGGCCTCGGCCGTGAGGCGCTGAAACTCGCCGCCGCCTATGCCAGCGAGCGCAAGCAGTTCGGCCAGTTCATCGGCCAGTTCCAGGCGATCTCGCACCCGCTCGCCGACCTGATCTGCGAAGTCGATGGCGGCAAGTTCCTGGTGTGGAAGGCGATCCGCGATCTGGCCGATGGCGACGACAAGGCCGGGGCGGCGATCTCGCTCGCCGCGTGGTGGAACGCCGATGCCGCCGCGCGCGCCGTCGCACAGGCGCTGCACACCTTCGGCGGCTATGGCCTGACCACCGAATATGACATTTTCCTGTTCAACCTGCGCGCCAAGGCCTGGCCGCTCGTGCTCGGCGACCCGCAGCGGCTGCTGGATGAGGCAGGTCGTCGTCTCTATGCCGGCGAAGCCGCATCGCTGCCGGACGCCGGCGAGAGCCCGATAAACTTCGACCTGGGAGAAGACGCCAACGCGATCGCCAGCGAAATCCACGACTTCTTCGCCGCCAACGTCACGCCCGAGATGCGCGAGAAATTCCATTACAGTTGGGAAGGGTATAACCCCGAGTTGAACCGGAAGCTCGCCGCCGAAAACCTGCTATTTCTCGGCCTGCCCAAGGATGTCGGCGGCCGCGGCCTCTCGCCCTATGCCAAGATTGCCGCGATGGATACGTTCGAACTGGAGGGATACAACAATCCTGCCGCCGGCGTGTCGCAGATGGTCGCGCTCATCATCCAGCGTTTCGGTACCGACGAACTTAAGCAGGATGTCTTGCCGCAGATCATGTCGGGCGAAGCGATTTGCAGCCTCGGTTATTCCGAACCCGGCTCCGGGTCCGATGTGTTCGCCGCGCAATGCCGCGCGACGCCCGACGGGAATGGCTGGCGGATCGACGGTACCAAGATGTTCACCAGCGGCGCCAACCTCGCGAGCTACGTCCTGATGCTGGCGCGTACCAATACCGAGGTTGCCAAGCACAAGGGGCTGACGATGTTCATCGTCCCCCTGAAAACCGAGGGCGTAACGATCCAGCCGGTCTACACCTTCCAGGACGAGCGGACCAACATCACCTTTTACGACAATGTGAAGATCCCGGACAGTTGGCGGCTCGGCGAGGTCGATGGGGGCGTGAAGACGATGAGCGCCAGCCTCGAACTCGAACATGGCGGCGGCTTCGCCAAATATCAGCGCGCCATGCTCGACGCGGGCGAGCGGTTGTGTCGCGAGATCATCTACCAGGGCAAGACGCTGATCGAGGATCCGTCCGCGCAACGCCGGCTCGCGCGCACCCATGCCAATGTCCGGGTTTCTGAACTGCTGACGTTCCGCGCGACCTGGGTCATGGCCGAGAAGAAGACCAACCTCGCCTATGGCCCGATGGCCAAGATGTATTCGTCGGAGAAGTTCCTCAGCGACGCACGCGACCTGCTCGACCTCACCGCGCCGACCTCGCTATCGAAGCGCAAGGGCGCAGCCGAGGAAATCAACATCTTCTATCGCCACGCACAGGGCGCGACCATTTACGGCGGCACCAGCGAAGTGCATCGCTCGATGATCGCCGAACGCGGCCTTGGCCTGCCGCGCACCCGCGCCTGAGAGGACTGCCATGTCGGACGCACCGCATCTGTTGACGGAGGAGGAGGACGGTATCCTGATCGCCACGCTCAACCGGCCCGAAAAGCTCAACGCTCTGTCGCGCGAGACGATGGCGCTGTTCGAGACAGCGCTGCACCGTTTCCGCGACACGCCCGCATTGAAGGTGATGCTGGTCCGCGCCAATGGCCGCTTCTTCAGCGCCGGGGCCGATCTGCACGGCGGATCGTCACGTCCCCGCCCGACCACCGCGTCGGAAATCCGCGAGAATCACCGGCTCGGCCTCCACGGCATGCACCGCATCTATGATGAGATGGAGCATATTGAGAAGCCGATCGTCTGCGCGATCCACGCGACCTGCGTTGGCGGTGGGCTGGAGCTCGCGCTGTCCTGCGATTTCCGGCTCGCCGCGAAATCCGCCGCATTCGCCTTTCCGGAAGGGCTGTTCGGCGTCCTGCCCGCCTCCAACGGCGTCAGTCGCCTGACGCGGATCTGCGGCGCCCATTGGGCGCGCTGGCTGATCATGGGTAACCAGAAGGCCGACGCGGATCGCGCGCTGATCATGGGCCTCGTCCATGACGTGCTGCCCGATGAAGGCTTCGGGGAGGCCACGCTGGGCTTCTGTCGGCACCTGACCAAATCGAGCGGCGAACAGATGGGCGCGGCCAAGATCGCGATCGAAATGGCGAGCGAACTGGGACCGGAAATGGGCCGCCATGTCGAGCGCATGGCAAACAGCGCGCTGATGCTCAATCCTGCCTATCTCGAGGGGATCGAGCGCTACATCAAAAAGCTGGGGACCGGCGGCAAGGACGACTGACGCGTCTTCCTACAGCGCGACGACCCGCTTCGACGCCCGAAACTCGCGTATCCCCAATTCCAGCAAACGTGCCTCGGCGCGCAGGAAGTTGCGCACATTGGGCGCAAATGCGCCCGGCAGCAGGGTCGGCAGGATGCGGTCGGTCGCGACCGTCACGACGCGGTCGATCCCCGTGTAGAGCACCGTCGCCATACCCGCGGCCAGCGTGTCGGGGACGGCCGGATCCTGGTCCATCTGCGCCACCAGCATCAGGATGACGGGCTGCGCCGCGCGCACACGCTGCTCCATCATGCGCTTGTCGCGCTGATCCGCCATGCTGTTGCGGAGATGGAGGATCGTCGAATTGCGGTGCCAGAAGCCGTGGATCGCGGTAACGAATTCCAGACAATGCGCGTTAAGGTTGTCGTCGGGCCAGCGCTCGCGCAAATGCCGCAGATATGATTCCTCAGCGTCCGCCGTCAGCGGCTCAAGCAGTGCGAGCAGCAACTCCGTCAGATCGGTAAAGTACTGATAGATCGACGTCATGCCGAGCGACGCCTGCCGCGCCACCGCGCTCAGCGAGATCGGCGTGTCGATAGGGCCGGCGAGCAATTCGTTCGTCGCCGCCAGGATGCGCGCACGCGTGTCACGCCCCTTGCGACCCAGCCGCTGGCCGTTGAGATTGTGGCTGAGCGCCTTGGGCGTCGCAGCCGCCCGCTTCGGCTTTACCGTTTCCGTCGACTGATCAGCGTCCACGCTTCGCATCCCAGTTCCGGCCTCAGGCGGCCCGCCACGCGATCAATTTGGTCTCGAGGAACTCCTCGATTCCCTCAAGCCCCCATTCGCGGCCCATACCAGAGGCCTTGTAACCGCCAAACGGTATATCGCCGGCGATGCTCATGCCGCCATTGACGCTCATCGTGCCGGTGCGGACGCGCTTGGCGATCTTCATCGCGCGCTCGAGATCGCCCGACGCCACACCGCCGCCAAGCCCGTAATCGCTCGCATTGGCGATACGGATCGCATCCTCGTCGTCCTCGAACGGGATAACGACCAGGACGGGGCCGAAGATCTCCTCCTGGGCGATGCGCATGTCGTTAGTGACGTCGACGAAGCAGGTCGGTTCAATGAAATAGCCGCCGCCCTTGTCGGGCCGCGCCTTGCCGCCGGCGATCAGCGTCGCGCCCTCCTGCTGGCCGAGCTCGATATAGGACATCACCCGGTCCATCTGCCGCTTCGACACGACCGGGCCCATGATATGCCCGGGTGCATCGAACACACCCCAATTGTCGCCGAACGCGGCATAGGCATGCTTGAGGATCGCCTTGGCTTCCTCGTAACGGCTGCGCGGCACCAGGAGCCGCGACTGCACGGCACAGCCTTGCCCGGCATGGAAGACGAGCATCGTCGAGGCGACCTCGCGCGCGAAATCGGGCGCGTCCTCCAGCACGATCTTGGCCGATTTGCCGCCCAGTTCGAGGAACACCCGCTTCAGCGTGTCGGCGCCTTGTTGCATGATGCGCTTGCCGACACCCGTCGACCCGGTGAACGAGATCAGATCGACGCGCGGATCCTTGACCAGCAGCTCACCTGCCAGTGCCGGATCGGCACCGAACACGACGTTGATGACGCCCTTGGGAAAGCCCGCCTGCGCTGCCAGTTCGCCGAAGATCGCACCCATGCCCGGCGTGTCCGGCGCGGGCTTCAGGATCACGGTGCAGCCCGCCAGCAGCGCCGCCACAACCTTGCCGACATTGACGTATAGCGGCACGTTCCACGGCGTGATCGCGGCGACCACGCCGATCGGCTCGTACACCGCCTTGCGCAGCGTCTCGAAACCATAGGCCATGCGGCCGCCATAATCCCGTTCCCACGTCACCTGCGGGAACACGGCGAGATAATCGTCCCACCCCTCCATCGCCATGTCGACATGGGCACGCCCGACCGCACCCATCGCAGCGCCGGCTTCGTGCCGCGCCAGATCGGACAGCCGCTCCTTGTTGGCGAGGAACAGATCGCGCAGCTTCGTCACCAGCGCCACGCGCTGCGCCACATTCCTAGACCAGTCGGTATCGTCGAACGCCCGTCGCGCGGCAGCGATCGCCGCCTCGACGTCCGCCGCGGATGCGTCCGCAGCCTTGCCCACCACCTCACCGGTCCATGGGCTGATCACGTCGAAGGTCTTGCCACCCTCGGCATCGCGGAGTTCGCCATCGATGAACAGCTTGGCGTCGGGCAGGGTCGTCATGACGGCACTCTTTCTTTCGGAAATCTGCAAAAATCAGCGCCGGCTGCCGCTCAGCGTCACCAGCCCGACATGCAGATCGGCCGGCATGTCGAGTACGGCGCGGAACGCATCCGTGACCGAATTGTAATGCGAGATCGGCCGCTCGCGCAGGTTGATGCCGATCTTTGCGTTTTCTCCCGCGAACTTCATCGCGACGTCCATTGGCCAGCCGCTGCCGGTCTTGGTCTCGTCCATCATCATGCCCGCGCGCACCACGGTGACGCGCACGCCGTCCGCCTCGAGCTCGCGGCTCCACATGTCGGAGACCAGTTCCAGCCCGGTCTTGGCGCCGGCATACATCCAGAGCATCGGCATCTTCAGGGCGACCGATTCACTCGTCACGTTGACGATGTGGCCGCCGCCCTTGAGCAGCGGCAAGGCCGAGCGCGCGCAGAAGATCGGGCCGGCGAGGTTGATCGTCATCTGGTTCAGTATCTGATCGTCGCGCGCATCGGCCAGCGTGAAGGGTTCGTAGACCCCGGCATTGTTGATGAGGACGTCGATCTTCGGGTGCGCCTCGGCGATCGTCGCGAAGGCGGCGCGCACCGAATCCGGATTCGCCACGTCGCATTCGATCGCGACGTGCGGCGCGCCGATCTCGTCGGCCACCGCCTGCACCTTGGACAGGGTCCGGCCGAGCAAGATCACCGTCTCGCCATCAGCGGCGAAGCGGCGGGCCAGCGCGCGGCCCAGGCCATCGCCCGCCCCGGTAATCACGATCGTCTTGCCCACTGCCCGCTCCGTCCATTTGTGCTTTGACGTTAAGTGCGCTCGCCAGACGGCCGATCACAAGGGGCGGCGCATCGCGATAGCGATGGTTGCCTGCCTCAACCCGCCGGGCGCGCGAAATCAGCCGGATAGACCGAAAGATCGCCATCATAAGCCACGCCGCCCGGCCAGAAGGCGCTGCCGCTGATCTTGCGAAAATAATGCACCGTGCGCGCAATCGACCCCGCCAAGGAGCGCGGCTGCATCGCGATCCCGCTCGGCGAAACACCCCGCGCCCGCGCGCTGAAATCCTTGACCGTGAAGAGCAGGTCGTCGGTCTGCAGCGCGCAGAAGACGAGGTCGCTGCCCGGGCAATATCGCCGCGGCTCGACTTGCAGCGGCGACAACCGCCCGCGCTTCATCGCCACCTTGCCGGGCACGCGCGTCACTTCGGGGCCGTGCACCTCATTATACCATTTGTGGTATTCCGCCTCCCGACCGGCGACGAAATTGGCCAGGATGATGCTGACGCCCGACAGTGGCTTGTCGGTCTGGTGGTTGGGGCTCGACACCCAGTCCGAATACATCGCGTAGCTGTGGATACGCTCGCTCTCGTCGCTATCATCGACCAGCCCCGCGTCACGCGCCTCCGCCAGCAAGGGGCCAAGCGCCGGGAGATCGATCCCGGGGCTGGGATAATCGAATTCATAGACGCTCAGGAAGCGCCATGGCTGCGGGATATCGGGCATGACCTGTTCGCGCGTCACTTCGTAGCGATCGGCAGAGACAAACCCGCGCAGGGCCTTCACGGCGTCGTGATGGGGGCCATCGAACCACGCAGCATAGTCGTCCTCGCGACCGGTCGGGACATTGTGGAGGTGGAGCGTCGTGTACAGGCTCATTGGAGCTTCCCTTGCCTCAAGTCGCGGCGCGCATATCGACATACAGTCGCGTCAGTCGCGACTCAGCGATTTGCCACGCGCCGTCCCGCCGCTCGTAGCGCTCATGATAATGCCCCGCGCCATTGAGGACCCGTCCGTTCGGCCAGGTCAGTCGATCCTGCATCGCCCAGATCGCGCGCGCCTCATCGCCGTCGATGGTGATCTCCGGCGAATGCACATGATGCACCGTCACCGCGCCCTCCAGCGCTGCCTGGATCATCGCCAGCGCCGCGTCGCGCCCCTCGATCCGCGGCCCGCCCGACGCCGTGGTGTCGAGCACGACATCCGCGGCATATAGCTCACCGAAGCCCGACCAGTCCTTGGTATCGAGCAACCGGCAATATCGCGCCTTCACATTGGCGATCGCCAGCCAGTCGGCGAATCTCGCGCTCAAAAGCGGAATCCGCGCATCTGGTTGTTGCCATCGCAGATGATCGTCTGGTTGTTGATGAAGCTTCCTTCCTCGGACGCCAGGAACAAGCCGAGATTGGCGATATCTTCCGCCGTACCCTGACGTTTGACCGACTGCATACCCTTCAGCCGCTCCCACGTCTCATCAGCCACGCCGCCGCGTGCAGCCTCGGTCTGCATCAGCCCGGGCGCGATCCCGACGCAGCGGATTTCGTCCACGCCGAACTGCGCCGCCATCGCGTTGGTGAAGACGTTGAGCGCCGCCTTGGTGATACCATAGGCCGTCGCAGGCGTGTAGCTCGCCATCGACGACTTGTTGATGATCAACCCCTTGGCCCTGGCGAGCGCCGGTCGCAGCGCCTCGGCCAGCAACACCGGTCCGAACGTGTTGACCGCGAAGAAATGCTGCCACTTCGCCATGCCCAGCCCGAAGAAGCCGCGCTGAATTTCGCCCGCGTGCAAGCCGGCATTGTTGATCAGCACGTCGAGACTGTCATAGGCTGCCAGCACGTCGGCAGCGAAGGCCAGGATATCCGCCTCGACGCCCAGATCGACCCGGTGCACCGACGCCGTGCCGCCGGCCTCCTCGACCAGTTCTTTGCTCTCGCCCAGCCCATCGTGCTTGAGATCGGCGAGGATCAGGTGCGCGCCCTCGCGCGCGAAGGCGAGCGCATAGGCGCGCCCCAGCCCGCCAGCGGAGCCGGTGACCAGCACGGTTTTGCCAAAGAATTTTCCCATCAGGCCGGCCGTTTGGCCAATTCGACTTCGGCCTTCGCCGTCGCCAATGTCGCGCCCGTCTGGTTCTGCATCTTCGTCTCGATCGCGACCATATGGCGACCTTCCTCATCGATGTAGACGGCGGTGATGGTGCCGGTCTGGATCGTGATGTCGCCGGTCAGCGCGGGGCTGCGGTAGTTGCAGGCGCTATGGCGCACCATGCCCCATTCGCCCGCCCAGCCGGCGAGATAATCGGTGATCCACGCGCCCATCGACGCGCCATAACCATAGCCGCGCGGCATGCCGATGAAGCGCGCCCAGCGCGGGAAAAGATGGCCGCGCGACGGGCCGATATAGGCACCGTCGGTATTCTCGGGATTCCTTGCTTCTTCCTTGGGGTCTTGTTCCGGACCCGCCATCGGACCGACAAAGCCCAATTGCTCCATGTCGAGATCGGTGCGGCGGTGCATGCTGCCCCATTGTGTGAAGGTGTAGGAGCGCCACTCGGTGGTGAAGCTGACGATCGAATGCGGCCCGAACACGCGCTCGGGCAGCACGTCGCCGACTTTCACGCTATCCCAATAGCGGGGCGAATGGCCGAGATCGTGGAGCATCTCGATCCACTTGAACTTGCGATCCTCCAGCGCCTCCAGCTCGTCATCGCCCCACACCGGATCGTCCTGGTTGTCGGTTGGCGTGTTCGACTGGCCCGCCGCCTGCCCGTAACGGATCGAAGTCGAGCGCTGCTTGGCGACCAGGTCGCCATGCTGGTTGTAGTAGAAATTGTCGCCGCGCTGGAAACAGGTCGGGCCACCGAACTTGGTGTTCTTGACGGAGTAATCGAACGGAATGCGCTCGTTCCAGATCCGGTCGCCGGCCACCACGCGCGGGCCGTAGAACCACCACTCGTCGCCGCCGAATAGCATGTGCGAATTGGGGATCGAGCCGATGCACGACGGTGCGGAGCCGTGCCCGTCGTCCATCGTCACCGGAAAGGATTGCGGCGCGATCAGCTGGCCGAAGCGGCTCTGCATCGCATACATCGCGTCATAGTGCAGGCGGTTCGGGTAATGCATCGCCTGGACCCAGCGGCGGATGTCGTTGTTGGCGAACGGATCGACCATCCGAGCCGGCTGCATCGGCTTCCCCATATAACTGTCGAGATCGGACGTATCGAGAATGGGGGTGCTCATGGCCTGCTCCTGGGAATGCGCGGGTCGCTTGTTGTTCCCGCTGTCCGGGGACGGATGGCAAAACGCAAGATCGCAGCGCCACTCATCGCGGGAGCGTTTCAGGCGGGCCGCCAGAACGTGATGCGCGCGATGCGCCAGCCGTCCGGCGTCAGGCGAAAGACGTCCGAATAGCGACCGAGCACGACCGAAAGTTCATCGCTGCCGCGCCGGCGAGAATGGGCCAGCACGGTCCAGTCACCCGTCGCGTGCGAGCCGTCGATCTCGATCCGCGGCGAGTGCAGCATGTGGATCATCCACAGGCTGCCGCGCGCGATGGCGTCGCACAGGAAGTCGGTAATTGCGCCTGGCCCGGCCAGTGGGCCGTAACCATAGTCACCGACGAAATCGTCCGTGAAGATATCGGCGAACATCGCCCGCGCCGCATCGACATCGTCCGAAGCGGTATCGGCGGCGCGGCAATAGCGCGCCTTCAGATTGGCGATCGCCAGCGCATGGTCCGCATCGCTCATGCCAGCCGCCTGACGACCAGCGCCTTGAGATCGGCCGTCTTGATCTTCGCGCTACCGGTCATTTCGAGTTCGTCCGCGCCGAAGAACAGGACACGGCGTGGCACCTTGTAGCTGGCGAGACTTTCCTTCGCGAACGAGCGCACACCCTCCTCGTCGAGCGTCACGCCCTCATGCGGCACGATACAGGTGACCACCAGTTCGCCGAGCGTATCATGCGGCACGCCCACCGTCTGCGTCACCTTCACGCCGGCCATCGCCTTGAGCACGGTATCGATCTCTATCGGAGAGACGTTCGCCCCGCCGGTCTTGATGATGTCGTTGAGGCGCCCTTCCCAATGCAGCCGGCCCTCAGCGTCGAAATAGCCGCCGTCGCCGGTGTGGAAGAACCCCTCATCGTCGAGCGTTTCATCGAGCGGCACGCCGACATAGCCGAGCATCATCGTTGCGCCCTTGACGGCGAGCTCGCCACGCTCACCGAGCGGAACGACCGCGCCGGTCAGCGGATCGAGCACCTTGAACACATTGCCCGCCAGCGGAAAGCCGTGGCCGATAGCGGCACACGCTGCCGGCGTGCCCGAATCGTAGATCGCGCTGATCGTGAAGGTCTCGGTATTGCCATAGGCCGACCACGGCTCCTGCCAGTCGCTATGCACCGTCGGATGCTTGGCCAGCGCGACGTTGACATAGTGCAGGCTCGACAGATCGACCTCGCCCCAGTTCGCCGCACCTTCGAGCTGGGCATATTGATGCGGCCAGGCGAACGCCATGGTCGCTTTTTCGCGCTCCATCAGCGCCAGCGCTTCCTCCGGGTTGAACGTCGCCTGCAGAATCAGGCTGCCGCCGCTCGACAGCGCTCCGCCGATCGCCATCGCGAAATTGCCCGACCAGAAAAAGCCGTTCGCCGACCATGCCCGCGCGTCGGGCCCGGCCTGGAGGAAGCGTTTCCAGCGCCACAATTGCAGGCTCGGCCCGCGGTGCGCGCTGAGAATGCCCTTGGGCTTCGAGGTCGATCCGGAAGAGAAGAACAGCACGCCGGGATCGGCCGGCGTGACCGTCGCGGCGGTCGCATCGACAAGCGCTTGCGTGACATCGTTGCCGCGCGAGAGAAACGCGTCCCAATCCTCGATCGCACCCGATCCCCCGCCAATCGACGCGATGTGGCGCAGAAACGGGAAACGCAGTGACATCAACTCGCCGGGAGCCACAGCGGCAACGTCCGGCTCCAGCGCGGCGAGCATCGCACCGAAGTCCTTCTTCAGCACCGTCCGTTCAAGCAGCAGCACCGAGCAGGCGGAGGATTGCAGCAGATGATCGAGTTCGGCCTGGGTGGAGAAGGTGGACAGCGTCGCCGCTACCCCTCCGGCCAGCGCGGTGCCGAAAACCGCCGAGAGAAATTCCGGCCGGTTGGTCATCAGCACACCGACCCGCGTGCCCTTCCCCACCCCGCACGCGATCAGCGCCCGCGCGACCTCGTTCGCCCGTTGCCACAGATCGTCATACGACCAGCGGATAGCGGTATCGCCTTCGTGCAGCACCAGCGCCTCGCTCGACCCGAAGCGCGCCGTTACCTCGCGCAGCCACCCGCCAAGCGTCAGCGCGCCGATGCCGGGCTCCTCCGCCAAAGGCGGCCCGGCCACGATCGAAAGGCGCCCCTCGGTCATGTGCGTCGTGCGATCAGCGATTCACGTCGACCAGCACGCGCCCGCGCACCTTGCCGTCGATCAGGTCGGACGCCGCCTGGATCGCTTCGCCCAGGCCGATCTCGGTAGCGATCGTCTCCAGCAACGCCGGATCGAGATCGCTCGCCAGCCGCTTCCACGCCGTCAGTCGCTTGGCCTTGGGCGCCATCACGCTGTCGATGCCGAGCAAGCTGACGCCGCGTAGGATGAACGGCATCACCGAAGACGGAAAATCCGCCCCTTGCGCCAATCCGCAGGCGGCAACCACGCCACCATATTTCGTCGCCGCGACGGCATTGGCCAGCGTGTGGCTTCCAACCGAATCGACCACGGCTGCCCAACGCTCCTTCTGGAACGGCTTGCCGGGGGCGGACAATTCCGAGCGATCGATCACCGAAGTTGCGCCGAGTTGCTTGAGATAATCGCCCTCCGACGCCTTGCCGGTCGCCGCCACGACGGTGAAGCCGAGTTTCGCCAGCAGCGCGACCGCGACACTCCCCACGCCGCCGGTCGCGCCGGTGACCAGCACCTCGCCCTTGTCCGGCGTCACGCCTGCCGCGACCAGCGCCTCGACGCACAGTGCGGCGGTATACCCCGCCGTCCCGATGGCCATCGCCTGCTTCGGCGTGAACGCGTCCGGCAACGGCACCAGCCACTCGCCCTTCAGCCGCGCGACCTGCGCCAGGCCACCCCAATGCGTCTCGCCCACGCCCCAGCCGTTAAGGACGACCGTGTCGCCGGCCTTCCAGTCCGGATGGCTCGAATCGCGCACCGTGCCGACCAGGTCGATACCCGGCACCATCGGGAACTTGCGCACCACCGGCCCCCTGCCGGTGATCGCAAGGCCGTCCTTATAGTTGAGCGTCGAATAGGCGACGTCGATCGTCACATCGCCCGCAGGCAGGCTGGCTTCGTCGATCTGGGAAACGGACACCGTTTGGCCCGCGTCGGTCTTGTCGATCAGAATGGCTGAAAACATCATGGCTCCCCAGGGGTCTGTACGAGCGCCACTCTTTTCAGATTGCGGCAGCGCATTGCCACCGAAATGATCAACCCTGCGCGATTCATCGCCCAGCCGCTATGCGGCGCGCAGGCCCGCCTTTGCAGCCGCCGTCACCGGGTCTCCCGCGATCAACTTTTCTATCTCGGGGAAGCATTCGGCGCGCATCGTGCCATGCATCGCCAATCGCAAGCTCTCGAGGGCGAAGCGACGCGCGAGCACGCGCCGTTCCGCGTCCGTCTTCTCATGCGTTTTGGTCCATACCGGCCACAGGAAATTACCTGCCAACATGAGCAGCGAAAACACGTCGCTGTCGATCCCCGGCTCGGCCAGATCGGTTTCGGTAAAGCGGCCCAACGACCCGGCATATTCGCGCCAGAAAGGATCTTGCGCCGGCTCGTCGGAGGCAAGGAGTTGCATGAACCAGATTCGGCACAGAGCCGGATTGTCGACTGCGAAATCGGCCAATGTCGTGGTCAGCAAAACGATGTCGACATCCTCGACACGACGGTCCTTCACCGTCGCAGGGTCGCCAAAGGCGGCGCGGAACAGCTGGTCCGACACCGACTGCGTGGTTGCGGCCACGAGTTGCTCGCGCGTCTCGAAATGCTGATAGGCGGTACCGCGGTTGATACCGGCCAGGGTCGCCACGGCCGACACGCTCATCCCGTCGGGGCCATCGCGCGCGAGCAGCGCACGGGCAGCCTCCAATATTACCTCGCGCGTCGCGACCGGATCGCGCGGGCGACGTTTACGGGCCGTCATCATGACATATTCCATCTGCTGGAAAGGCGCCCACCAACGGCCGTGATCGACGTCGTTCGCATGCGCGAGAGCGATAGGCTGAAACGGCACAGTCCTGCGATCATTGCGAGCCCCTCGACATCATCCTTCTTGCCCAATCACGCGACCAAGGAAAAGCCCTGAACTGCCGACATTGTTCCGGGCACCGCGACGCGCGCCCGGTCAGCACGCCCGCATACCAACTGCTGTTGAGCCGCTAACGGCTTCGCGGACCTGCACCCCGGCATTCGCTCCGCCCGCCTCGATCGCCGGCGACGATAAAAGTCCGGCCAGCATAACGAATACTGACCGGACTCTTTCAACCCAGGTTGAGACGATTGCTCAGAACTTCTTGCTGATGCCAAACTTGATCACACGGCCCAGCGTCCAGTTGTTGTAGGTCAGATTGTTGGTGTTGATCCGGCGGATCGTCTGTGGCTTCTCTTCGAACAGGTTGTCGACGGTCAGGCGGAGCGAGGTTCCGCTCAGCGGGCCACCCGAATTCTCGAAATTGTAGCCGAGGAACAGGTTGGTGACGACGAACGGATGGACGTCTTCGGACACGCCAAGATTGTTGGTGGCCACATCGTGGAACGCGCCGGTGTAGTTGACCGTGACCCGGGTCGAGAAAGGACCCTTGTTCCAGCCCACAAACGACGTGACGAAGAGCCGGGCGTTGCCGTGGCCGAGTTCGTTGGTCGCCACGCCGCCATTGGTCTGGAACGACCTGGTCTGCTCGGTGCCGCTGACACCGAATGCGAGGTGGCCGAAGTTGGTATCGGTATCGTAGAAGATATGGAAATCGACACCTTCGAACTTCGCGGCGTTCAGGTTCGACGTCCTGGTGTCAACGACGATGGCGATATTCGACGCGAGGGGTTGCTGACCACCGAGAGCAGTGCCGTTGGTAAGTTGCGCCAGGATCGCTTTGTAGCCGACATCCGTCACGTTGTAGGTGTAAAGGTTCGGGTTGGTCGTGTAGGTGGAGATGATTGAGGGGTTCAGCGTCCCGAGCGTGTTCCTCAAGTCGAGCGCATAGAATTCCGCGCCAAAGCGCAGGCCACGAACCGGATTGGCCTCGAAGCCGACCGCCCAGCTATGGGCCGTCTGCGGCTTCAACCCGGGGGACGAACCCTGCAGGACCATCGCGCAGGTGCCCTGTTTGCTGGTATCCCGAAGGAGCGGGTCGGTAGGCCGCTGGGCCGCAGTGCCCCCGACCACATATATGCCGCAGACGAAGCGACCCGTACCGATCGCCAGGCCATCGAGCGCCGTCGGCGCGTTGAACGACGTATTCCAGTGGCCGAAGAATTTGAGCCATGAGGTCGGCTTCAGCGTCAGGCCGATGTTGGGATTGGTGGTCGAACCAAAATCGCTGTAATTGTCATAGCGCACCGAGCCCGACACATCGACGAACGAGGCCAGTGGCAGCGAGATTTCGGCGAAGACCGACTTCGAATTACGCTCCGCCTTCATGTACGGCAGCGCCGCCAGCGATCCGACCGTACCAGACGTCAGCCTGCTATTGGCGCTGTTATCCTGATATTCCACACCCACGGCCAGTTTGGCATCGCCGCCCGGGAGCGCGAAAAGCGGACCGTCGGCGACCGTGCGGAAGATGAACAGCTGCTGTGTCGTGTCCTGGGCATTCTCGTAATTGGTGATGCCGTTGATCACCGCGGCGCTTGCCGCGGCGACATTCGACGGATTGAGCGCACCGGAATTGATATAACCCTGGGCCGCAATCGTGTTCACATCAGGGAAGCTCTGGAAGTTGGTCGAACGACCGAAGTGCAGGCTGTTGCGCACCTGCCAATTGCCGCCAAGCTTGATCGTCAGCTCGGGCGTGACCCCCCAGGTTTCGAAACCAAGCCGCGTCGGCGTGTTCACATAGGCCGCATTGGGACCAAAGGAGAAGCCGGTACCGGCCGGAACCGCGGTTAAACTACCCACGGCTGCACCCGGAAACGCAGCTCCGACGAGGGCCCCGGTCGTAAGCGGGCTGCCCGCCGAGGTAAATCCACGCGGATAGTCCACCAGCTCCGTGTTGCGCTTCGTCCAATAGCCCGTAACGCGCAGGTCGATATTGTCGGCGACCTGCTGCGACAGCACGGCAAACACGTTTGTGCGTGTCTGGTGAGGAAGATACGTTCGTGACGAAATCTGGTCGCAACCGGTGCCTAGCGCGAACGTGCCGGCACCAGGCGCTGCGGGATTGTTCGTAAAATTCGCAGCACCGGCGCCAAAGCGAAACCAGCGAGTCTCGGTGGGCTGGGGGGTGTTGCACTGAGTATAGGGGGTGCTGGCGACACCGGCGGCATTGTAGACGATGCCGTTCGCCCAGCTGGTCTGGCCGTTGATGATGCCGTCGCGGTCGGAATGGCCTGCGGAAATATAGGCGTTGCCGCTCGACCAGCTATGGCCGGCCGTGATCGACCCGTCCCACTGGGAAAAACCCTTGATCGTCGTGCCGAAACCAAAGTTGCCGTCAACCTTGAGCCCCTCGAATTTCCGCATCGTGCGGAAGTTGAGAACGCCGGTGACCGCGTCCGCGCCGTAAAGCGACGAACCGCCATCGGTCACTGCGTCCACACCCTCGATGACGGCGGCCGGGATGATATCGACATCGACCGAGGCCTGGTTAACGCCAACCGGCGTCAGGCGCATACCGTCCATCAGAACCAGGGTGAGCGCACCAGATGTCGTGTTGGCCGACGGAAGGTTGCGCAGGTTCGGGCGGTTGACCGAAATGCCGGCCGAGACACCGCGGGGATCGCCTTCGAAACGACCGTTGAACGAACTCGCTATTTGCGGGATCAGGCCGAGAAGTTCGTTCGTCGACGTCGCACCCTGAGCGGTGATCGCCTTTGAATCGACGCTGATAGTCTGTGAGCCGACCGCGGTCGTACCACGGATCAGCGTGCCGACGACAACGACGTCGCTATTGTCTGCAGCCGGCTTTGCCGGAGCCGTGGGGGCAGGAGCAGCCTGCGCCAGCGCCTGCATCGGTGCGGCGAGCGCGATAAGGCTAACGCCCATCAGTGCATTCTTCGAAAGTGCTTTCACGATGACATCCTCCCCAGATCGCGCCTCGCACGTCACCGCTTTGTGCGCCAACATTACGAAGCACTCAGATTTAACTTGCTCCAGTTACCTCGACGGCGGGCAAAATGGCCTGACCACGATCGCCGACGCCACATATCGCCACTTCGCGTGAAGCAGTTCCACATGCCGGCATCAGCGAATTGTGCCGCCCTTTCCCACTCGGAACTTCACCCATCGAGGAAGCGCCCATATCAGCCCCACGCCACGCACATACGGGTGTGTGATGCATTGATACGATGCGACAGACCCTTCAGGAGTGGCCTTCCCGCTTCAGCTACTGAGGTCGATCTGCAAAACTAATCGACAATGGTGTTCATTGACGATGAGGAGCGATCGGGCAACGCAATATCGACGCGCACGCCCGATATCGCCACTCATATCGCCGCGGCGATTGGACCCTGCCGAGATGGCCGACTGTTTGTTGCGATCAAGGCGGCCCGAAGCGGAACACCGTCAGCTTGTTACCGTCGAGATCGCGGAAATAGGCACCATAATAGCCGTTCGGGTCTTCACCACGGACGCCGGGCGCGCCCTCGTCCTTGCCGCCCAGTTCGATCGCCCTGGCGTGGATGGCGTCGACATCGGCACGGGTCGCCGCCATGAAACCGGCTTGCGTCCCATTGCCAACCGTCGCCTCGCCCTCGAACGGCAGGCCGATCAGCATCATGGCACCGTCAGCGCCCTTATAGGCGATCATGTCGGGCCGGTCATATGCCATGCTCGCACCGACCATCGCGGCGATCGGATCGTAGAAGCTGCGCGCGCGCGCCACATCGCGCGTGCCGAACCGTGCCACCGTCAACATCATTCGTCTCCCATCTGGTTCAACAATGCCGCGGCGGCGGCGACCGCCGGAGGCAGCCGGTCGATCGGCGCTTCGCCCGCGGCGGCGCGCGCGAACATCGGCACTTCTAGCCCGATCGCGATGCCCGGCGGCAAGACGGCGACGAAGGCAGCGAGCGGCAAGCCCCCATCGCCCGGCGCACGCCGCTCGAAACTCGCCTCGCTCATATAATCGGGTATCTGCGCGACGAGCGGGACATCGCATAGCTGGGCATAGCCGATGAGTTTCGGGTCGATCGCTGCGAGCTGCGCCGCATCGCCGCCCGAGCGATACAAATGCATGGCATCGACCAGCACGCGGAAATTGGGCTGGCCGATCTCGCCCACCAAGGCGACCGCCTGATCCAGCGTCGCGATCGCGAGGCCGGGCGCGAATTCGATCGTCACCTGCAGGCCGCGCGCCGCCGCCAGCTCCACCAGGATTCCGATCTGCTCGGTCGAGCGCCCGATATCGGGCTCCATCCCCACAGCGCCGAGACACTGCGCGCCGAGCTCGGCCATCAGGTCCACATCGCCCGTGCGGTCGCGCATATCGACACCCGGGCGCACGCCAAAGCCCTCGCCCAGCGATATCGTCACATCCCGGTCGCGCATTGCGGCGATCATCTCGCGGCGCAGCGCCGGATCGTCCTTCAGCGTCCAGTTCGCATAGCCATGGGGATTGAAAGGCACCTGCGTCAGCCCGGTGGAAATATGGCCGCATCCCAGATCAGCGGCGAGCGTCACATGCGCGACCGGGTCGAGGCCGAAGACGCTGAGAAGTTCGATGCCGAGGCGGTCCACGCGTGTCATCATAACCTGCGGGGATCGATGACGGTCCGCACCGGTGCGCCCGGATCGGACATCCCGTCCAGCGCCAGGCTGGCGCCCGACAGTCCGATGCGCGCGCCGACCCAAGGCGCGATGTCTATCTTGCCGTCGGCGATCGAGCGCAGGGCGAGCTCCATGTCCTGCTGCTCCTCGCCGCCGGCGAAATGGACGGTCAGCCGCTTGTTCTGCGCGGCAAAGACATAGAGTTGCTCCGGCGCCATGCAGTAGCCACCCATCACGATCCGCCCGCCGAAGCCGACGGACTCGATGATCTGCTGCATCAGCCCGGGCAGGCCGACGCACTCATAGACCAGATTTACTTGCCGCCCGCCGAGGTCGGAGATCGGGGCATAGGGCGACAGCTCGCCGGGATCGACCGCGATGTCCGCGCCCATCCGCAGCGCCAGTTCGCGGCGGCCCGGAGAGAAATCCGCGGCGACGATCGGCGCGATTCCGGATAGTTTCAGGCCCGCAATCACGCCGAGCCCGATCGCGCCGCATCCGACGACGAGCGCGACATCGTCCTTCGTCGGCATGCCGCGGCGGGCATGTTCGAGGCCCACCGCGAGCGGCTCGGTCATCGCGGCGAGATCGTCATCAAGATCCCACGGCACTTCCATGATGCTGGCTTCGTCGAGCAGCATATATTCGCCCCACCCGCCCGGGCATTCGTGGCTGAACCCGATGACGGCGTGGCGCCCTGCCTGGCGCATGACGGGGACCGACGTCACCTTGCGCCCCGGCTTGATGGTGCGCTGGCTGCCCGGCCCATAGTCGATCACCTCGCCGACATATTCGTGACCCGGCACGAACGGGCGCGCCATATCGAGGCTGGCATAAGCGCCGCCGAACTTGCGCGAGAGATCGATGATGTGCTGCCCGCTGTGCAGGAAATGGGCTTCGGACGCGCACATGCCGCAGCTGTGGGTGCGGACCAGCACCTGGCCCGTATCCGGCACCGGATCGGGCATTTCCCCGACCTGCACCTTACCGTGCTGGATATAGGCGGCCCTCATGTCATCCGGCGCTTCGCGCCAGGTCGCGCAACACGGCATAGGACGGATCGCCCGGATCGCGGCGACCGGCAGTGACGCTTCCCAGCGGCGTGACCGGGCGGATATCGTCGAAGTCGCGGATCGTGATGCGGTGGTCGATCCCCCACCGCCCGTCCCGCTTCGACCAGCGATCGATATAGCGGCCGCGGACGGTAATCTCGTGCATCTGGCCGTCGCGCATGATCCGCAGCGCCGCGATATGATAGGCTTCGCTCGCCGCCCGATCGCCATCCAGCTCGAGGATGATGTTGGTCACCTGATGCGAATGACCCAGAGTCCGGCCATGCTGGCCGATGACGAAATCGATGAAGCCGCGACCGCTGCCCTGATATACCTCGACACCGTAATCGGCTGTGCCGTTGTCGTGCCAGACGGAATAGCCGAGCTCATAATCGAGTCGATCGACCGCACGGCAATAACGGTAGATCAGATCGGTGATGGCGTGCCGGTCGGCAGCCTGGTCATCTCTTGCCATAGATTGCCTGACTCGCCGCGGCGATCATCTCGACCCGCGCGCGGCGCTGCGCGGCCGATTGCGGCAACCGCCCGAGATCGTCGTCGTCTTGCCCCCAATTATGCACCGGGCCATGGGGCAGTCGCGCCAGCCCCTGTTCGGCCACTGCATCCGACGACGCGAGCCCGTCCGGTACGGGCAGACCCTTCTCGCTGAGAAAGCGGCGCAATTCCGGCGTGTCGGTGCGCCCGAGCGAGAGGTAGAGCACGTCCACGCCGCACGGCGCCAACTCCCCCCACAGCCCTTCGGCCAGACACAGTTCGAACGCCTTGGTCCCGGCATAGACCGCCATGTTGCTCGCGCCACCATAGCATGCCCCGGAACCGACCAGCAGCAGTCCACCCCGCCCGCGATCCCGCATCTGACCGGCGAAGTGGTGGCAGCAGCGCATCGTCGTCGTGACATTGCGCGCGATCAGCTCGGCCCAGGCGTCCACCGGACAGTCGAGGAACGGCGCGCCATTCGGGTCGCCTCCCGCATTGGCGACGAACAGGCCGATCTCACGACCCTCAGCTGCCGCCACGACAAGGTCGCATGCATCGGGCCTGGCAAGGTCGATTGCCGCGGTGACGCATTCGATTCCGTATTGCGTGCGCAGTTCGTCCGCCAGCGCGATGAGCGGCGCTTCGCGTCGCGCGATCAGGATACAGTCGAGCCCTGCCGCCGCCAGTTGTCGCGCAAACGCCTGCCCGGTACCCTCCGAGGCGCCGGCGATAATGGCCCAGGGGCCGTAACGCGCGAGCAGGCTCACCGCCCGCCCATGCCCGCCCAGCGTTCCGGCACCATCCAGACATATTCGGTATAATGGCCCAGCCACGGTCGCGTATCGGTATAGGCGAATTGCAACAGACCGGGGGTGCCGCCCTTCAGCACGATCGGGAATGGCTGCGCTGCGATCTTGGCCATCGCCGCGTCCCAGTCGTCGACGACGTGGCAGACATGGTGAAAGGCGAGCCCATCGTCCGCGGGCAGAGCATCGCGGTAGATGGCGAGGACGTCGCCCTCCTTGGGCTGGATCAGCTCGTAATTCAGATCCTCGACCCACACGAAGGCGAGCTTCTGCACGCCCGTCCCTTCCCCTTGCGGCGTCCACACCTGGACCGGGGTCTCGATCTCCATGATCGTGCGCACATCGGCGTGGCGTCGGAAACTCGCCACGGCCTTGTCGACGTCCCGCGTGACATAGGCGTTCTGGTAATGCCGGCCGATGCTCATCGTATCAGCCCTCCCGCGCCACGTCATATTGCGACAGATAGCGCCCGAAGCGTGGCGTCAGCGCCTCGACCGACAGACCATATTGGTCGAGCGCATATTCGTGCTTGCCGAATTTGCCTTGCGGGTTCTCGTCGAGCCAGTTCTGCATCGCCGCTTCCGCCTCCGGCGTCAGCGTATCGCCGAGGTCGGCATAGAGTTTGCGGATGGCGGCCATCGGGTCGCGGGTCACATCGGCATAATGCACATCGACGATCCGGTCGTGGCCGAGCGCCTCGCGGCTATCCATGATGCGGTCGAGGTGCAGCTGCGCCTGGTAGGAGCAATCCTCGCCGAGCCATTCGTAATCGATCTTCCCGGTATAGCCCATATGCGCCATCGACAGGATGGAGCAGAACGAGCTGGTCGCGGTGAACGGATCGCGATGCGCCCACACGAGCCGCGCGTCGGGATAGGTCTCGAGCAGCGTATCCAGCCACAGGCCATGGCTCGGCATTTTGAGGTTCCATGCACCCGGGGCATCTGCCTGGAGGAGTTGCAGGAAGCGCTTGTGATAGGCGTAGGCCGAACTCATGTCGGTCTGGAACAGCCAGTCGCGATACGCCTTCAACTTGCCGCGAGACTCGAGCGCCAGACCCTTGAAGTCATGGATCATGAAGAACATGCATTCGTTCGGATAGACCGCCGAATTGCGATAATATTTGCCCATTTCCGGGCGCGCGGCGAGCATCGCCTTTTCCTGTTCCAGCTTGGCGATCGCGCGCGGATCGGTCTTCAGCGTCGCGGTCGTCGGCGGCGGCACCGGCTGCTCGATCTCCCAGGTCAGCGCGGAGCGCCGCGCGGCATCGCAGGCGAGCAGGTTGCTGAGCAACGTCGTGCCGGTGCGCGGCATGCCGAACACGAACAGCGGCCGTTCAACGGGACGATCGAGCAGTTCGGGGCGATTGGCGAGATAGTCGGTCGTTTTCAGCCGATCGACCAGAGACTGGGCGAGCCCGCCGCGCATGCGCTCGATCAGCGGCTCGGGATGGTCGCTCGCATTATAGTCGGCGAGGAGAACATCCAGTCCCTCGCGATATGAATCGGAATCGAACCGGTCGAGCCCGGTCGTCGTCATGGCCTGTTCGATCAGCGCGTCGGCAACGAGCATCTGGCTCACAGCATTCTCTCCCAATGTCGTATTTTGTCGTCATCATGCGGAGCGCGGATGCCGTCGCCAATCCGCTTGGCTGTCGCTGGATAGCCGATCTATCCAAATCCGGCCACGAAGCCGACGCGCCATTCTACACGGCATCGCACCCGCGATGCCGGCCCCAGGCGCGATTGTCGCTCGCCAGTTTCGGACCGAAGGTAGCGGCATAAATTGGGAGAAGATCGATGACGCATCGCGTCGCTGTGGTGACCGGCGCCAGTTCCGGCATCGGCAAGGAAACGGCCAAAGCGCTTGCCGCACAAGGCTGGCATGTCATCGCGCTCGGTCGCGATCCGACGCGCACCGCCGCCGCCGAAGCCGAAATCCGCGCCGCTGCGACCGGCAAGGTCGACATGATCCGCGCGGATCTGTCGCTTATCGCCGAAGCCGAACGCGCCGTCGATGAGATCGCCGCGCTGACCCCAAGCATCGACATATTGATCAACAACGCCGGCGGCATGGCGAACCGCATGGTGATGACCAGTGAGGGGCTGGAACAGAATTTCGCCGGCAATCATCTCGGCCCGTTCGTGCTGACCAATCGCCTGCTGCCGCTGCTGCGCGCTGCCGCGCTGGACGCACCGGCCGGCAGCGTGCGGATCATCAACACCTCGTCCGACGGCAGCGAGATGATCCCCGGCCTGCATTGGGACGACCTGCAACTGCTCGGCGATTTCGTCGCCGGCCGCGCCTATTGCCAAGGGAAGCTCGCCAATGTGATGCACATGCGCGCGCTCGCCCGACTCCTCGCCGAGGACGGCATCGTGGTCCATGCGCAGCACCCCGGCACGGTCGACTCGAACTTCATCACCCATACCGACGCGGCCACGCAGGCGCATATCCGCACACGCGAGGCGATCAGCCCGGAAGCCGCTGGTGACGCTCTTGTCTGGCTCGCTATCGGCGACGAGCCGGGGCAATCGAGCGGAAACTATTATCATCAACGCAAGGTCATGCCGCCCAACCCGGCGGCGTTGGATGACCAACAGGTCGACCGCCTGTGGCGCGAGAGCGAGCGGCTCGTGGCATCAGCCAGGGCATGACCGACGCTCCACGCATCGCTGCGCTCGAGGCGCACGAAATCTCCGACGAACTGGCGGACTTGCTCGCCAGCATGATCGCGATCAACGCGGTGGTCGGGTCGCGCGAAGCCGAGACGCTGACCGATCTCCAGGCCGCCGATCTGAACGACAGTGGCGCGACCGACACGCGCGCCATGCTCGCCAATTTGCCCGAGATCATGCGCACCATGTTGCGCCATCCGGCACTGTTCACCCAATTGGCCAATACCGGGCTGCAATTGCTTGGGCATGGCGCGTTGCCGGGCCGGGACCGCGAACTGTCCATCCTGCGCATCGGCTGGCTGTGCCGCGCTCCCTATGAATGGGGCGAACATGTCCTGATCGCGAAAAAGCACGGCATCACCAGCGAGGAGATCGAAGCGATCACCACGGGATCGACGGCACCCGGCTGGAGCGAGCATGACCGCGCGGTCCTGCGCGCCGCGGAGGAATTATACGCCGACGCCACGATCTCCGACACCACCTGGGCGACGCTTGCCGCGCGGTACGACGAGCAGCAGTTGATCGAACTGCCCGTCGTGATCGGCCAATATCAGGCGGTAGCCTATTATCAGAACGCACTGCGTCTGCGGTTGCATCACGACAATCCGGGATTGAGCGCCCGCTAGGGTCGCGGCCGTCATGGCGCGATTCGACGCGCCGCAGGGCGATGGCAGGATGGGATCGGACGAAATGCCTCCAGGCATCCCGCCCTGCTCCTTCTCAGCGTGAATGATGCGACAGGATCAGCGCGGAACAGCGGGCAAGCCCGCTGTCCCGCCGGCTGTTACATCCGCTGTTCCTGCGCTGTTATCCCGCTGTTCCCACGTTGTTATTCGTCGCCGCCGAATGCAGTCCAAGCATTTGATATCGGCCTGTAAATCCGGAGATTCCCGCCAACAAAACAGCGCGCAAAAAAATTATCGGCGGAACAGCGGGGAACAGCGGGCAAATCGTCCGCTTTGTCCGGATGGTCCTGCCCCTAGATACGGGTGCGCAAAAAGCGCTGACGGAAGCGCAGCGGCGTGATCCCCGTCGCCCGCCCGAACGCGTAGGAAAAGCTCGACGGCGAGGCAAAGCCCAGCCCGAACGCGATCGACTTGATGCTGTCTTCGGTTGCCAGGGCACGCTTCGCCATCTCGATCCGCGTTTGCGCGATATGGTCGCCGATCGTACATCCGCGGCTGGAGCGAAAGCCGCGCGTCAGTTGCCGGATCGAGACGTTGCAAAGCTCCGCCAGTTCGCCGAGCGACGGCGGCGGTCCGCCGCGATGCAGTCGCTCGTCGATCAACCGCAGCCGCCAGGACGCCAGCCCGCCGGTGATCGGCCCCTCGGAAATCGCCTCGAGGTAGCGCGCCAGCTCGATCGCCAGCTGCCCCGCGATCATCGCCGCCAGATCGGCGCTGCCGGTACCGCCATGCCGTGCTTCCTCGGCCAGCCGCGACAGGCAGGAGCGGATATAGGGATGGACGATATCCAGCCCACCCTCCAGCCGCCGGTCGGTCCATTCCAGCCCGTGCGTCAACCAGCGATCGACCGCATCGGCATGGATCTCGCACGCGATCGATGCCTGGTTCTCGCCCGCGTCGGTGCGCACGTGCAGCGCTTCGCCGGGCGGCACGAGGAAGATTTCGCCAAGCCGCTCGAACCGGTGCGGCCCCCAGCGTTCCGAATAACAACCGCGCGCCTGTTCCGGCCGCGGCGTCAGGCACAGATCCAGCCAATAATGCGCACCACGACGGAAGATGTGGTTGGTCGGCCGGTCGTTGGCGAAGCGCATGATGCGCGCGACCCCGTGCGGGATCGGCAATTCCGCCTCGAACACCGATTTGGTGAATGTGTCCTCCATCGACCGCTCCCGCGCCATGTCGCTGCATGTCGCCCTTTGGCCATATGCCGATAAAATGGCCCGCCGTCGATAGGCAGGTCGATTGCCGACGAGCGCGCTCTGCCTGCACATTCACACCATCGATCGACCCGAACCAACCGGGCCACCAGGAGGATGTGAATGGCGAACGCTCTTTTCGATTGCACCGGCAAGGTGACTTTGGTGACCGGCGGCAATGGCGGCATCGGCCTCGGCTTCGCGCTGGGCGTCGCCAAGATGGGCGGCGACATCGCGATCTGGGCACGCAATGCGGACAAGAATGCCGAGGCCAAGGCGCAGCTTGAAGCGGCCGGCGCCGGGCGGGTCGAAACCTACCAGGTCGATGTGTCTTCCGAGGAAGCGATCATTGCAGGCTATGCCAGGTTGCTCGCCGATTTCGGCCGGATCGATTGCGTCTTCGCCAATTCGGGCCGGGCGTCCAAATCGCGGTCGGTGCTGACGCTGGACTCGGCCGAGTGGCATGACCTGCTGGCGGTCAACCTGCACGGCGCGTTCTTCACGCTGCGCGAGGGCGCCAAGGCGATGGTTGCGCGCGCGGAAGCGGGCGAGCCGGGCGGAAGCCTGGTCTATTGCGGCAGCCTGTCGATGTTCCACGGCATCCCCGGCATCAACAATTACGCCGCCTCCAAGGGCGGCATGGGTGCCGCGGTGCGCGGCATGGCGGCGGAACTCGGCAAATACGAGATCCGCGCCAACACCATCGCACCGGGCTATACCAAGACCGGCATCGGCAGCGACGCCGAACAGAGTCCGGAGATGCAGGCGCGCATGGCCGCGGTCGACGCGCATTTCTCCGCCAAGACACCGATCCGCCGCCCCGGCACGATCGCCGACTTCGAGGGGATCGGCGCCTATCTCGCCAGCGATGCATCGCGCTTCCACAGTGGCGATACGATCGTCATCGACGGCGGCAGTGCCATCTATCCACCTTATGCCTTCTGACGCCGGAGAGCTGAAATGCGCCGCCTGACCATCCATGACGTCAATGACGTCCGGCTCGATCCCTATGAGCGCCCCGCCGCCGGTGCGAACGATGTCGTCGTCAAGATGAAGGCATGCGGCATCTGCGGCAGCGACCTTTCCTATATCAAGAATGGCGGCATCCCGACGCCCGGCACGCGCACCGCTTTGGGCCATGAAGGCGCGGGCGAGATCCTCGAAGTCGGCAGCGATGTCGAGGGCCTGCATGTCGGCCAGAAGGTGATCGTCAACCCGATGAACACGCCGAGTTTCATCGGCAGCGGCGGCCCCGAAGGCGCATTCACGGAGGAGTTGCTGGTCCGCGACGGTCGCCTGAACGACAGCCTGCTGCCGATCCCCGAAGGCATCTCCTATGACGTCGCGGCGATGTGCGAGCCGCTCGCGGTCGCATTGCACGGCGTCAATCGCGCAGAGGCCAAGGCGGGTGACAAGCTGGTTATCTTCGGCTGCGGCCCGATCGGCCTCGGCATGGTGATGTGGGCGGTCGATCGCGGGTGCGACGTCGTCGCGGTAGACCTCGCCGAAGAGCGGCTGGAGCGCGCCAGGACGCTTGGCGCTCGCACGATCAACCCCGCAACCGAAGACCTGACCGCGCAGGTCAAGGCGCTGCACGGCGCGGAAATGTATTTCGGCCGCGAACGCGCCTCGGCCGATGCCTATATCGATGCCGCCGGCGCGCCCTCGATCCTCGGCGATGTCGTGCGCATGGCCAAGCGCCATGCGCGTCACGTCATCACCGCCGCCTATCTGAAGCCGATCGAACTGCCCGCCGGACCGATGCTGACCAGCGAGATGACGATCACCACCGCGGTTGGATACCCGACCGAATTTCCCGACGTCATCGCCGCGATGCCGCGCCTGCGCGACACGATCGCCATGCTGATCAGCCACACTCTGCCGTTCGGCGAGGTGCTTGATGGCCTGAAGATCGCCGCGACGCCGCAATCGGCGAAGGTCATGATCCGCTTCGAGGGACGCGACGCATGAGCGACAACAAGCAAACCCCGCTCGGCGCGCTGGTCACCGCGGGCGCAGGCCAGACCGAGGCCGAGGCGATCACCGATACCATCTTCATGGTGAAGGACATCTCCAACGCCTATCTCGTCACCACCGCGGATGGTGACCTGCTGATCAATACCGGCTTCATCGGCAACGGCCAGCGCAACAAGGATCTGTTCGCGCCGCACCGCACAGGCCCGCTCAGGCGCATCATCCTGACGCAAAGCCATGCCGACCATTATGGCGCGCTCCCCGAACAACGCGAGGACGGCACCGAGGTCATCGCCGGCGCAGGTTTCACCGAGACAGCCGAGTATTTCGACAAGCTCGCCCCGTTCCTTGCGCGCCGTTCGGGCAAATTATGGGCCTCGATGACCCGTCGCAACGGCCCTCCACCCGTGCCGCCCAAGATCGTGCCCGATATCGAGGTGTCGGACAGGCTGTCCTTCGAGCAGGGCGGCCGGAAGTTCGAGGTGGTCAAGACGCCGGGCGGCGAAACATTGTGCGCGGTATTCGTCTGGATGCCGGAGGAGCGCACGATCTTCACCGGCAACCTGTTCGGTCCGGTGTGGCGCGCCATGCCCAACCTCGTCACCATCCGCGGCGATCGCCCGCGCCTCGTGCGCGCCTATCTCGCCTCGCTGGAGGCAGTGCGTGCGCTCGAGCCCGAGCTCGTCGTCACCGGTCACGGCGAACCGATCCGTGGTGCGGCGAAGATCCGTGCCGATCTCGATGCGATGCGCGCCGCTGTCACGCATATCGAACGCGAGACGATCGCGGGAATGAACGCCGGCAGGACGGTCCACGAACTGATGCGCGAGATCACCTTGCCGGAAGACGGCCAGATCGGCGAGTTCCACGGCAAGACGTCATGGGTGGTTCGCGCGATATGGGAAGAGAATGCCGGGTGGTTCCACTATGCCGACGGCACCACCGAACTGTTCGCCGTGCCGCGCTCCTCGGTCGATGCCGACGTTGCCGAACTCGCTGGATGCGCTGCGCTGACCGATCGCGCGCATGAACATGTCGCTGCCGGCAAGCTGCTGGAGGCGTTGCACCTCGTCGACATTGCGCTTTCCGCCGCGCCGGCAGACGCCTCGGCGCTTAACGTGCGCAAGGCCGCGCTCGAATCACTTGCCGCCGCCAGCTCGGGAAAGAACCTCAGCGAGACGATGTGGCTGAAAGCCGAAATCGCGGACGTGGACGTGAAACTGGCGGCGGGATAGCTGCGCATTCCCGCCTCCAAAAATGCATTGATTGCCGGATCCTACCGGCTCGGGGCAAGGCGCCTCGCGGAGACTTAGACGATGACCAGGACACTAACCCATCTGGAACGCCTGGAAGCCGAGGCGATCCACATCATGCGTGAGGTCGTCGCCGAGGCCGACAAGCCGGTCATGCTCTATTCGGTCGGCAAGGATTCGGCCGTGATGCTGCATCTCGCGCGCAAGGCCTTCTACCCCTCGCCCCCGCCTTTCCCGCTGCTCCATGTCGACACGACCTGGAAGTTTCAGGAGATGTACAAGCTTCGCGATCACATGGCGACGGAGAGCGGCATGGAATTGCTGGTTTATCACAATCAGGAAGCGATGGACCGCGGCATCAACCCGTTCGACCATGGTGCGCTCCACACCGACATGTGGAAGACCGAGGGGCTGAAGCAGGCGCTCGACAAATATGGCTTCGACGCGGCCTTTGGCGGGGCGCGGCGCGACGAAGAGAAGAGCCGCGCCAAGGAACGCATCTTCTCGTTCCGCACCGCGAGCCATGGGTGGGACCCGAAGAACCAGCGCCCGGAATTATGGAACCTCTACAACGCCCGCAAAAACAAGGGCGAAAGCATCCGCGTGTTTCCGATCTCGAACTGGACCGAGCTCGACGTGTGGCAATATATCCAGCTCAACAACGTGCCGATCGTCCCGCTCTATTTCGCCGGCAAGCGCCCGACGGTCGAGCGCGACGGCATGCTGTTGATGGTCGATGACGACCGTTTCCCGCTCAAGCCCGGCGAGGTGCCGGTCGAACGCTCGATCCGCTTCCGCACCCTCGGCTGCTACCCGCTGACTGGCGCGGTCGAGAGCACCGCCTCGACCCTGTCCGAGATCATCCAGGAAACGCTGCTGACTACCACCAGCGAACGGCAAGGTCGCGCGATCGACAAGGATGCCGGCGGCGCGGGCATGGAAAAGAAGAAGCAGGAAGGGTATTTTTGATGGCCACGACTGCGGAACAATCGGTCTACCAGACCGAGGCGCTGATCGCCGAGGACATCGACGCCTATCTCGACCAGCACCAGCACAAGACGATGCTGCGCTTCATCACCTGCGGCAGCGTGGATGATGGCAAGTCGACGCTGATCGGGCGCCTGCTGTACGATTCGAAGATGATCTTCGAGGACCAGCTCGCCGCCCTCGAGGCGGACAGCAAGCGGGTCGGCACGCAGGGGCAGGAAATCGATTTCGCGCTGCTGGTCGACGGCCTCGCCGCCGAGCGCGAGCAGGGCATCACGATCGACGTCGCCTATCGCTTCTTCTCGACCGAGAAACGCAAGTTCATCGTCGCCGACACGCCGGGCCACGAGCAATATACCCGCAACATGGTGACGGGCGCCTCGACCGCCGACCTCGCCGTGATCCTGATCGATGCGCGCAAGGGCGTGCTGACGCAGACCCGACGCCATTCCTATCTCGCGCACCTCATCGGCATCAAGAACCTCGTGCTGGCGATCAACAAGATGGACCTGATCGGCTATGATCAGGCCCGCTACGAGGCGATCCTCGCCGACTATACCGCCTTTGCCGAGAGCATCGGCATCACCGCCTTCACCCCGATGCCGATCTCCGGCTTCAAGGGCGACAACATCTCGCTCAAGTCGGACAATATGCCATGGTATGACGGCCCGACGCTGATGGAGCATCTCGAAAGCGTCGAGGTCGGCGTCGACGAGGATCAGGCCAAGCCGTTCCGTATGGGCGTGCAATGGGTCAACCGCCCCAACCTCGATTTCCGCGGCTTTTCCGGCCAGATCGCCAGCGGCTCGGTCAAACCCGGTGACGCGATCCGCGTGCTGCCGGGCGGCAAGACGTCGACGATCAGCCGTATCACGACGCTTGGCGGCGATCTGGACGAAGCCGTTGCCGGCCAATCCGTCACGCTCTCCTTCGCCGACGAGATAGACTGCTCGCGTGGCAACGTCATCGCCTCGGCCGACACGCCGCCCGAAACCGCCGACCAATTCGAGGCGACGATCGTGTGGATGGACGATGCGCCGCTGACCGCTGGCCGCGCCTATTGGCTGAAGCTGGGAACGCAGATGGTGTCAGCGACGGTCCATGAGCCGAAATACCAGGTCAACGTCAACACGATGGAGCATCTCGCGGCGAAGACGCTGGAGCTCAATGCCATCGGTGTGGCCGAGGTAACGACCGACCGCGCGATCGTGTTCGAACCCTATGCCGACAACCACACGTTCGGCGGCTTCATCCTTATCGACAAGATCACCAACGCCACCGTCGCGGCGGGCATGCTCCACTTCAGCCTGCGGCGCGCGCAAAATGTCCACTGGCAGCCGACCGATATCGGGCGCCAGGCGCATGCCGATCTGAAGAACCAGAAGGCGCGCGTGCTATGGTTCACCGGCCTGTCGGGGTCAGGCAAATCGACCATCGCCAACGAGGTCGAGAAGTCGCTCAACCTGATGAACCGTCACACTTTCCTGCTCGACGGCGACAATATCCGGCACGGGTTGAACAAGGATCTCGGGTTCACGGAAGCGGACCGGATCGAGAATATCCGCCGCGTCGGCGAGGTGGCCAAGCTGATGGCGGATGCCGGGCTGATCGTGCTGACGGCGTTCATCTCGCCGTTCCGTGCCGAGCGCGACATGGTGCGGTCGATGCTGCCGGAGGGTGAGTTCATCGAGATCTTCGTCGACACGCCGCTGGAAGTGGCCGAGGCGCGCGACGTCAAGGGCCTCTATAAAAAGGCCCGTGCGGGCGCACTGAAGAACTTCACCGGTATCGACAGCCCCTACGAGGTCCCATTGAACGCCGACATCCGGGTCAACACGGTCGAAATAACGCCGGCCGAGGCGGCGGAGTATATCGTGCGCCAGATCATGCCGCTCAAATGAAAGGCACCATGACCGACGTCGATCTCGCCGCGCATCTGGCCGACACCGCCGGCAAACTGTTGCTCGCCGTGCGTGAGGCCGGGCTATTCTCCGACAAGTCGCTGGGCAAGGCGGGTGACCAGACCGCCAACCAGTTCCTGGTCCACGCCATCCGCGAGCAACGCCCCGATGACGGCCTGCTATCGGAGGAAATGAAATGCGACGGCTCGCGGCTCACGCATAGCCGTGTGTGGATCATCGATCCGGTCGACGGGACGCGCGAATATGGCGAGGGCCGGCCCGACTGGGCGGTGCATATCGGACTGGCGATCGACGGCGTGGCGACGATCGGCGCGGTGGCGCTGCCGGGGCTCGGGGTCACGCTGACCTCGGAAGCGCCCCCTACCCTGCCGCCGGCACAGGATCCGCCACGGATGCTGGTCAGCCGCACGCGCCCGGCGCGCGAGGCGGTCGCGGTGGCCGAGGCGCTGGGCGGCGAGCTCGTTGCGATGGGTTCGGCCGGGGCCAAGGCGATGGCGGTCGTGCGCGGCGAGGCGGAAATCTACCTGCACACCGGCGGCCAGTATGAATGGGACAGTTGCGCACCCGTCGCCGTGGCGCAGGCGGCCGGCCTGCACGTCAGCCGCGTCGATGGGTCGCCGCTGCGTTACAACGCGGAGGACACCTATCTGCCCGACCTGTTGATCTGCCGCGTCGAACTGGCCGCACGAGTGCTGGAACTGGTGCGAACGCTGCCTGTCGCGACGGACTGACCTGCGATCAGGGCGTCGCGGGGTCCGTCAGCAGCCAGGCCAGCGCGTCCTTCTCATTGGTGAAATAGCCCGTGGCGTCCTTCGGAGCCATCCGCTGCGACTGCAACTTGGCAATCGCCGAATGCATGATGATCGCGCTGCGATCGCCGGCCTGCCTCTTTGATTCAGCCAGGGCCGAGAAGGCCGCCGCGGTTTCCTGCGTATGGACCGCGGTTTCGCTGGCATCGACCAGGATCAGGCAGCGTCCATGCAGCGCGCGCGCCCGCGCCTGAAGTGCCACCGCCTTCTCCGCGAACACCTCGAGCTCCGCGATCGGCGTGGCGCCCCGCGACACGCAACGCAAGATGCCCAGTGCTTCATGTACATCATGTCGATCATGCGGCGACCCGACGCAGCATCAGCACGCTGCCTTCCGCGTCTCCCGAGACGTACAGCGTGCCGTCCCCCGCCACCGCGACATCGGCGAACGGGATCATCGGCCCGGCCATATCGCCGATCGAACCAAGGAACTTGGGCGTTACGCCAGCCGGCGCACCGACCGGCAGGTCGGTCGCGATGGCACGCGAGGTCCGCGCCTCGGGGTCGATCTCGAACAGCGCCTTGGCAACGGCATCGACCACGAACAGCTTCCCCCCATGCGCAGCCAGCCCCTGCGGACACGACAATCCGTCGACGACGGTCTGGGCTTTGCCGCCGGCGACCTTCACCACGCGACCCGCCCCTGCTTCGGTGACATAGACGACACCGTCGCTGTCGATCGCCACGCCCATCGGCTTGTCGAGGCCAGTGGCGAGCTCCGTGACATCGCCACCCAGCGCCGACAGCAATCGTCCGCCAGCATATTCGGCAAAGACCATCGACCCGTCACGCGCGATATCGACCCCCATCAACTGGTCGTATCCGGTCGCGATCATGTCGGATTCGCCCGCCCCCGGCCGGTAACGCGCGACGGCGCCGAGACCGGTCGTCACCACCCACTCCCCTGGTCCGGACGAGACGACGCCGCGCAGATAGCCAGGGCAGCCGGGATAGAAGATCATCCCCGCCAGCACGAGCCCGCCGCCCGGCGCGAGTGTATAACCGAACGCCCCATCGGCGACGAACAAACCGTCGTCCGCTCCAACTGCCAGCCCGAGCGGCCATTGCAAGCCGCGCGGAATGACGGATCGCACCTGCCCGCCACCAAGGATTTCGGTGATCTCGCCGGGGATGCTGGAGACGAAGATCCGGTCTCCGACAAAACTGACATTGTCGAGCCCCGGGCCGAGCTCGGCGAGCACTTCGCGAGCGCCGCTACGCGGATCGATCCTCAGCACCTGACCGCTCGCTACCTGGGTCGAGACGATCCGCCCTTTGGAATCGAACTTGACCGAGTCCGGCACGCCAAGGTCGCCCGCCACAACCTCGGGCGCGCCACCGGTGAGGCTGACCCGCCAGATCTCGTTTGTCCCCATGACCGGGAAATACAGCATCCCGTCGGGCCCGACATCGAAGGCGTTTGCCATCGGCACGCCCTCGAGGATCACGCGCGGCGCGCCGCCGTCGCGATCGAGTTCCATGATCCGCGCCCCGATCCGGCACTCGCCCGCGATCAGCCGGCCCTGATGATAGGTGATCGGGTTGGCGACCGGCATGTCGCCCTGAATCACGCGCACCGTGCCGTCCGGGGCGAGCATCGACACGCGGCCCTCGGTGATCTCGGTGGCGTAGATGTTGCCCGCCTCGTCGAACGCGATGTCGTCGGGCGCAACGATCTTGCCGCCCATCGGGCTGATCGCCTCGACCAGCCCGGTCTCGATATCGACCGCGCTGATCTGGCTGGCGGTGACCTGCGCGACATAGAGCCGCCCGTCGGCGCCGGTGCGCAGCCCGTTGGCCCCGTATAATCGGCTCGGCGGCGTCAAGCGCGACAGCGTCCAGCCATCGACAGCGACAGCGGTAGCGGCGGCGGGGGCGCTATAGCGGCTGAGCAGTGTGGTCATCCGGCGGGCGCGTAACCGAGCAGCGACTTGATCTCGACATATTCATGGAAGCCGAACGCGCCCCATTCGCGGCCGTTGCCGCTGCGCTTGTAGCCACCGAACGGGGCGTGGAAATCGAACCCGCCATTGATGCTGATCCAGCCCGTGCGCATCCGCCGCGCGACCGCCCGGCACAGATCGAGGTCACTGCCGTTCACATAGCCGGCGAGCCCGAAATTCGTGTCGTTGGCGATCTCGACCGCATGATCGATATCGTCATAACCGATGATCACCAGCACCGGCCCGAAGATCTCCTCGCGCGCAATTACCATGTCGTTGGTGCCGGCAAACACCGTGGGCTTCACGAACCAGCCCTTGTCGATCCCGCCGGGGCGGCCGAGACCGCCGGCGACCAATGTCGCGCCCTCGTCGAGACCCTTTTGGATGTAGTCCTGGATGATGTTGAACTGCGCCTTGGAGACGACCGGCCCCATTGCGACATTGCCTTTCGGATCGCCGACCGTGACGCCGTCCGCCGCCGCCTTCGACACCGCTTTCGCCTCGTCCAGCCGCGCCGCAGGCACCAGCAGACGGGAACCGGCGCTGCAGGTCTGGCCGGAATTGCCCATCATGCCCGCCGTCGCGCCCGCGACATTCTGCGCGAAGGCGTCGTCGTCGAGCACGATGAACGGGCTCTTGCCGCCCAGTTCGAGCCCGACGCGCTTGACGGTGGTCGCCGCATCCTTCTGGATCTGCACGCCGACCAGTTCGGATCCGGTGAAGGACACCATATCGACGTCCTGGTGGGTCGAAAGCGCCGTGCCGATCACGCCGCCTGAGCCCTGCACCATGTTGAACACGCCGGCCGGCACGCCCGCCGCGTGCAGGATTTCCGCCAGGATCTGCGCCGAGAACGGCGCCAGCTGCGGCGGCTTCAGGATCATCGTGCAGCCCGTCGCCAGCGCCGGAAAGATCTTCACGCAGGTCTGGTTCATCGGCCAGTTCCACGGCGTGATCAGCGCGCACACGCCGATCGGCTCGCGCGCGATCATCGTCGCACCACGTTGTTCGTCGAACTTGAACTCGCGCAGCACCTCGATCGCGGTCTGCAGATGCCCCGCGCCGAGCCCGACATGGAAACCATGCGCGAGCGACGACGGCGCGCCCATCTCTTCCATGATCGCGTCGCCGAGCTCGGTCTGGCGCTTGGCATATTCCGCCTGGATCGCGCCGAGCAGATCGAGCCGCTGCTCGCGCGTGACCTGCGACCAGCTGGCGAAGGCCTTGCGCGCCGCCCCCACTGCCTTGTCGACATCTGCGGGCGACCCGGAAGCGATCACGCCGGCGACTTCCTCGGTCGCGGGATTGATCACTTCCGCCGTCTTCGGTTCGACCGGGTCGACCCATGCGCCATCGATGTAGAATTTCAGATATTCGCGCATGTCCGTCTCCTGATCGTCACCGGGCGTTTGCCTCTGGTCGAAAGTCTATTGCGTGCCCTCGGCGTACCAGGTGCGGAACTTGTCGTATTTCGGCATCTCTTCCGAATTCGCCTTGGGGTCGATCGGGACATGGATCACCGCCGGGCCGCCATGAGCATAGGCGCGCGCGATCGCCGGGCCGATCTCGTCCGCCGTGGTGACATATTGGCCGTAGGCGCCCAGCCCCTCGGCGATCTTGTCGAAGCGCACCTTGTTGCTCCAGTGCGTGCCCGTCTCGGCGGTGCCGAGACCGAAGGTGCGTTTGTACACGCCGACTTCGAGGCCCCATTGGAAATCGACCGCCACCACGCAGACCAGCGGCAGGTTGCGGCGCACCGCCACCTCCAGTTCGGCGATGTGGAACAGGAAGGACGAATCCGACGTCACCAGCATGCCCGGACGCGTTACGCCGGTCTCCGCGATATCGGCGAGCATGGCGCCCGTCGCATAGGGCAGGCCAGTGCCGATATGCCCGTAATTCTGGTTCCAGATCACGTCGTTCGGTTTGCATTGATTATAGGTCCAGCCGAAGATGACCGAGGCGCCGCCATCGCGGATCATGATGCCGTCCTTGGGGAAGGCCTTGGTCGCCTCGACGATGAAGCGCGAGGTGTGGATCGGCACCTCGCCGGTGCCGTCGCTCTTGGTCAGCGTCTCCGCGGCGAGGCTGTCGAGCTCGGCCTGCCCGTCCTTCATGAACTTGGCGAGAGCGGGTCCAGCCGCGCGTCCCTTGCCGAGCGCGCGGCTCAGCTGCGGCACGACCGCGCGCACGTCGCCGACCAGCGGCACGTCGATCGGGCGGTTGACGCCGATCGCGGTGGGATCCTGCTGCACATAGATCCATTTGCGGTTCGCCTCGCCGGCATGCCAATGCCGCCAGCGCCCGAAATGCACAGGCTCGCCGAGCTCGGTGGCCAGGGCGACGACGCAGTCCGAGGCCTCCACCGCCTCGATCGAGGCGTCGGAGAAGACGTACTGGAAGGTCCGGTCCTCGAGTCCTGCGATATAGCTGGTGCCGCCCGAGGTTTGGATGACCGGGCAATTCATCAGCTCGGCCAGTTCCTTCACCGCCGCGCCCGACTTGGTCGTGTGCACCGCGTGGCCGACCAGCAGGATCGGGTTCTTCGCGGCGAGGATCAGCCTGGCCGCCTCGGCGATGCGGTCGCCATCGGCGCCTTGGTTGGTGAGGCGATAGCGATGCGGCGGCAGCACCGGCGGCACGTCCAGTTCCTCGAGGATGATGTGGCTCGGATATTCGACATAGGTCGGCCCCGGCGTCCCCGACATCGCGACGCGGATCGCCTCGCGGACCACCTCGTCGGTCTGATCGGCATATTCGATCGCGCCCGAATATTTGACCGAATCCTCGATCATCGGCTCCTGCCGCACGAACTGGATGCGCCCCCGGCGCACGCGGCGTTCGGTGACGCGCGCGCGCTGTCCGCCGAGGAAGATCACCGGCGAATTCTCGACCTTGCAGCACTGGATCGCGGGCATCATGTTCGCAAGGCCCGGGCCCAATGTGCCGAAGCACAAAGCGGGCTTGCCGGTGATGCGCGATGCCGCCTCGGCCATGAAACCGGCCGCAGCCTCGTGATGCGGCGACACCACGGTCCAGCCGCGCTGCTCGGCTTCGAGGCACATATGGACGAAGTTCGGATCGGGAATGCCGAACAACGTCTTGATCCCTTCCGCCTCGAACAAATCGAGGATGCGCTTGTAGACCGGCGTGCCGCCCGCCTTCAGCTTGAGGTCCGAGGTCGCAGTGGCCGGCTTGGGGGCCGGCTTGGGGTCGTCGTAGCTCATTTCAGTAACCTCGGTTCGCCCGTTCCCATGAACTTGGCCAGATTGCGGTGGAAATTGGTGATCTTGCGTTCCTGGTGCGGGTTAGGCAGCGGCCCGCGGAAGCCGCGCGATTTCATGCCCTTCTGCACCCAGCGCATGTTCGAGAAATCCTGCGCGAGGATGGCACCCCAATTCTCGGCGGTCGGCTCGGCGCATTCCCACTCGGTCGCGGGCTCGGCGCCCTCGGGATAGCGCTCGATCGCATAGGATTCGAAGATGCACATATTCGGGTCATCGCCGAAGGGGCGCGTGCGATAGCAAAGGGCAAAGGTGATACCCTGAAGCACCGACATGTTGGGGAAGATGTGCCAGGCGAGACCAGCTTCGGCCACCACGGCGGGCGGAATTTCCGGCCAGGCCACACCCCGCGCGGCATCGTCCGCCTTGGCCGATTTCAGCCAGTGCGCAATCACCTCCGGCGCAGACGCGCCTTCGGGAAGCTCGTCCTTCAACCGGCTGGCGGCTTCGACCAGCGTCTGGGTCGAGGCCGCATGGTTCAGCGTCTCATAATTTTCGCGGATCAGTTCATAGGTCGAGACGCGCGGATCGTCGCCCTTGCCGGCGCGCGTCACGGTCGACCCTTCGCTCATCTTGGCTTCGAGACCCTTCTGGTCGAAGCCGCTCACGCCATGAAGGTCATAGGCCGCGCTGTAGGCGTAATATTCCGCGTGGGCGAGCAGCTGGGTGTGCGTGCCCGCGACGTGATAGGGCTCCATGAACGCTTCGAGCGCGGTCTTCCAATTGCTGGGATAGACCACCCATTTGCGCCATTTATAGCGCATCCTGTCCATCTCGAAGTGCGACAGGAGCTCCCCTGCCCGGCCGAGAAAATCGACCAGGGGCTCGCACCCGGAATCCATGTTGATCCACAGCCAGCCACTCCAGGTGTCGACCTTGACGCGCGACAGGCAGGTCCGATCGGGTGTCAGCGCACCCTTCCAGTCCTGCGGATCGAGGACATAGATGTTGTTGCCTTCGGTATCGAAGGTCCAGCCGTGGAAACCGCAGACGAAATTGCGCCGGTTGCCGCGCACGCTGTGCGCGTCGTCGGGCGTGTCGATCAGCTGCCGGCCCCGATGCGGGCAGACGTTCTGGAACGCGTTGAAACTCGCCTCGCCGGTCTTGATCACGATGATCGAATCATCGGCGATGTTGTAGGTGACGAAGTCGCCGACCTCCTTGAAGTCCTCGACGCGCTCGACGACCTGCCACACCTTCGGCCAGAGCCTGTCCTTTTCGGCCTGCGCATAGTCGCGCGACAGAAATGCCTCGACCGGATAGGTCAGCGGTTCGGTCAGGTCTTCCTCAGCGA
This sequence comes from Parasphingomonas halimpatiens, assembly GCF_036663795.1. Taxonomy (NCBI): domain Bacteria; kingdom Pseudomonadati; phylum Pseudomonadota; class Alphaproteobacteria; order Sphingomonadales; family Sphingomonadaceae; genus Parasphingomonas; species Parasphingomonas halimpatiens. The sequence goes on from NZ_JAXOJP010000002.1 coordinate 247,002, forward strand.
TGTTGACTGGCTTGTTCACGGCGTCCTTCCCTTCGGTCCAAACGGCGGCGCGCATGGCGGTTCTTCGGAAATCACCTGCCGAAGTCCAGCCTTTCCGGCCTCGTTCCGGCAATCAACGCCCGAGCGATCCCGCGCCTCATTTCGTCAGTGACAGCCCTTCCATGTCGCCCCTTGCGCGCCACTCAGCGAGCAATGTCTGAAAAGCGTCCCAGCCAGGTCCGTAGCTGCGGAACAGGCGCCATTTCGCCTTTCCGTCTCCCTCGCCCTCATTGTTGAAATAGCTCGGCGTGCACTCGCGCGAGAAAGCCGAGAGGTCGATTTCGTGGCCCTCGAAATGCTCGACATAGGCGTCCTGCGCCGCCTGGGTCGGCTCGACCACCGCGACGTCGCGCTTCAGCGCCTCGCTGATGATATGGGCGATGTGATAGCCCTGTCGTCGGTTCTGCTCGGTCACCGACGCGTTCAGGCCGCCCTGGATATAACCCATGTAGAACTGGTTCGGGAAACCCGCCGTCATCACGCCGTGAAAGGTCTTCGGGCCATCGGCCCAATGCTGGTAGATCGACGCGCCGTCACGTCCCTCGATCGTGTCGATGCCCCAGCGCCGCTCGAGATCGCTGGTCACCTCGAAGCCGCTGGCAAAGATCATGCAGTCGACCTCATATTCCCGGCCGCCGGCGATGAAGCCCTTCTCGGTCATCGCCTCGACGCCCTTGGTCAGAGAGACATCGACCAGTTCGACATTCGGCTGGTTGAAGACCGGGTAATATTCGTCGCTCGACAGCGGGCGCTTGCACAGGAACCGGTAATAGGGCTTGAGCGCCTCCGCCGTGGCGGGGTCGTCGACCAGATCGTCGACGCGGCGACGGAGCCGCTCCATCACGCGGAATTCGACGACGTCGCGCTTCGCCAAGAACTGTTCGGGCGTCAGCGCGGGCCAGCCCTCCGCCTCCATCTCGGCGGCGAGGTTTCGGCTGATCTCGGTCCAGATATCGCAGATCAGATCTTCCTCGCCGGGATGGAACGCCTCCATTGCCGCGCGATGAAAATTGGCCTGTCGATCCTTCTGCCAGCCCGGCTGCAGCGCCTTGACCCAGTCCGGATTGGTCGGCGGGTTGGGGCGCTCGTCGACGCTCGAAGGGGTGCGCTGCACGACATAGAGTTTCTTGGCGTAACGCGCGAGATGCGGGACGATCTGGATCGCCGTGGCGCCGGTACCGACGACCGCGACGCGCTTGTCGGCGAGCTTGTCGAGCACCGGATTTTCGTGCGAGCCGCCGGTATAACCATAGTCCCAGCGCGCGCTGTGGAACATCTTGCCCTTGAACTTCTCGATGCCGGGAATGCCGGGCAATTTGGGCATGTTGAGCACGCCGCTGGCGATGATCACGAAGCGCGCGCGGATGTCGTCGCCGCGGTTCGAGAAGACGCGCCACCGATTGATGCTGGCATCCCAGCGCAGGCCATTCGCCTGGGTGTGGAACAGCGCCTTGTCGGCGAAGTCGAACTTCTCGGCGATCGCGCGCGCATAACCCTGGATCTCGCGTCCGTCGGCGAATTTGCGCGACGGCATGAAGCCGGTTTCTTCGAGCAGCGGCAGGTAGATATAGGATTCGTTGTCGCACTGGATGCCGGGATAGCGGTTCCAGTACCACACCCCGCCAAAGTCACCCGCGCCATCCAGATTGCGGAAGCTGGTGATGCCAGCCTTGGCGAGATGATAGGCGGCCATGATCCCCGACCAGCCCGCGCCCAGGATGATGACGTCGATATCCTCGGAGATCGGTTCGCGCGGCATCACCGGCATGTGCGGATCGGTGACATAATCCTCGACCACCTCGCCAGTCGGCCGGGAATATTGCTCCTGTCCCTCGCGCCGGATGCGCTTGTCGCGTTCATGGGCATAGCGCGCCTTGAGCGCGGGGATATCGATTTCATCGGCCGCGGGCGTCCGTGATGGCAGGCAGGTCATATCCGCTCCGGTCTCTTGCTCGTCAGCAGCTCAATCAACAGCTGCGTCTATTAGAGCTGCCCTAGCACGCCCGGTGCGGCGCACGAATTCGCCGGAGCGATGAGTTGCCGGCCGGGGGGACGGCGCCGGCCGGTCGAGGTCAGGCGGGGCGCAGGCCCCGGTCGCGGTGCAAGTCGCTGACTTGTTCGCGGATTTTCAGCAGCGCCGCCGACTCCCCGGCGTCGGCCCCCGGCAGCGCTTCCAGCGTCAGGTCGGTGTACATGACCCGGCGCTCGGTGGTTTTCGGCGCGGTCGCCTCGTGCAGCGTGCAGGAAAGATGGACGGTCAGATCGCCCTTGTCGGTGTCGAGCGCGACGACCGGAAGATAGGGGCGCGTCCTGGCGATCTCGACCGGCATCAACACACGATGCGAGCCGGCGATCACGCGCAGGCCGCCATTCTGTTCACCGCTGTCGCTGAGCGATACGCCGATCGTCAGCGTCGCGCATTTATAGGCGTGGCGACCGAGGTGACAATCGCGATGAAACGACAGGTCGGAGGGCCCCGACATGACGCCCACAGGTTTGATCAGCGCCTCGATGATACGCCCTTCGACGGGCGCGCGCACCAGGGTATCCGCGCCCCCCAGCAGGGTGCGGAGCCGATCCCAGCGTTCGCTCGACAATATCCGCGCTGTGGTCGGCGAGTGCGCAACAAATTCCTGGAGCCGCACGCAAACGCGCGACCCGTCCGCCAGCGTCGCCCACCACGATTTTCCGTCACCCTCGACATAGTCGGGCAGCACCCGGTCCATGTCTGCTGAAATCGCGTCCATATCCGCCGGATCGAGCCAGCCCCGCAACCGAAGAAAGCCGGCCTCGCGCAGGAAGTGCCGGATGTCGTCGGTGTCATCTCCTTGGGTGAAGCTCTGCGCCAGGTCGAGCGGCGCGCCGTGGCGATCGAGGAAGGTCAGCGCATCGTCGACCACCGGCCAGCCCTCGAGCAGGCCGAGCCACAGTGAATCCCACAGCGAAACCTCGGCGGCGCCGCCGCCCCGTACCGACAGGTTGCGCGCCGTCATGAAGCCGTTGAACGACGTCTGATTTTGCGCCCAGTCGGAAAATTGCTCGGGCGAGAGCGTCACGACCAGCGCTCCCTCGGCACTGCCGTCACGCACGGAAATCCCGTTGCCGTCGCGCGCCATCGTCCAGCACGCATCGCCGACCTCGATCGTCAGCGGCGGCGCATCAAGTGCGAGCATCGCCCTGGCGACAAGCGCGCCATGCGCCGCGGCGAGCCCTGGAAACGCCTCGGCGAAAAACACCCCCGGAGTCACCTTGCGCACATCGCAGTCGCGCCGGGATCGCCGATCGAGCGAGACCGCCATGTCAGAGAACCTTTCGCACGAAAGTGGGCTCGTCCACCCCCGGCATCGCCGGAAAGGGCCCGTAATCGGGCGGCACGACATAGCTGCCGCTCATGTCGACCGGGCCGTGATAGGCCATGCTCCAGTGACGCCACTGGAACCGCCACGCGCCGTCTTGCTCGACATAGCGATCATAATAGGTGCCGAAGGTGATCGCGCTGGTGCTGTCATGCTTCTTGGCAAATTCGGTGACCTGCAAGCGGCCGATGGCCGTGCCGTCGCCAACCTCGAGGATCGGTTGCCCGATGACGAGCTGGATCCGCTCGCAGCGGCCGAGCAGCTTGCTACAGGCCTCGCCGATTTCGTCGCGCCCGGTGATCACCATGCCGGCGATCTTCCACACGCCGTCGGTCGCGAAGCACGCGGCGAAGGTCGTCGCGTCCTGCCGCCACACCGCATCGACGAACCTGGCGTGCAATTGCCGGATGCCGCAATCGGCCACTACGAAATCGGTCATCTCGTCTCTCCCGTTGCCGGCGTTCAGCGCGGTGCCATGCGAATGGCGCCGTCGAGCCGGATCACTTCGCCGTTGAGCATCGGATTGGCGACGATCGCGTCGACCATCTGGGCATATTCCTCTGGCTTGCCGAGGCGGCTTGGATGGGGGACCTGCGTCCCGAGCGAATCCTGCGCGGCCTGCGGCAGCCCCATCAGCATGGGTGTGAGGAAGATACCCGGCGCGATGGTCACCACGCGGATGCGGTGCTGTGCGAGATCGCGCGCCGCGGTCAGCGTCAGGCCGACCACGCCGCCCTTGGACGCGGCATAGGCCGCTTGCCCGATCTGCCCGTCATAGGCAGCGACCGAGGCGGTGTTGACGATCACGCCCGCTTCCTCGCCCCCGATCTTTGCCGCGATCAACCGCGCGGCGAATTTCGAGATCATGTTGAACGTGCCGATCAGATTGACTTCGACCGTCTTGCGAAAGGCGTCGAGCGGATGCGCCACGCCCTCCTTGTTGACGATGCGGATGGCCGGCGCGACGCCCGCGCAATTGACCAGGATCCGCGCTGGCCCATGCACCGCCTCGGCCGCCTCCAGCGCTTCGGCGACGCTGGCATCGTCCGCCACATTGACCTTGAAGAAGGCGCCGCCCAGCTTTTCGGCAGCGGCTGCGCCGACCTCCTCGTTGAGATCGAAGATCGCCACCTTCGCGCCCGCCGCTGCGAGCATCGTCGCAGTTGCGTTGCCGAGGCCCGATGCGCCACCCGTTACGATCGCCGCTACGCCGTTCACATTCATTGTCTTGCCTCTTCCGTCGGGTGGAGCGCGCGGCGCAGCGCCGCGAGCGAATTTCGATATGCGGTTTTCGTCACTCCGGCCTCGACTGCGATGTCGAAACCGTGGAACGCACCGGGATAAACGTGCAGTTCGGTCGGCACGCCACTGCGCAGCAGGCGCCGCGCATAGTCGATATCCTCTTCCACAAAGAGATCGAGCGCACCAACCGCAATATAGGTAGGTGGCAGGCCCGTCAGATCGGTCGCGCGTGCCGCGGCGCCATAGGCATCGACACCCTCGCCGCCGGCGCCTTCTCCCAGCAGCGCCGTCCAGCCGAAGCGGTTTGACTCCGCCGTCCAGACGAATTCGCCCGTATAGGGATGCGGGTCGCCGAACGAGGTGCGATCGTCGATCATCGGATAGATCAGATGCTGGTGCGCCGCGGCCACGCCGCGGTCGCGGGCCATCAATGCCAGCGCCGCGGCAAGGCCGCCACCGGCACTCTCGCCCATCACGGCGATGCGCGCCGGATCGACGTCGAGTGCCGCGGCCTGCCCGATCACCCATTGCAGCGCGGCCCAGCAATCCTCGACCGGGCCGGGATGGCGCGTTTCGGGCGCAAGCCGATAGTCGACCGACACGACGACACATCCGACATCCGCGGCGGTGCGCTGGTTGCTCGCAACGGACATCTCGGCCGAGCCGATCACATAGCCACCGCCATGGATGTGCAGCACCGCCGGCAGCGGCCCCACAGCAGCACGCGGCCTGTGCACCATCAGCAGAATGTCGTTGCCGTCCGGCCCGTCGATATGCCGTTCGACGGACACTATGTCGGGATGCTCGACCGGTCGTCGCGACGCGACCATCTGCGCCATCATCGTTCGCGTCGGCGACAGCATCTCTTGCGAGAAGCCCATCGTCGGCATCATCTCGAGCCCGACCCACAGCCCCGGATCGACCAGATGGCGCGACGACATGTTCACATCCCCGCCATGCAGAGATACTTCATCTCGACATAATCCTCGATCCCGTGCCGCGATCCCTCACGGCCCATGCCCGATTGCTTGATTCCGCCAAACGGCGCGACCTCGGTCGAGATGATTCCTGTGTTGATCCCGACGATGCCGACCTCCAGCGCCTCGCCGACGCGCCAGGTGCGCGCGAGATCGCGGGTGTAGAAATACGCCGCGAGCCCGACCTCGCTGTCATTGGCCAAGGCAACCGCCTCTTCCTCGGTGTCGAACAGGAAGATCGACGCGAGCGGCCCGAAGGTCTCCTCGCTGGCCAGCGCCATATCGGTCGTGCACCCGGACACGATCGTCGGCTCGAAGAAGCTATGGCCCAGCGGATGGCGGTGCCCCCCGGCGACCAGGCGCGCGCCCTTGGCGAGGGCGTCGGCAATATGCTCCTCGACCTTGGCGACGGCATTGTCGTCGATCAGCGGCCCCTGCATCACGCCTTCGCCCACGCCGGGCCCGACCTTCAGCCGGGCCACCGCCGCGACCAGCTTCGCCTCGAACGCCGGCGCCACTTCGCGCTGCACCAGGATGCGGTTGACGCACACACAGGTCTGCCCGCTGTTGCGATATTTGGACGCGATCGCGCCCTCGACCGCAGCATCCAGATCGGCATCGGCAAAGACGATGAAAGGGGCATTGCCGCCCAGTTCCATCGACAGTTTCTTCATCGTCGGCGCGCACTGCGCCATCAGCGTCTTGCCGACCTCGGTCGAGCCGGTGAAGCTCAGCTTGCGCACCACTGCGCTTCCGGTCAGTTCCGCGCCGATCACCCGCGACGATCCGGTGACCACGTTGAACACACCCTTGGGGATCCCTGCCCGCTCCGCCAGCACCGCCAGGGCGAGCGCGCTGAGCGGCGTCTGCGTGGCGGGCTTCAGCACCATCGTGCACCCGGCCGCGAGTGCCGGCGCGGCCTTGCGCGTGACCATCGCGGCGGGGAAGTTCCACGGCGTGATCGCGGCGACCACGCCGACCGGCTGGCGGATCACGACGATGCGGCTGTCGGCGCGGTGGCTGGGGATCACCTCGCCATAGATGCGCTTGGCTTCTTCGGCGAACCATTCGATGAAGGAAGCGGCATAGGCGATCTCGCCTTTCGCCTCCGCCAGCGGCTTGCCCTGTTCGCGCGTCAGGATCATCGCCAGATCGTCTTGCGCGGCCATGATCAGCTCGAACCAGCGGCGCAGCAGGCGCGACCGCTCGCCCGCCGTCTTTGCGCGCCATGCCGGCAGGGCGGCTTCGGCGGCCGCGATGGCCGCACGTGTCTGATCTGCGTCGAGCGACGGCACCAGCGCCAGCGTCTCGCATGTCGCGGGATCGTCGACGGCGATCGTCCCGTCGCCAATCCACGCCCCATCGACGAAGCATTGCGCGCGCAGCAGCGCCGTGTCGGCCAGTGTCAGAGTCATGCGCATTGCCTTGCTGCCGCGAACATCGGCCGCTTTCTGCGGGGCGCGAATTGCGCCGTCAATTTCACCCGCAAGGCATCGCCCGCGCGCTGTCCGACGCGCCGGTGCGACAGCCGCCATCGCCGGGGCGGACTTTGCGGGATGCCCTTCGCGCAGGGTGGATACCCGCGCGACGATGAGCGTATGAGTCCGCGACTGCGGTTCCCGAGGACGCTCGAAGCACGTCGCGCGAGCATGGCCGGGCAAGCTGATTGAGATGGAGAAAGCCATGGCGGACAACGACACCAAGGATCTGGCGAGCGACGCCAAGAAATATTGGTCGGCAGAGGGCTATACCCGTGGCGGCGTGATCCGCGAGGTGGATTATGCCACGCAGTCGGGCGGGCTCGACGAAGCGCTCGCCGGCATCAAGATCGTCGATACCGACACCCATTTGACCGAGGCGCCCGACCTGTTCACCTCGCAGGCACCGGCCAGGTTCAAGGACCGCGTGCCGGTCGTGCGCCGCGTCAACGATGTCGATCGCTGGTTCGTCGGCGATCGCGATTTCGGGTCGATGGGCGGCAATGTGATCCGCAAGGACAATAACAAGCTGCTGGGCCGTCTCGCCTTCCCGACGCTGGATGAGGCGCATCCCGGCGGACATGAAGTCAAGCCGCGCCTGCAGGCGATGGACGACATGGGTGTCTATGCGCAGATCTGCTATCATAATTCGGGCGTGACGCAGGCGGGATCGCTGATGTCGCTGGGCGACAACGAGCTCGCGGTCGAAATCATCAAGATGTACAATGACGCTGCGGTCGAGCGGCAGCGGGTTTCCGGCGATCGCCTGTTCACGATGGCGCACCTGCCGCTCTGGGACAAGGCAGCGCTCGACAAGGAAGCACGCCGCTGTATCGACATGGGACTGAAGGGCTTCGTTCTGCCCGACACGCCGGAGCGCGTCGGTGTGCCGTCCTATATGCGCGATTACTGGGACGATTTCCTGACGCTGTGCAGCGATACGGCCACGCCGATCAACTTCCACCTCAACGCGGCGATGGACCCGACGACGCTCACTTGGGACGGCTTCGTGTTCGAGCAGACGCTGTCGGTGGTCGCGACGATGTTCTCGATCGGCAACGTCGCGACGCTCGGCAACTGGATGGTCAGCGGCCGGCTCGACAAGCACCCCGGCCTCAAGATCGGCCTGATCGAAAGCGGCATGGGCTGGATCCCGTTCGCGGTCGAGGCGCTGGAGCATCAGTTCCAGGAGATGCTACCAAACCGTGCGGGCGGCGTACTCAAGAAGACGCCGTGGGAATATTTCCACGATCACTTCTTCGGCACCTTCTGGTTCGAGACGATCGGCCCGCGCCTGCTGCTGGAGACGATCGGGGTAGACAATATGATGTTCGAAACCGATTTCCCGCACCCGACCTCGCTCTATCCGGGCGTTCAGAAGCACATCGAGAAGTCGCTCGGCGGGTATAGCTACGAGATCAAGAAGAAGGTCCTCGAGACCAACGCCGTCAAGATGTACAAGCTGCCATTCTGAGGAACGCCGACGCCCGGCCCGTCGTTCGCGTGGACGGCGGGTCGTGAGGCGTAGCGGCGAGAGACCTGAAGGAGCGACAATGACCAAAGAACCGGACGATACGCTCCGTGCCGTTGCCGACCGGGTGATCGAACTCGAAGAGGAAGTGGAGGCCTCGGGCGTTGCCGCGATCGACGGCAGCGAGCTCGAATGGAGCCGCGCGGCGCTCCACAAATGGGTCGATGAAATGATCGGCGTCGTGGTCTCGCCGGGCCTTGGCCGCGTCACGGTGATCCATCCAGGGGGGAAGCGCTCCTCGATCGCGTCGTCGACGCTGCCCTATGCGATGAGCCGGCCGGTCCGGTAATCTTCAGGCGACGATATTCGCCGCGCGCAGATCGGCGATTTCCGTCGCCGACAATCCCAGCACCTGCGACAGGATCTCGTAGCTATGCTCACCCAGTACCGGCGGCGCTGCGGGTTTGGGCTGGGCGGCGTCGACGAAGCGGATCGGGCGATTGACGATCGGTATGGGACCGAGCGTCTTGTGCTCGACCTCGACAACCATCTCGCGCGCGGTCGTTTGCGGTTGCGCCAGCGCCTCGGTCACGCCGAGGATCGGCGCATGGGGCACCTCGTGCGCGATGAAGATCGGGACCAACTCGGCCATCGTGCGCGAGGCGGTGAAGTCCGAGACGATCACGTTCACCGCGGCGCGATTCTCGCGGCGCTGCTCGATCGTCGCGAAGCGTGGATCGGTGGCGAAATGCTGCACCTCCAGCGCCGCGCAGACGCGCACCCAGAAAGCGTTGGTCAGGCAGGCAATGACGATCGATCCGTCGCTGGCCGGGAAGATGCCGTACGGTACCAGATTGGGGTGCTGCGAGCCCTGGGCCTTCGGATTCTCGCCGGTGAAGAACGCCAGTTGCGCGATATAGCCCAGCATGTTGACGAGGCCGTCCATCAGGCTGATGTCGATCAGACGCCCCTTCCCTGTGACGCTGCGCTCGTACAAGGCGGCGAGGATACCGATCGGCCCGTTGATCCCGCCGACCAGATCGCCCAGCGGAATGCCGAGCTTGGTCGGCAGCGAGCCGGGTTCACCATTGACGCTGAGCACGCCTGACATCGCCTGCAACACGATGTCGAATGCGGGCCGATCGCGCAGTGGCCCGGTCATGCCGTAGCCAGAGATCGCGCAATAGATCAGTCCCGGATTGAGCGCCGAGAGCGTCTCATAACCGAGCCCCAGACGGTCCATCACGCCAGGGCGGTAATTCTCGACCAGGATATCGCATTTGCTTGCCAGTTCGCGCGCCAGCTTCACGCCGGCGGCGGTCTTGAGATCGATGACGATGCTCTTCTTGCCGCGATTGACGCTGAGGAAATAATGGCTCTCGCCGTCGCGGTGTGGCGGGAAACCGCGTGTCTCGTCGCCGGTGCCCGGCGGTTCGACTTTGATCACCTCGGCGCCCAGATCGGCGAGCGCCAGCGCCGCCGAGGGCCCGGCCAGCACCCGCGTGAAATCGAGCACGCGCACGCCCGTCAAAGGGCCGGCCCAGTTTGAGGCGGAGGTGACTGGATCCGTCATCGTGCCAACCGACTGACGGGACGACTCATGCCCCGGAGGAGACGAGCCGTTCCGTCAGATCGTTGCGGTGGTTCAGCTACGGCTGGGCAGTTCGGCGATCGACGTACCGAAGGCCGATACCTCGCCGCGATGCGTGGTCGCCTGCTGCTGGATCTCGACGAACTTCTTGCCGTTCTCCTCGAACTTCCGGATCACCGAGCCGTCGATATACATCGCGTCGCCATCGGGATTGTGGCGGCGGATCTGGCATTTCGACCTGGTCAGGAAGCCGTCGTCGCCGATCCAGTTGGTGATGTGGTGGGTCAGCCACGAACAGCGCTCGGGGCCGTAATCATAAGCGCCGGGCGCACCGACCTCCAGCGCGAAGGCTTCGTCCCAATGCACGCGCTCGGGGCAATCCGGCACGTTGAAGCGGTTGCGGATGCCGAGGCCGGGATGCGCCTGCTGCATCTGGTTGGCGAGCTTGTTGGCGCGAATGTAGAGGCCGCCCCACCCTTGCGCGTAGCAGATGAAACCGGTCACGGTCATCGGACCCTTCATCATGCGCGGCAGGGTGTCGCCGACGTTGACGTCTTCCCAATAACGCGGGTTCGAGCCGCGAATTTCCTCGGCCTGGTAGAGCCGAGTGAACTCGGCGAGTTCCTCCTCGGTATATTGCTCCACGCGGCCGCGTGCCTCGGTGTATTTGGTGCCACGCTCGCGGGCTTCGTCGCGATCGGTGCGGAACACCCAGCTGTCGCCCTGACCGACCTTGTCGCCCGACTGGTTGAAGAAATCGACATGGTAGATCTGTTGAAAGCTGCGTCCGGCGAACTTGGTCTGATGCTCGACCAGATCCTTCAGATACGCTTCGGTGCGGATCGTGTCGTTGCGCAGCACGGGCTTGTGCCACTCCCAGTCGGCTCCGGCCCACATTGCGTGAATACCCGACAGGCCGCCGCAATAGCCGGAGATGATCCGGCTGGTGGTGAACAGGAAGCTCGGCAGCGCGACGAGCGTGCCGTATTTGGTCTTCTCGGCATAGGCCGGATCGCACCATAGCGGGTTATCGTCGCCGATGCCGTGCGCGTAATGGCGGATCGCGTCGCGCGTCGCCTCATAGTTCCACGGCTCGATCGTGTTCTCGATCTTGACGCCGATGCGCTGACGCAGATCGTCAAGGCCTTCCTCGGTGATCTTGGGGAAACGGTTTTCGGGTTTTTCCAATATCGTCGCCATCATTCTTCTCCTGGGATTTCAATCGGCCATCACGGCCGCCGCAGCGGCTTCGCGATCGCGCAAGATCTTGCGGTGGACCTTCCCCGCGGGTGTCTTGGGAAGGTCGTCGGTAAATTCGACAAGGCGCGGGAATTCGTGCTGCGCTAGCCGCTCCCGCGTGAAGTTCTGCAACTCCGCGACGAAGGCAGCGCCCGGCGCGCGATCGCTGACGACGAACGCCTTGACCACCAGGCCGCGCGTCGTGTCGGGCGCGCCAATGACGGCGCATTCCTTCACATCAGGATGCTTGAGCAGCGTGTTCTCGATCTCGACGGCGCTCATCGTCCAGCCGGCGGAGATGATCACATCGTCGGCGCGGCCACAGTGATAGAAATAGCCGTCTTCGTCGGTCTTCGCGAGATCCTTGGTGGTTTCCCAGCGGTTTCGACGCCACAGCATCAGTTCGCCGACGACGCCGGGTGCGGCGGGCGCCCCGTCCGGACCCTGCACTTCGAGGCGCTGCCCGGGAACCGGCTTGCCGAGCGAGCCGGGTTTGACGACAAAGTCCTCGGCGCCCGGATAATTGACCAGCACGACGCCGATCTCGGTCGTGCCGTACATGCTGCATGCGGGCACGTGGAAATTGTCCTCGATGAACTCGAGCGTCGCCGGGTCGATCGGCTCGCCGGTGTAGGACAGCTTCCTAATCGCGAAGCTGAAACCGTCCGCCTGCCCCGAATTCTTCATCATGCGGTAGTGCGTCGCGGCCGCCGACATATTGGTGATGCGATAATCCTGCAGCGCCTTCATCAGCCGCACGGCATCAAAGCGACCGGCAAATGTCCCGGTGGTCACGCCAAGACCCAGCGGTGCCAGCGTACCGTGCCACAGGCCATGCCCCCAGGCCGGGGATGACGGGCAGAAGAACTCATCGCCCGGCCGGATCCCGGTGCCGTAGAGCGCGGCAAACATCAGCGTCACCAGCGCGCTGTGCGTGTGCTTCACCGCCTCGGGCAGCTCCCGCGTCGTGCCAGAGGTATATTGATACACCGCGAGATCGCTAGCGGCCGTCTTCGGCTCATAGGTCGAGGGGAACGAGCCCGCGAGCCTATCGAGAAAACCCTCGTCGGCGACCATGACAGTGATGCCGTCGATCTGACGCGCGACGTCCACCTTCTCGGCATTGGTGACGAGCAGCTTGGGTTTGCAGTCGTCGACCCGCAGCCGTAAGCCGTCGAGTCCGAACAGCGTGAACAGAGGCACGCTGATCGCGCCGGTCAGCATCGCGCCGAACAGGCAGACGTAAAAGGGCGGGCCGGGCTCGAGCATGAAGGCGATGCGGTCGCCCGGGTTCACGCCGTTCGCGTCGAGCCAGTGCGCAAAACGCGCAGCGCCGGCGGAAATCTCGTCGAAGCTCAAAATCTCGTCGCGGCCGTCCGCATGCGCGATGCGCACCGCCGCACGACCGCTGCCATCGGCGTGGCGGTTGATGCACTCGTGCGCGATGTTCAGCTGATCCCGGTCGCCATCGAACAGCGCCCAGGGCGCGCCGCGATCGGCGTGCAGCTGTGCGTCGGCATGGGATGTGTAATCGGTCAATTTCATGATCGGGTCCGGCCACCGCCCGAGAGTCGTTCGAACGCCCAAGCGATATGCCACGTCGCGATTTGCGTTGTATATATCGAATGATGTTCTATATATTGAACGATCCAGTCATCGCCTTGGCGATGCCACACCTTGCCGGAAGCGTCATGCGCCCCTCGGAACAGCCCTCACCGTTGACCAGCAAGGCCCCGGCGATCGCCCGCGCCGCGGCAATCCTGCGCCTGCTCGGCAAGAGCGACGCGCCGCTCGGGGTGCAGGCCATCGCGCGCGAACTGGGACTCGTCCCAAGCACCTGCCTCTATGTGCTGCGCGCACTGGTCGAAGAGGAATTCATCGCCTTCGATGCCAACACCAAGCGCTACGCGCTCGACGCCGGCGTGCTGACGCTGGCACGGCAATGGTTGCAACGTAGCCAGTTCGTCGACCTGGCCCAGCCGCTGCTCGATCGCCTGAGCCAGTCGTTCGACGTGACGATGCTCGGCGTACAGGTCGTCGGTCTGGACCACATGGTGGTGGTCGGGCTCGCGCAATCGGGTCACAACTTCCAGTTGAGCACACAGATCGGCAGCCGCTTTCCTGTGCTGATCAGCGCCACCGGCAGGTGCATCGCCGCCTTCGGAGATTATTCGACGGCCGAGCTCGAACGTCGCTTCGTCAAGCTGCGCTGGGACGATCCCCCGACTTTCGATATCTGGCTCGCCGAAGTCGAGGAAACCCGCCTGCGCGGCTTCGCGCTCGATCAGGGCAATTATATTGCCGGCGTAACGGTGGTCGCCGCCCCGGTTTGGACGACGCCCGGTGGACCGACCCATGCGCTTGTCGCCACCGGACTGGGCAAGGCAATGGAGCGTAGCGGCCTGCCCAATCTGTGCGACACTTTAGTGTCCAACGCCCGCACCCTGTCGCAGCAACTGGGTCACACGCGAGCGACCGGCGCCCCCTTCGACTGATCTCATCGCCCCGGCGGATTGACCATGCCGGGCGGGTCAAATAGCCGAAGGAGAAGACGCCGCCCAAGCGGGACGCGCACGATGGCGGGAGAATGACGTAATGGCTGAGCGGCTCCTTCGCGTCGTCCAATGGTCGGTCGGCAATATCGGGCGCAAAGCCTTGCGTGGCGTGATCGAGCATCCGCACATGGCGCTTGTCGGCCTCTATGTGAGTTCGCCCGAAAAGGCCGGTCACGACGCCGGCGACCTGTGCGGGCTACCTGCTGTCGGCATCGCCGCGACCAATTCGCTCGACGAGATTGTCGCCCTCGACGCCGATTGCGTCCTCTACATGCGAGAGGGTTGCGACTACGACGAAGTCTGCGCCTTGCTCGCCTCGGGCAAGAACGTCGTCACGACGCGCTCCGAATTCCACCATCCGGTCAGCATGAACCCGGACATTCGCGCCCGGATCGAGGCCGCGTGCGACGCGGGCAATTCCTCGATCTACAGCACCGGCAGCAGCCCCGGCTTCATCACCGAAGCGCTCATCCTGCCGCTGATCTCGCTGCAGCGCCGTCTCGACTGCGTCACGATCGATGAATTTGCCGATGTCTCACGCCGCGATTCACCTGAAATGCTCTTCCAGGTCATGGGGTTCGGCGCGGAGCCCGGCCCGCTGGACCAGGGCAAGCTGGCCCATGTGCATGACAGCTTCATCGCGTCGCTCAGGCAGATCGGCGATGCGATTGGTCTCCCGTTCGACACCACCACGGTGACCGGCGACGTGGCCGCGGTGAACGAGGATACCCGGATCGCCGCCGGGTTGTTGAAGGCCGGCACCGTCGCCGCGCAGCGCATCACCGTCACGGGATTGCACCAGGGCAAACCCGTGCTGCGTTTCCGCGCGCACTGGTATTGCGCAACCAAGGTCAATCGCGACTGGACCTTGCGCGAAACCGGGTGGCATTTGTCGGTCGCGGGCGACACGCCGATGGAAGTGGCGATCACCTTCCCCGTCGCGCTGGAGGACTATACTGCGGTGATGCCCGGCTACACCGCGCACCGCGCCGTCAATGCCGTCGCCGCAGTGTGCGCCGCACCGCCCGGCATTCGCAACACGATCGACCTGCCGAACGTGATCGCCACCTTCTGACGACCCGGCGTCGTTAGGCCGATCAGCGCCGCACCAGCCCGTGCGGCCGAACGACGCCCAGATTGAGATGGGTCACCACACCGGGCGCCGCGTCGCAAACCGCCTGGACGGCCGTCGCACCCAGCAGCCCGGTCCAGGGCAGTCCGAGGAACGGCCTGCGGCCATCGTCCGCGACACCACCCGTCAAGGTAACTTCCAGCGGCGCATCGCCGTTGATCTTCACCCGGTAGCAGCTGTCGCCATTGTCCCAGCGGGGTTCGATATCCTCGCCCATCGTCCAGTAGAAATGGTAGGTCATGAAGGGCGCGCCATCGACCCACGCGGTCCAGGCGAAGTGCTGGCCGGCGACCGTTCCGGCCCGAATGACGCCGTTGGGGTAAGGGATATCCTTCGTCGCCTTGGCCACCTCGAGATCGGTTGTCAGCTTCTCGATCTTCTTGCCAAGGCTCTCGATCACCATGGTCATCGACTGCGCGAAGACGTGTGGCGCCTCGGCCGATCGGCTCGGCTTTGCCAGCAGGTCATCGGGGTCGCGTCCGAAACCCATGACCTCGATATAGACCATCGGATTGCGAAGCTTGTCGATGATCTCGGTCACCTCAATGCTGTCGATGCGGTTCATCAGCCGCGCCAGCGTCAGCGGCAGGATGTCGCCGGAAAAGCCCGGATGGACGCCGCACCCGTGATAGGAGGTTCCCCCTTCGCGGCACGCGGCCTCGATCCGGTCGAACTGCTCGCGATAGCGCTCGGTCGGGAAAAACGGACCGGCCGGCGAGACCACATTCTTGCCCGACCGCAACAACCGGCAATACAGGTCGAGATCCTGCACCAGCCCCGCGAACAGGACGCAATCGGCATCCATCGCAACGAGTTGATCGGCGTCATTGGTTGCGATGATTCCGGTCGGCGGAACACCGACGAGTTCGCCGGCATCCTTGCCGGCCTTGTCGGGGTTGGTAACATAGACGCCGACCAGTTCGATAACCGGGTTCTCGATGAAATGCTTGAGCGCCGCCTGGCCCACCACGCCGGTGGACCATTGAATGACGCGATAGGTTTTCTCGGACATCGTTCTCGCCCTGATCAAATGATGCGGATGGTTCTGTGACGAAGTAAGCGCCGGCGGGGCCGGGATCAGTTCACCGTACGGATCTGCCCGCCATCGACGCGGTAGTTCGCGCCGGTGATGAACCCCGACCGTGGACTCGCGAGCATGCAGGTGACCATTGCCAGGTCCTCCGGCGTTCCGAGCCGACCGGCCGGCGGCAAATCGAACACCTTTTCGGCCGCGAGTCGCGTGGTGATCTCCTCGATCGACAAGGCTTCGTCGCCATATTTCCGGCGCCCGAACCGGATCAGGCCATCGACCATGATCACGCCCGGCGAGACGGTGTTGACGGTCACCCCGACGCCCTTCAGCGAGCCCGCAAGGCTGACCGTGTAATTGTTCAGTGCAGCCTTGGCCGCCGAATAGTCCGTTCCGAGATTGTTCGGCTGGACGGCGACAGCGCTCGATATCTGAATGACGCGCCCGAATTTCGCGGCGACCATTTCTGGCACAGCGAGTCGGCAGAGCCGCACCGACGACAGCGTGTTCGCGTGATAGTTCGAGATCCAGTCGTCCACGCCGATCTCGATCGGGCTGCGCGACGTATTGCCCGTCGAGCTGCCCCCCGCATTGTTGACCAGGATCTCCACATTCCCGCCGAGCGCAGCCCGCGCCTGGGCGTGCACGGATGCTGCACCTTCGTCGTTGGACAGATCGCCGATCGCCACGCCGGCCGCATCGATATTGGCCGCAATCTTCTCGGCCCGATCGCGATTGCGGCCGTGAACGATCACAGCCGCTCCCTCTTGGGCAAGCATGCGAGCGATCGCCTCGCCGATGCCACTGCTGCTGCCTGTGACGAGCGCGCGCCGTCCCGTTAGTTGCAAATCCATGCCGGTCTCCTCCCCCTACCTGGGATTTCGCAACCTTCGTCCGTTGACTCGCGTCCGGCCGATCTGGGACGTGCTTGAGTGTGCGATATCGCGCCACGCTCGCCGCCGGGTAGATCGCCCTTCGGCCAACAACCAGGCGAGGTAGGTTCATCCGATATGAATGCCCTTGAGCGGTCAAGGCGCGCGCGACGTAATCGCGCAGGCGATACGGAAATCGCGCCATGTCGGCCCATCCGACGCGGCAATAAGATACCTGATCGCGCCGGGTCGCGCATCGCGCATCGCGAATCGCGTGCGCGAACGCGGCCACGCGATCGGCGTGCACGCCGTGCCCTGCCATATCGAACGATGTTAGTGCGGCGGCCGTATCGACGATGTTAATGCGGCGGCCGTGATTCACGATGAGGCGGCTCGGCACCGTGTCGGAAACCTGAACTCGCCGTCCACCGCCACCGGGTTGAAGCGCCGGGAGCGCATCTCTGTCGCTTGTGCGGGCCGCTGCACCAGCACGAATGGCGCAGGGAGCCCCTCACACACCTTATCCGCCCAGACCTGCGCCAGCTCGCGCCGTCGCGGCATATAGGCGGCGCGATTATAAGCGCCTTCGACTTTTCCCCTGGGAACATGGGCTAGCATCAGATCGATGATCGCGCGGTCGCCGTCCTTGCCGTGTCGCTCCGCCCATTCGTTCATGATCGTCGAGAACGCTGCGCGGAACCCGTGCGGCACGTGATGGCCGTGATAACCCGCACGGTTGAGTAGATAACCGAGCGCATTTGCGCTCATCGGTTGATGCATCTGCCGCGCGTTGGGGAACACCAGCACCCCCTCACCGGTCAGCGGCCACACCGCTCTCAGGACCGCAATTGCCTCTGCGGCCAACGGCACGAGGTGGTCGCCGCCCAGTTCTTCCTTGCGGTCGAGATCTCCCTTCATTCGGGCAGCCGGGATTCGCCACGGCGGCTCGCTGCCGTTCAGGTCTTCGAACTCTTCCCAGCGAGCGCCGCGCAGCTCGCTTGGCCGCACGGCAGTGAGCGCGAGGAAGCGCAAGGCGAGCCGGGTGATCGGGCGCGCATCTTCATTCTCGGCCGCCAGAATCATCTTCCTGAGCGGCGGGAGCTGGAGGATCGCGGGCTGGCGGCCACGCCGCAGTGGTTTGAGCGCGGCGCCGAGCCGCTCGGACGGATCGCTCTTCACCATTCCTTCCGCGATCGCGAAGCCGAACACGGCGTTGATCCTTTGCAGGATGCGCTTTGCCGTTTCGATCGAGCCTCGCGTCTCGATCTCGCGCAGGCTCGCGAGGATGAGGGGCGGTGTGAGTTCCGCGATGGGCAGGCTGCCGATCGCCGGGAACACGTCCCGCTCCAGGCTGCGCATGACGTCATTGGCGTGCCTCTTGGCCCATTGCCCCCGGACGGTTTCATGCCACTGTCGCGCGACGCGCTCGAATGTCTGGCGGGCGGCGGCGATGTTGGCCTCGATCCTGAGCTTTTTCGCGATCGCCGGATCGCGCCCTTCGCACAGGATGGTGTAGGCTTCGTCCCGCCTGGCGCGCGCGTCGGCAAGTTCGACGAGCGGCCATGCGCCGAAGGCCATGCTCTTCTGCTTGCCGTCGAACGCGTAGTTCCAGCGCCACAGTTTGCCGCCGGTCGGCATCACCAGCAGGAACAGGCGGTTGCTGTCGGTCAGTTTATAGGCTTTGGCCCGCGGCCTGGCGTTGCGGACCTTCGCATCGGTGAGCATGTCTCGTCGCCTTCGAAAAATGTACCACGTTTTTCGACCGCACGTACCACGCGAAAGCACCGGGATTCGCCAAAACGGGCGCGAACGGGTACGGACGGTCGTGGCCGAGCTGATCGGCTAAGCGTCGGTTTTCAGGCGGAAAACGTCGATCCCGATGGTCGGGCACGGACCCCTGTGGAGGGCCCCGTGGCGGAGAGGGTGGGATTCGAACCCACGGTATGTGGCAAAAGCGCGGCGGCCAACAACAACGAGTGACCAGATGTTCCGAAAGCGCGTGTTCGCGGCCTGAGCCGTCCAAACTGCATTCACATTGGCGATCCACCACGCGCGCCTAGCTATCAACCCAAGGGTTGATTTGCACTCGCTGACAGCTGTCAAGCTGGAGGCCGAGGTAGGAATCGACGCGAAAAAGAGGCGTTGAAAAAATCCCGCGCTCGATCGAGCGCCATACGTACAATCTTATTCTGTACCACCCATAGCGTTTTCTCCGTCTCCGCCATCGTCCTTATCGGTGTTTCGATCGACGCGAGGCAGCGCTCCAATTAGTCGAAGACTGAGCACTCGCGCGACCACATCGTCAGCTTCTTCCCATATGGAAGTTCGAATAGCGTCCACGAAGGACTGCCACCCCGCCACGAGCGATATGCAGCGCGCCAGCACGGGCGCTTCGTCGCCGGCCCGGGGTTGCAACAGGGTTATAGGGTAGCTACCCGCTTGCTTTTTGCATCTTGCGCCAAATCGAGACAGCGGCGCCGCATGGCGTTTGCCGCACGGTGCGACGCGACTCCCCCCGGACAACCGAAAGCTCATGACCCAGTATTTTTTTCACGTTCACGAATGCGGCACGGTAACCGAGGATCGCCAGGGCAAGATCCTGATCGACCTCGCCAGCGCCTTTCAGGTCGCGATCCGCAAGGCATGGTCGACGATGGCGCATGAGGTGGCCAACGGCAAATTGTGCCTCGCCTGCCATATCGAGATCGAAAATCGCGAAACCGGCGAACGCACGCGGGTACCGTTTCGCGAGACGCTGCGGCTCCAGGGTATCTGAGCGTCGCAGCATGCGTCGGTTTGCGCTGCGCTGACGCGGCGATCAGGCCGGCGCCAGCCAGATCGGCGCACCGCCCAGCGAATCGTACATCACCACATCCTTGTCGAATTCCTGCGGCGTGCCGATGTTCGAGGTGTGCTGGAACAGCTGATAGCCGCGATGCGCGACATCGACGATCTTGCCGTCGGCGCGCCAGTAATGCTGGGTGTGCAGCTCGAAGAACAGCTGCTCGGGCGTCAGCCAGACGTTGAAGCCGACATAGACGCCAGCGACATAACGCGCCGCCACGACCGGCGCGATCCACCCATTGGCGTAGCCGATGATGTCGGTCGCCGGCGTACCCTGCGGAATGTCCTCGAGATCGAGCCACAGGTTGACGCCCTTCGGCATGCCGGCGGCCTGCGCGAACTGCGCCGCCTTGGCACCGTAATCGGTGCCGAGTTGCACGGTCGGGACCCAGCCATGCGCCGCGACATGCTGGACGATCATCAGGGCCAGCCCGGCCGACAGGATCGCCTTGCCCTCCGCGACAGACAGGTCGGCAAGGCCACGCGCCGCATTGGCGTCGCGCGACTTGTCGGTGCGGCTGACATAGCGGATGCAGAACTGGAAACCCTTCGCCGCATAGCCCTTGGCCGCAGCCGCGCTGAGCGGTACCGCGGTATCGAAACCGATTGCCCCGATCGGCGCGAATTCCACCTTGCCCGTCAGCATCATGTTACCCCCCTGTCCCACGTCGCCTGCCTAGCATGGCGGGACCGGCGGCGGAAAGCGCGGCCCTTGCCTTTGGCCGCGCCCGGGGTTATTGCCCGCGCCATTCCACATCGGGAATGAATCGTCGTCGGTGCCTCTTGGCGGGACCGGGCGGCGGTCCCATGTCCCGAGTTCGGTATTGAAAGTGAGTGCAGGCAAGGTGGCGAAGACGACCCCGATCGAATTCATCCGGCAGGTGCAGGCCGAAACGCGCAAGGTCATCTGGCCGACGCGGCGCGAGACGGTGATGACCGGGGTGATGGTGATGATCATGACGTCGATCCTCGCCATCTTCTTCTTCGGCATCGACACGATGTTCGAAGCGATCGTCAAGGTCCTGCTCAGTCTCGCGAATTAAGGTTCAGGATCCCATGGCACGCTGGTACATCATCCACGCCTATTCCGGTTTCGAGGGCAAGGTCCGCGACTCGATCATGGCGGAGGCGACCCGCATGGGGCTCGACGCGCTGGTCGAACAGATCGAAGTGCCGACCGAGACGATCACCGAGGCGCGTCGCGGCAAGAAGGTATCGGTGGAGCGCAAGTTCATGCCCGGCTATGTCCTCGCCAAGCTCAACATGAACGACGACGTCTATCACCTGGTGAAGAACACGCCGAAGGTGACGGGCTTCCTCGGCTCGATGGGCAAGCCGCAGCCGATCAGCGAGGCGGAAGCCGCGCGGATGCTCAATTCCAAGGAAGAGGCCGCCGCAGCGCCCAAGACCAAGATCAAGATCGATTACGAGATCGGCGATTCGGTCAAGGTGCTCGAAGGTCCGTTCGCGAGCTTCAACGGCATCGTCGAGGAGCTCGATTTCGATCGCAGCCGCGTCAAGGTGTCGGTGTCGATCTTCGGCCGCGCCACGCCGGTCGAACTCGAGTTCGAGCAGGTCGAGCGCTCGAAGTAAGAAATTCGGTCGCCCCGTCGGGGCGGCGAATAGCCGCGGGAGGCTGTCTTCGGGCAGCTGTTTGAACCGCTAAACTTGAACCGGGCCAAAGCGATATCGCCGCGCCCCATGACAGAGTGAGATAAATGGCAAAAAAGATTACCGGCTATATCAAGCTGCAGGTGCCCGCCGGCTCTGCCAATCCGTCGCCGCCGATCGGCCCGGCGCTCGGTCAGCGCGGCGTCAACATCATGGAATTCTGCAAAGCGTTCAACGCGCAGACCGGCGATGTCGAGAAGGGCACGCCGCTGCCCACCGTCATCACCGTCTTTGCCGATCGGTCCTTCTCGTTCGAGACCAAGACCGCACCGGCGACCTTCCTGATCAAGAAGGCGGCCAATCTGAAGTCGGGCTCGAAGGAGCCGGGCAAGATTTCCGCCGGCAAGATCAAGCGCTCGGCGCTGACGGCGATTGCCGAGCAGAAGATGAAGGACCTGAACGCCAACGATATCGAGGCGGCGACCCGCATCATCGAAGGCTCTGCCCGCGCGATGGGCCTCGAAGTGGTGGAGGGCTGAGATCATGGCGAAGATCACCAAGAAGCATAAGGCGATCATGATCGATCGCGAGAAGCTGCACGGCATCGACGAGGCGATTGCGCTGGCCAAGGCCGGCGCCACGTCGAAGTTCGACGAGACGATCGAGATCGCGATGAATCTCGGCGTCGATCCGCGTCACGCCGATCAGATGGTCCGCGGCGTCGTCACGCTGCCCAAGGGTACCGGCAAGACGGTGCGCGTCGGCGTGTTCGCCAAGGGCGCCAAGGCCGATGAGGCCCGTGAGGCGGGTGCCGACGTGGTCGGTGCCGAGGACCTGATGGAAATCATCCAGGGTGGCACGATCGATTTCGATCGCTGCATCGCGACCCCGGACATGATGGGCATCGTCGGTCGTCTCGGCAAGGTGCTGGGTCCGAAGGGCCTGATGCCGAACCCGAAGCTCGGCACCGTGACGATGAACGTCGCCGAAGCGGTCAAGGCCGCCAAGGGCGGCCAGATCGAATATCGCGTCGAGAAGGCCGGCATCATCCACAGCGGCATCGGCAAGGCGAGCTTCCCGGCTGAAGACCTGCGCGCGAACTTCGACGCGCTGGTCGACGCCATCGTCAAGGCCAAGCCGTCGGGCGCCAAGGGCAAATATGTCCGCAGGGTCGCCGTCAGCTCGACCATGGGCGCCGGCATCAAGGTCGACACGACCGAGGTTGCGGGGGCTTAACGCTCCTCCGACTGCCGAAAGAATCGAAAGGGCCGGGAGCGATCCCGGCCCTTTTTTTCGTGTGCGGTAATGGATTTTGGCATCAAATGATGTTACTATTCGTGCCGAACGGAACTGATCATGCGCACGACCATTGCCCTTGATGACGCTCTCGTCGCCGAAGCGGAGGACCTTTCCGGCCTCAAGGAAAAGTCCGCGCTCGTCCGTGAGGCTCTTCGCGCGCTCATCGAGCGCGAGGCAGCGCACCGACTTGCGCGCCTTGGCGGCAGCGATCCCGCGGCATCCGCTGGCCCGCGCCGGCGATCCAACTGAGCGGTGCTTCTGGCCGACACTTCCGTCTGGATCGATCATCTCAGGCATGACGATGCACAATTGCGGGCATCGCTCCTTGCACACGACATTTTGTGCCACCCCTTCATCATCGGCGAGATTGCCATGGGAAGCCTCAAGGACCGCGCGATCGTGCTGCGCTTTCTCAAGCACCTGCCCGGGGCGCGCCCGGCAAAGGACGACGAGGTGTTCGACCTGATCGAGCGGCATCGACTATTCAGCCGGGGTCTTGGCTATGTCGACGCGCACCTCCTCGCCGCCACGATGTTGACGCCTGAAGCCTTGCTCTGGACACGCGACCAGCGCCTGCATGACGCAGCGACGCGATTGAACGTCGCGGCTGCAATGACGAACTGACCAGGTCGCGAAATCGGCTTGCTCCCAACGCGAAGCATGCGAAGCTCCCGCCAAAATGGGGGAATGCATGACCGACAGGCCGGACGCCAAGCTGTGGAATCCCGATCTCGCACCGACCGGTCCGGGGCAGCGCACATGGCTGTGGTATCACTACGCCGCCTTGTGGGTCGGCATGATCGTCGCGGTGCCGGCATGGATGCTCGCTGCAGGGCTGATCGAACTGGGCATGTCGGCCGGACAGGCCGAGCTAACGGTGCTGCTCGGCAATCTCATCGTGCTGGTGCCGATGCTGCTCGTCGGCCATGCCGGCGCGAGGCACGGCATCCCCTATGCCGTGCTGGCGCGCGCCTCGTTCGGCACGGTCGGCGCGCGGTTGGCGGCGATGGCGCGGGCGCTGGTGGCGTGCGGCTGGTTCGGCATCCAGACCTGGATCGGCGGCGAGGCGCTGCTGACCCTGCTCGGCATCTTCCTGCGCGCCGACCTCAAGGGCACGCCCCTGCCCCTGCTCGATATCGGCATCGGCCAGCTGCTCGCCTTCGCCACCTTCTGGGCGCTGCAATTGTTTTTCGTACGCAAGGGGCTGACGACGATCCGCCGGCTCGAGACCTGGACCGCGCCGGTCAAGATCCTGGTGTGCGCCGCGCTGGTGTGGTGGGCGGTCGATGCCGCCGGCGGGCTCGGCCCGATCTTCGGCGCGCCGTCCGCCTTCGTCGCCGGCGGCGCGAGGGCCGGGCAGTTCTGGACGGTGTTCTGGCCCGCACTGACCGGCATGATCGGCTATTGGGCGACGCTGGCGCTCAACATCCCCGACTTCACGCGCTTCGCGAAAAGCCAGCGCGACCAGTTGATCGGCCAGTCGCTCGGCCTGCCACCCGGCATGGGCCTGATCGCACTGGCCAGCGTCATCACCACCTCGGCGACCGTGGTGATCTATGGCAGCGCGATCTGGGACCCGGTGGCACTGTCGGGCCGGCTCGCCGGGCCGTTCGTGCTGCTCGGGTTGGTGGTGATCAGCATCGACACCATCTCGTGCAATATCGCCGCCAATCTGGTGGGCGCGGCCTATGACTTCTCCTCGCTGGCACCGAAACGCATCTCCTATCGCAGCGGCGGGCTGATCACCGCGATCATCGGCGTGCTGATCATGCCGTGGAAGCTGCTCGCGACGAGCGGCGGCTACATCTTCGTCTGGCTGACCGGCTACTCTGCGCTGCTCGGCCCGATCGCCGGCATCCTGATCGCCGATTACTGGATCGTCCGGCGCACCGAACTCGACGTCGCCGCGCTCTACCGCGCCGATGGCGCCTACACTTATCGCCGTGGATGGAATCCGGCCGCGCTGGTTGCGCTGGCGCTGGGCGTGGCGCCCAACGTACCCGGCTTTCTCGCGATTGCCGCACCGGCGCGTTTCGGCCAGATCGGCGAACCGTGGACCACGACCTATACTTATGCCTGGTTCGTCGGCCTGGCGATCGCGCTGCTGAGCTACACCGTGCTGATGCGCGCGCGACCCGCCGAGCTGGCTGTAAGCGCCGAAACTTGACTTTGCCGCCAACCCGGCTAAAGGCGCCCGCTCATCCGTCGGCGGCAACGCCTGCGGGTTCCGTCCGAGACAGCAAGTGCCGGCTTCCGGCTTAATTTCTTGCCGAGGCGGGGACAGGATATTCACCGGGTCGCCCTGGCGCCCGGTCTGCCGCTCCTTTTGGGAGCGTCGGTTCCCATTCCCCATCGCTGGACACCCCATGCGGCGCATCAAGCGCCCTGTGGCTTGTAACCGGGTCCGTTTCGGCGGGCCCAGAATGTGGAGAATGGCATGGATCGTGCTCAAAAGGCCGAGTTCGTCGCCGAGCTGAAACAGACTTTTTCCGAAGTGGGCGTGGTCGTCGTGACCCGCAACCACGGGCTGACCGTCGCGCAATCGACCCAGCTGCGGAACAAGATGCGCGACGCTGGCGCCGCCTATAAGGTCTCGAAGAACAAGCTTGCCAAGATCGCACTCGATGGCACCGACTATAGCTCGCTGGGCGATCTGCTCACCGGCCCGGTCGGCCTCGCCACCTCGATCGATCCCGTCGCGGCTGCCAAGGTGGCGGTCGATTTCGCGAAGACGAACGACAAGTTCGAAATCGTCGGCGGCTCGATGGGTGCGACCGCACTCGACGTCGAAGGCGTGAAGGCGCTCGCGACGTTGCCGTCTCTGGACGAACTGCGTGCCAAGATCGTCGGGCTCATCGTTGCGCCCGCGACCAAGCTCGCAACCATCGCCCAGGCACCGGCAGCGCAGCTGGCCCGCGTCCTCAGCGCCTATGCGGAAAAGGAAGCTGCCTGAACTTCAGGCGAACCGATACTTTCACTGAAAACGACGGGGCGTGGCCCCGAAATGGAGAATATACATGGCAGACCTGAACGCGCTGGTTGACCAGCTGAGCGCCCTGACCGTCCTCGAGGCGGCTGAGCTCTCGAAGTTGCTCGAAGAGAAGTGGGGCGTTTCCGCCGCCGCTGCCGTCGCCGCTGCCCCGGCAGCCGGTGGCCCGGCTGCGCCGGCCGCCGAAGAGCAGACCGAGTTCGACGTGATCCTCACCGGCGACGGTGGCAAGAAGATCAACGTCATCAAGGAAGTCCGTGCGATCACGCAGCTCGGCCTGACCGAAGCCAAGACGCTGGTCGAGTCGGCTCCCAAGGCCGTCAAGGAAGGCGTGTCGAAGGACGAGGCCGCCAAGATCAAGGCGCAGCTCGAAGCCGCTGGCGCGACCGTCGAGGTCAAGTAATCTTCGCCTCGGCGAAGATTGCCCCGGCCCAGGCCGGGGTCCAGGCTTGAACGTCCGAAGCGATCGTTTCCCGGTTCCGCCGGGATCGCGCTTCGAGGAACAGGGCGGTGCCGCAAGGCGCCGCCCTTCTTCGTTGCCAGCCCCGCGCCGCGCCTTCAGCGTGACGATGTCATGCGTATCTTCCGCCCGCTCGCCGCTATCCTTGTCGCCGCGCCACTCGCCTGCGCCGTGCCGGCCCAGGCCGGTCCGATCAACGATCGCATCTACCCAGCGCCCAAGGTCGCGCTGACGCTCGACGGAACCCTCGCGGGCACCGCGCCGATCACCGTCGTCACCCGCGACGGGCTTTCCCTGACCGGGCTGGCCTTACCTGCGCAGCCTGGCCGACCGACCCTGCTGGTCTTCCACGGCAATGGATCGAGCGCGACCACGCTGATGCGCTGGTTCGCCCCGCTCGCGGCCAGGGGATATGGCATCGTCGCCGCCGAATATCGCGGTTACAGCGCCAATCCGGGCAAGCCGTCCGAGCCCGGTCTCGCCGCCGATGCCGATAGCTTTCTCGCCTATGCCAGCGGCCTGCGACCAACCCGCCTGATCGTCGTCGGCCACAGCCTCGGCGGCGCCGTCGCGCTCGGGCTGGCCAATCGCGCGAAGCTCGACGCCGTGGTGACGATCGGCGCGTTCACCCAGCTGCGCGAATTCGTGCCCAAGATCGCCCGTGGGCTCGTCAGCGACCGCTATGACAATCTCGCCGCCATCGCCACGCTCGACGAACCCTATTTCCTCATCCACGGCACCGCCGACGATACCGTGCCGTCGCCGATGGGGTCGGCCCTGCACGCCGCCGCCGGCACGGCGCATCGTGAGGGCGCGTCGTTCGTGATCATGGGCGCGGGCCATGCACCGACCGGCGAGCATCTTGCCACCATTGTCGATGAGGTAAACCGCCACCTCGACGGCGCCGCGTTCGACGCGGCCCGGCTGCCGGCGGAGATCAAGCTGGTCCGGTTCGGCGAGACCAGGCCGATCAATCCCTAGAGCGTGCTGCGAATAGGTGGAATCCGGCTATTCGCTATCAATCACGCGACCACAAAGAATCTAGAGCGTGCTGCGTTTCCATCGAAATGCAGCTCGCTCTAGCGATCGACGGCGATGGTATATTCGAGCGCACCAACCTGTTCGTACATCCGCGACGTATCGAGCCGGAAGGCGCCGAGACGCGCGTCCCCCCCGCGATCGATGCCGATGACGAAGGAGCGTGCGGTCTGCCCGCTGCCCCCGGCCCAGTCATAGGTCAGGTTGACCGTCATCACCGGCAGGAACATCGCGCGCCCCTCGACCGTCATCGCGTCGACCTTGTCGCCCGGCAGGATCCCCATCCCGCCCAATTTTACTTCCGCGTCGGCGGGCAAGTCGAACGCGGCGGTAATGGAGCGATCGATCGGTGCGGCGAACAGCGCGGAAATCAGCGCATCCTGCTGCGCGCCGGCGCTGAGCAGGCGAACGTCGAGCCGTATGTCGGTTGCCATGGCGTTGCCGACGTTATGCACGATCAGGTCATATTCGACCGCGGCACCGGTCAGATTGGTCCCGGCGCGGCGTGGCATGAGCTTGATGTCGAGCGTCGCGCGTCCCTCTGCCGAATCTTGCGCGCTGATCGGCGCAGCAGCCGGCACCGGCGCTGCCACCGGTTCGATCGGCTGAAACGGCACGCGATCGGGTTGGGGTGCTGCCGGCGGCGGGGCCGGCGGCGCTTGTGTCGGCGCGATGGGCAGCGGTAGCTCGGGCGCGGGCTCGGGCGCTGCAGACGGCGGCGATTCCGCCGACGGCGGAGGCGGAGGCGGTGCCAACAAATCCAACCCGAGATCGAACCGCTCATGGCCGGCGGCGCGGCGATCGTCTTCCTCCGGCACCGCGTCCTGCTCGCCGCGACGGCGACGTATGAGCCACAGCGCGAGGCCCAGCACCAACACGACGCCGCCGCCGATCGCGAGCGTCGGGACGAGGTCGCTCATGCTCGCGAGCGTATTGCGCAGCGTCAGGCGTCCCTCGTCAGTCGGTACGTCGACCGGCGGCAGAGCGGTCGACGTCGCGGCCGGGGTGGCATCGGGCACAGGTGTCGCTTCGATCGGCGTCGCCACCGGCGTCGGCGTCGCGACCGGCGCGACGGCAACCGGCGACGGTGCTGCGGCCGGCGGCGCGGCGACGGGCGTCGGCGTGACGATCTGGCGCGGCGTCGGCGGCGGCACGGTGCGGACGATCGGCGGCACGAGGGGCGCGCGCACCACCGGCGTGGGTCGCGCCGCGGGCACCGGGCGTAGCGTCGGCGTGGTGCGCACCACCGGCGCGGGGCGCGTCGTCGGGGCGGCGCGTGGCGTCGGCGTCGGACGGGGTGTCGGCGTAGCGCGCGGGGCCGGGCGCGACGGCGGGGTCGGTGCAGGCCGCGGCCTGGATGCCGCCGCCGTCGGCGTGGCGCGCGACACGGGCGGCCTGGCGCGCGGCGACGCACTGGGTGTCGGGCTCGGCGAGGGGGTCGGCGTGCGCGTTCCGGGCAGGCTGAAATGTTCGAGGCCGGGGATCGTCTGCGGGCCGCTTTGCGCGACCGCCGCGGCCGATACGCCGAGCACCAACGTCAGCGCCAACGCGCCCCGCATCGAAGAAACCAAAAACCCCACCGGCGCGCCCCTAACGCGAGAAAGCTGAACCGCATACGACCGTATCGCACCGTGCGACAAGCCGAACTCTACTCACGACGAAACGCAACCGGGCCCGCCTCTCGATCGAGAGACGGGCCCGGGCGCGACGATTGCATCTGCGCGCTGGCAGGATCAGGCGTGTTCGGGCACCCCGAACAGTTCTGCCGTCACCTCGTCATGCATGTGCGGGCGACCGATCGGGATCGGCGTCACATCGCCGCCGTCGTCGCTCACGCCGATGCGGAACGAGGCGGACGTCCGGCCCTCGCTGCCATCGGGCAGCGAATAGCGCGCATCGGCGACGATGACCGGCGACACCGATCCGTTCAGCGAGGCGCGCGGCATGGCCAGCGTCGCTTCCAGCGTGCGTCCTTCGCCCGGCTTGATTCGCACGGCGGGGACGTCACCGTCACGCTCGAGCAACAGGCGGTCCATCTCTTCGTCGGCCGGCGCGCCGGCAAACATGAAGGTGGAGATCCGCACATCGTCGGCTGACACCGAGCCGGAATTGCCGATCGTCAGTTCGATTTCGACCACGGCCTCGTCGACATTGGTGCCGGCGCGCAACGGGCGCATCGCCATTTCAAGCCATGGGCGGTCAGCGACCGGCGCATCGCCGGCGGTCAAGGCCGCCACATCGCCTGCGTCGGCGGCAACCAGTTCGCCGGTGCCGGCCACGGCAGCGGCCGAAGCCGAATCGTCGACGACGGGTGCCACGGGCTCGGGCTGCACGCGGGCGGCACGACGCAGGAACTGCGGCTCGCCGCGCATGATCGCGGCCGGTGCTGCTTCCGCCGCGATCGACGGGCTGACGGCAGGTGCGATCACCGGCTCCACCATCACGGGCGTAGCAACCGGCTCATAAACCGGTTCTTCGTACGTGACCGGCTCGTCATAGCTGTCATATTCGGCGGCGCGGCGACGACGGGCGGCCCAGAGCAGGCCGACCAGGGCAATCAGCCCGACGCCGAGCAACGCCAGCCATGGCGAGCTCCAGAAGCCGGGCTTGCTCGCTTCGTTGGCAGGCGTGGCGGTAGTGGTTTCGGTCGTTGTGGATGCGCTGGTCTGCTCAGCCGGCGCGGGCGTGGTGACGGGGGTGGTCGTTTCCGGCGTGGCCGCGACCGGCGCAGACACGGGGGCCGGAAGCGCAGCGACGGGCGCGGCGCTGGGACGCGCCACCGGTGTCTGGGTTGCGCGGCTTTGCGATGCGGCGCGCGGCGGCGTCGCGCGGGGCGCCGGCTGTCGTGCCGCGGTCGCGCGGGGCGCCACGGCTTCGGGCGGCGGCGGCGCCTCGACCGGCTCGGTCTGCACCGTCTGCACGGGGGCACTTTGCACCGGTACGGGCGCCGGCGCAGCCTGAGCCGGCGCGGTCTGCACGACGACCGGCGGCGCAACCGTGGTCGGCGTCTCCTGCGCCACGGCCGGAACCGCGAGCAGGGCAAGGGTTGGAACGAGCGCGGCAAGCGCGCGGCGATGCGGGGGGAATGTGTGTTTCATAACGCGGACTCAATGAAGGGAACCGGCATTTCGACCCGCGATCGGTTCGGAATTGCGATGAACCGGGCGACATGACCGATCAGCGGAGCACGACTCGGGGCTATCAGCCCGTTGACATCGCGCCGTTTGACAGTTTCCAACACGCTACCTATATGGCTGCCATCGCCACAGCTCCGGGAAATGACACGCCGTCGCGCAGCGTGTCGCATGCATGGGGGCTTTGGTTCATACGACGCCGGAGAGCTGCCATCTTCCGAACACGGAGATGCGCGGCTTTTTTGCGTCGTTTCGCGTGCCCGCCCGGTGGCAACCGAGCACGACATTCTGGCTGACGAGGCTCTATTACATGGCAACCAAAGCGTTCGACGGTGGCACGATGAAGCGCCGCATCCGCAAGGTATTCGGCAACATCCACGAAGTGGTGCAGATGCCGAACCTGATCGAGGTTCAGCGCGAATCCTACGAGCAGTTCCTGCGGTCCGATCCGTCGACGGGCTATATCTCGGGTCTCGAAAAGACGCTGCGCAGCGTCTTCCCGATCCGCGATTTCGCCGGCACCGCCGAACTCGACTTCGTCAACTACGAGCTCGAGCCGCCCAAGTTCGACACCGACGAGTGCCGCCAGCGCGGCATCACCTATGCCGCGCCGATGCGCGTTACGCTGCGCCTTATCGTGTTCGAGGTGGACGCCGATACCGAGGCCCGCTCGGTCCTCGATATCAAGGAGCAGGACGTTTACATGGGCGACATGCCGCTCATGACGCACAACGGCACCTTCATCATCAACGGCACCGAGCGCGTCATCGTCTCGCAGATGCACCGTTCGCCGGGCGTGCTGTTCGACCATGACCGCGGCAAGACCCACGCCTCGGGCAAGTATCTCTTCGCCGCGCGCGTCATCCCGTATCGCGGCTCGTGGCTCGATTTCGAGTTCGACGCCAAGGACATCGTCAACGTCCGCATCGATCGCAAGCGCAAGCTGCCGGTCACGGCGCTGCTCTATGCGCTGGGCATGACGTCCGAGGACATCCTCAACTATTTCTACAACCGCGTGACCTTCGTGCGCGGCGAGGGTGGCTGGCAGATCCCGTTCGCGGCCGAGAACTGGCGTGGCCAGAAGCCGATGTTCGACATCGTCGACGGCAAGTCGGGCGAAGTCATCTTCCCGTCGGGCCAGAAGATCTCGCCGCGCGCCGCCAACAAGGCGGCCAAGGACGGTCTCGAGACGCTGCTGATCCCGACCGAGGAAATCTACGGTCGTTATTCGGCCTATGACCTGATCAACGAATCGACCGGCGAGATCTACATCGAAGCCGGCGACGAAGTGACGTCAGAGAATCTCGAACTGCTCGACAAGGCCGGGATCGACCGCATCGACCTGCTCGACATCGACCATGTCACGACCGGTCCGTGGATCCGCAACACGCTCAAGGTCGACAAGGCCGAGGAGCGCGAGCAGGCGCTGTCCGACATCTACCGCGTCATGCGCCCCGGCGAACCGCCGACGCTCGAAACGGCGGAAGCGCTGTTCGGCGGGCTGTTCTTCGATCCCGACCGCTATGATCTGTCGGCCGTCGGTCGCGTCAAGCTCAACATGCGTCTCGAACTCGACGTCGAGGACACCGTCACGACGCTGCGCGCCGAGGACATCCTCGCCGTGGTCAAGACGCTGGTCGACCTCAAGGACGGCAAGGGCGAGATCGACGACATCGACAATCTCGGCAACCGCCGCGTGCGTTCGGTCGGCGAGCTGCTCGAGAACCAGTACCGCGTCGGCCTGCTCCGCATGGAGCGCGCCGTAAAGGAGCGGATGAGCTCGGTCGACGTGTCGACCGTGATGCCCAACGACCTGATCAACGCCAAGCCTGCGGTTGCCGCGGTGCGCGAGTTCTTCGGCTCGTCGCAGCTGTCGCAGTTCATGGATCAGACCAACCCGCTCTCCGAAGTGACGCACAAGCGTCGCGTCTCGGCGCTCGGGCCGGGCGGTCTGACGCGTGAGCGCGCCGGCTTCGAGGTCCGCGACGTTCACCCGACCCATTATGGCCGCATCTGCCCGATCGAGACGCCGGAAGGCCCGAACATCGGCCTGATCAACTCGCTCGCCAGCTTCAGCCGCGTCAACAAGTATGGCTTCATCGAAACGCCGTACCGCAAGGTCGTCGACCACAAGGTGACCGACGACGTCGTCTATCTGTCGGCGATGGAAGAGGCCAAGCACACCATCGCGCAGGCCAACGCCGAGCTCGATTCGACCAAGGGCTTTGTCGAGGAACTCGTCTCGTCGCGTCAGGCGGGCGAATTCCTGATGGCGATCCCCGACAACATCACACTGATGGACGTCAGCCCCAAGCAGCTCGTCTCGGTCGCGGCATCGCTCATTCCGTTCCTGGAAAACGATGACGCCAACCGCGCGCTGATGGGCTCGAACATGCAGCGTCAGGCCGTGCCGCTGGTGCGCGCCGAGGCGCCGTTTGTCGGCACCGGCATGGAAGAGACTGTGGCGCGCGACTCGGGCGCCGCGATCGCTGCCAAGCGTTCGGGCATCGTCGACCAGGTCGACGCGACCCGCATCGTCATCCGCGCGACGGGTGAGGTCGAGGCCGGCCAGTCGGGCGTCGACATCTACACGCTGATGAAGTTCCAGCGCTCCAACCAGAACACCTGCATCAACCAGCGTCCGCTGGTGAAGGTCGGTGAAGTGGTCAATATCGGCGACGTGATCGCCGATGGCCCGTCGACCGAGTTCGGCGAGCTGGCGCTGGGCCGCAACGCGCTCGTCGCGTTCATGCCCTGGAACGGCTACAACTACGAGGATTCGATCCTCATCTCCGAGCGTATCGTCAAGGACGACATCTTCACCTCGATCCACATCGAGGAATTCGAGGTCATGGCGCGCGACACCAAGCTCGGGCCGGAAGACATCACGCGCGACATCCCCAATGTCGGCGAGGAAGCGCTGCGCAACCTCGACGAGGCGGGCATCGTCTATATCGGCGCCGAAGTGGAGCCGGGCGACATCCTGGCCGGCAAGATCACCCCCAAGGGTGAATCGCCGATGACGCCGGAGGAGAAGCTCCTCCGCGCCATCTTCGGCGAGAAGGCGTCCGACGTGCGCGACACCTCGCTGCGTCTGCCGCCGGGCGTTGCCGGCACCGTCGTCGAGGTCCGGGTGTTCAACCGCCACGGCATCGACAAGGACGAGCGCGCGATGGCGATCGAGCGCGAAGAGATCGAGCGCCTCAAGAAGGACTCGGACGACGAGCGCAGCATCCTCAACCGCGCGACCTGGTCGCGGCTGCGCGAGATGCTGATCGACCAGACCGCCACCGGCGCGCCGAAGGGCGTCAAGAAGGGCGGCGTGATCGATCAGGACCTGCTCGACAGCGTCGACCGCCACGAATGGTGGAAGTTCGCCGTTGCCGACGACAAGGCGCAGAGCGATCTCGAAGCGGTCAAGGTCCAGTATGACGATGCCGTCAAGGTGATCACGGACAAGTTCCACGATCGCCGCGAGAAGCTCGAGCGGGGCGACGAGCTGCCGCCGGGCGTGCTCAAGATGGTCAAGGTGTTCGTCGCGGTGAAGCGCAAGCTGCAGCCGGGCGACAAGATGGCCGGCCGTCACGGCAACAAGGGCGTCATCTCGCGCATCCTGCCGGGTGAGGACATGCCGTTCCTCGCCGACGGAACGCCGGTCGACATCGTGCTCAACCCGCTGGGCGTGCCGTCGCGCATGAACGTCGGGCAGATCTTCGAGACGCATCTCGGCTGGGCCGCGCGCGGTCTCGGCGGTCAGATCGCCCAGGCGCTCGAGGATTGGCGCGAAGCCAATCCGGATGCCAAGGCGGGCGCGATGCCCGAGGTGGTCCGCGATCGCCTCAAGACGGTCTATGGCGAGCAATACCATGCCGAGATCGACGCCCGCACCCCTGAGCAGATCATCGATCTGGCGCAGAACCTGCGCGGCGGCGTGCCGATGGCGACGCCGGTGTTCGACGGTGCGCGTGAAGCCGATGTCTCGGCGATGCTGGCGCTGGCCGGGCTCGATACCTCGGGCCAGTCGGACCTGTTCGACGGACGTACCGGCGACAAGTTCGATCGCAAGGTGACGGTGGGCTATATCTACATGCTCAAGCTGCACCATCTCGTGGACGACAAGATCCACGCCCGGTCGATCGGGCCGTACAGCCTCGTCACCCAGCAGCCGCTGGGCGGTAAGGCGCAGTTCGGCGGACAGCGCTTCGGCGAGATGGAGGTCTGGGCGCTCCAGGCCTACGGCGCGGCGTATACCTTGCAGGAAATGCTCACGGTGAAGTCGGACGACGTGGTCGGCCGCACCAAGGTCTATGAGGCGATCGTCAAGGGCGACGACACCTTCGAGGCCGGCATTCCGGAGAGCTTCAACGTGCTCGTCAAGGAAATGCGCTCGCTGGGTCTGAACGTCGAGCTCAAGAGCCTCGAACAGTTCGACGACGACGGCGTCGCCATCGCGGCGCAGTAAGTTGCCTTCTCCCCTCCCGCTCGCGGGAGGGGTCGGGGGAGGGCCTGACGGACGGCCACCCTCGACGAGCAGAACAGTCCCTCCCCTAACCCCTCCCGCAAGCGGGAGGGGAACTGGAGAATCAGAATGAACGAACTGACCAACTTCGCCAATCCGGTCGCCAAGCCGGAGACCTTCGACCAGATCCAGATCGGCATCGCGTCCCCCGACCGCATCCGTTCGTGGAGCTTCGGCGAGATCAAGAAGCCGGAAACCATCAACTATCGCACGTTCAAGCCCGAGCGTGACGGCCTGTTCTGCGCGCGCATCTTCGGTCCGATCAAGGATTACGAGTGCCTGTGCGGCAAGTACAAGCGCATGAAGTACAAGGGCATCGTCTGCGAGAAGTGCGGCGTCGAGGTCACCGTCTCGAAGGTCCGTCGTGAGCGCATGGGCCATATCGAGCTCGCCGCCCCGGTCGCGCACATCTGGTTCCTCAAGTCGCTGCCGTCGCGCATCGGCCTGCTGCTCGACATGCAGCTCAAGCAGCTTGAGCGCGTGCTGTACTTCGAGGCCTATATCGTGATCGAGCCGGGCCTGACCCCGCTCGACAAGTATCAGCTGCTGACCGAGGACGAGCTGCTCGACGCGCAGGACGAATATGGCGAAGACGCCTTTTCGGCCGGCATCGGCGCCGAAGCCGTGCGCATCATGCTCGAGAGCCTCGATCTCGAGGGTGAGCGCAAGGACCTGCTCGAAGAGCTCGCGGTCACCAAGTCCGAGCTCAAGCCCAAGAAGATCATCAAGCGCCTGAAGGTCGTCGAGAGCTTCATCGATTCGGGCAACCGCCCGGAATGGATGATCCTCGAGGTCGTGCCGGTCATCCCGCCCGAACTGCGCCCGCTGGTGCCGCTCGACGGCGGCCGCTTCGCGACGTCGGATCTCAACGATCTGTATCGCCGCGTGATCAACCGCAACAACCGCCTCAAGCGGCTGATGGAACTGCGCGCGCCGGACATCATCGTCCGCAACGAAAAGCGCATGCTCCAGGAAGCCGTCGACGCGCTGTTCGACAACGGCCGCCGCGGTCGCACGATCACCGGCGCCAACAAGCGCCCGCTCAAGTCGCTGTCCGACATGCTCAAGGGCAAGCAGGGCCGCTTCCGCCAGAATCTGCTCGGCAAGCGCGTCGACTATTCGGGTCGTTCGGTCATCGTGACCGGCCCCGAGCTCAAGCTGCACCAGTGCGGCCTGCCCAAGAAGATGGCGCTCGAGTTGTTCAAGCCGTTCATCTACGCCCGCCTCGACGCCAAGGGTCTGTCGATGACCTTGAAGCAGGCCAAGAAGTGGGTCGAGAAGGAGCGCAAGGAAGTCTGGGATATTCTCGACGAAGTCATTCGCGAGCACCCGGTCATGCTCAACCGCGCGCCGACGCTTCACCGTCTCGGCATCCAGGCGTTCGAGCCGGTGCTGATCGAGGGCAAGGCGATCCAGCTTCACCCGCTGGTCTGCTCGGCCTTCAACGCCGATTTCGATGGCGATCAGATGGCCGTGCACGTCCCGCTGAGCCTCGAGGCCCAGCTCGAAGCGCGCGTCCTGATGATGTCGACCAACAACATCCTGTCGCCCGCCAACGGCAAGCCGATCATCGTGCCGTCGCAGGACATGGTGCTCGGTCTCTATTATCTGTCGATGATGAAGGAGAACGAGCCGGGCCAGGGCATGATGATCTCGGACATGGCCGAGGTGCATCAGGCGATCGAGGCCGGCGCGGTGACGCTCCACACCAAGATCATCAGCCGCGTCCCGCAGACCGACGAGGCCGGCAACCAGTATCTCAAGCGCTACGAGACGACGCCGGGCCGCATGCTGCTCGGCGAGTGTCTGCCGAAGAGCTCGAAGGTGCCGTTCGACACCGTCAACCGCCTGCTGACCAAGAAGGACGTCGGCGACGTGATCGACGAGGTCTATCGTCACACCGGCCAGAAGGAGACCGTGCTGTTCGCCGACGCGATCATGTCGCTGGGCTTCAAGCACGCCTTCAAGGCCGGCATCTCGTTCGGCAAGGACGACATGATCATCCCGGAAGCCAAGATCGCGCTGGTCGACGACACGCGCGACCAGGTGAAGGATTATGAGCAGCAGTATCAGGACGGCCTGATCACGCAGCAGGAAAAGTACAACAAGGTGATCGACGCCTGGAGCCGTTGCGGCGACCAGGTCGCGAACGCCATGATGGACGAGATCCGTTCGGTGAAGATCGATCCGGAGACCGGCCGCGAAATGCCGATCAACTCGATCTACATGATGGCCCACTCGGGTGCCCGCGGTTCGCAGGCGCAGATCAAGCAGCTTGCCGGTATGCGCGGGCTGATGGCCAAGCCGTCGGGCGAGATCATCGAGACGCCGATCATCTCGAACTTCAAGGAAGGCCTGACCGTCCTTGAGTACTTCAACTCCACCCACGGCGCCCGCAAGGGTCTCGCGGATACGGCGTTGAAGACGGCGAACTCGGGGTACCTCACCCGCCGCCTGGTCGACGTGTCGCAGGATTGCGTCATCATCGAGCAGGATTGCGGCACCGAGCGTGCGCTGGAAATGCGCGCGATCGTCCAGGGCGGCACCACCATCGCCTCGCTCGGCGAGCGTATCCTGGGCCGCACCACGGCCGAGGACATCGTCGACAGCAAGACCGGCGAGATCGTCATCCCCTCGGGCACGCTGCTCGACGAGCCGATGATCACCAAGATCGAGGCGATCGGCACGCAGGCGGTCAAGATCCGCAGCCCACTGGTCTGCGAAACCAAGATCGGCGTGTGCGGCAAGTGCTACGGGCGCGATCTCGCCCGCGGTACGCCGGTCAACATCGGTGAGGCGGTCGGCGTCATTGCTGCCCAGTCGATCGGTGAGCCGGGCACCCAGCTGACGATGCGTACCTTCCACATCGGCGGCGCGGCGCAGCTCAACGAGCAGTCGAACCTCGAGGCGGTCAGCGACGGCACGATGGTCTATCGCGATCTGCGCATCATCATCGATCAGCGCGGTCGTCGCGTGGTGCTCAGCCGCTCGGGCGAGCTGGTCATCATGGACATGGAAGGCCGCGAGCGCGCGGTGCACCGTATTCCGTACGGCGCCTATGTCATGTTCGACGACGGTCACATCGTCTCGCAGGGCGATCGCATGGCCGAATGGGATCCGTTCACCATGCCGGTGATTACGGAAAACCCCGGCATCGTGAAATATGTCGACCTGACCGAGGGCAAGACGCTCACCGAGCAGGCCGACGAGGCGACCGGCATCACCCAGCGCGTCGTGATCGAATATCGCGCCGCGACCAAGTCGAAGGAGGATCTGCGTCCGCGCCTGACCCTGCTCGACAGCGGTTCGGGTGAAGCGGCCCGCTACATGCTGGCGCCGGGTGCGGTGCTGTCGGTCGACGATGGTGCGACGGTCAGCGCCGGCGACGTGCTGGCACGTGTCAGCCGCGAAGCCGCCAAGACGCGCGACATCACCGGCGGTCTGCCGCGGGTGGCCGAGCTGTTCGAGGCGCGCAAGCCGAAGGAGAATGCCATCATCGCAAAGGTCTCGGGCCGTGTCGTGTTCGGCAAGGACTACAAGGCCAAGCGCAAGATCGGCATCCAGCCGGACGATGGCGGCGAGGTCGTGGAGTATCTGATCCCGAAGTCGAAGGTCATCGACGTTCAGGAAGGCGACTACGTCAAGCGTGGCGACAACCTGATCGGCGGCAGCCCCGATCCGCACGACATTCTCGAGGTGCTCGGCATCGAGCCGCTCGCGGAATATCTCGTGTCGGAAATCCAGGAGGTCTATCGTCTCCAGGGCGTGAAGATCAACGACAAGCACATCGAGGTGATCGTTCGCCAGATGCTCCAGAAGGTCGAGATCACCGACGGTGGCGACACCACCCTGCTCGCCGCCGAGCAGGTCGATCGTGACGAGATGGACGACATCAACAGCAAGCTGACCAAGGGCCAGCGCCCGGCGGTCGGCAAGCCGGTGCTGCTCGGCATCACCAAGGCGTCGCTGCAGACCCGCAGCTTCATCTCGGCGGCGTCGTTCCAGGAGACCACCCGCGTCCTCACCGAGGCGGCGGTCCAGGGCAAGCAGGACACGCTGATCGGCCTCAAGGAGAACGTCATCGTCGGCCGTCTCATCCCGGCCGGCACCGGCGCGGGCATGAACCGCCTGCGCGTGGCGGCCTCCAGCCGTGACGCCGCACTCCGCGTCCAGCAACGCGCCCTCCAGGCCTCGCTGATCGCCCCGAACTCGGCAGCGGAAGAGCGCGCCGCCGAGAAGCTGCGCGACGTCGCCGACGACACCGGCAGCGACGCGCTGGCGGTGGTGACCCCGTCGGGCCACGGCACCGACGAGGATGCCGGCGAGTATCTCAACTCGTAAGCGTTCCGCCTCGGCGAAGAAATGAAGAGCCGCCGTCCGGGGACACCCGGGCGGCGGTTTTTCTTTGGCCGCGCGGCGGGGGAGGTTGCAGCGCGGCTCGTTGTTGCCGCCACCTCTCCACTATGGGCTCCTGCGCAAGCAGGAGCCCAGGATCACAGGCGCCCCGCTGTGGGCTCTGGGTTCCTGCGCACGCAGGAACACTGTTGCTTGCCTGAATGACGCAAGCGCCAAACAAGCCGGGCATCCCGTTGCAGCCGCCACCTCCACTATGTGCTCCTGCGCAAGCAGGAGCCCAGGGTCACCGGCGCCCCGCTTTGGGCTCTGGGTTCCTGCGTGCGCAGGAACACTGTTGCTTGCCTGAATGACGCAAGCGCCAAACAAGCCGGGCATCGGCAGTTAACCTTGGCCGCAAATCACCCTAAGGCGCCTCGAATGCCCCGCACATTCCCCCGCAAACTCGCCCTCCTCGCCGCCCTGCTCCTCCTCGCGGTCGGGCTCGCCCTATGGCTGGCGACAACCCTCGGCTGGTTCTCCTCCGCCCCGACCCGCTTCGGCTGGCCCGCCGACCTCACCACCGCCGCCGGCGACGGCATCCGCGGCCACCGCGACGGCCCCGCGACCACCGCCCGCTTCAGCGACCCCTTCGCCATCGCCATTGCCCCCAACGGCACGCGCTATGTGGCGGACGCCGGCGACACCAACCGCATCCGTAAAATCGCCGCCGACGGCACCGTCACCACCCTGCCCGGCGTCTTCGACACGCCCTCGGGCATCGCGCTCGACAAGGCCGGCAACATCATCGTCGCGGACACCGGCGCCAACATGATCCGCCGCATCGACCCGACCGGCACCGTCACCACGCTCGCCGGCGACGGCACCGCCGCCTTCCGCGACGGCCCGGCGGCACAGGCGCGATTCAACGGGCCGATCGGCGTGGCGGTCGACGACAAAGGCAATGTCTATGTCGCCGACAGCTACAATGACCGGATCCGCCGCATCACCCCGGACGGCCAGGTGCGCACGCTGGCCGGCAGCGACGCGCCGGGTTTCGCCGACGGAACAGGCATCGCCGCCGCGTTCGACACCCCGACCGGCCTCGCGCTGGGCAGTGACGGCGCGCTGTTCGTCGCCGACACCGCCAACGACGCGATCCGCAAGCTCACGCCCGACGGCCGCGTCACGACCATCGCGCGCAGCGACAGCGGCAACGGCGCCGGCCTGCTCGACAAGCCGATCGGGCTGGCGGCAACCTGGGACGGCTTCCTCTATATCGCCTCGCCACGCGGCCGCATCGTGCAGATCGCCCCCGGCGGCGCGGTGCGCGTGCTGGCCGGCCCGGGCGCGAACGACGACGGCAACGCCGCGCTGCGGCTGATCGGCCCGACCGGCCTCGCGGTCGATCGCGCCGGCGCGCTCTACGTCGCCGATGCCTCGGCCTATGCCATCCGCAAACTCACCCCGCGCCGCGCCGGCGCCGCAGCGGTGAACGCCGCGCTGCGCTCGGCGCCGCCCGCGCTCGCCAGCGCGCCCGTCGTCCCCTGGCCGGTCGCACCACAGAACGCCTGGCACGAGGTGGTCGGCGACATGGGCGAGGTGCGCGGCAATTATCAGGGCGAGCCCCGCGACCATCTCCATGCCGGCCTCGACATCCGCGCCGGCGTGGGCGCTGAGGCGCTCGCCGCCGCCAACGAGAAGGTGCAGGACCCGCTGCCGAGCTGGGATGCCGAGGGTCTCGGCGAGGGCCTGCGCATCGACCAGCTGACCTATATCCATATGCGCGTCGGCCGCTCGCCCGATGGAACGCCGC
This sequence comes from Parasphingomonas halimpatiens, assembly GCF_036663795.1. Taxonomy (NCBI): domain Bacteria; kingdom Pseudomonadati; phylum Pseudomonadota; class Alphaproteobacteria; order Sphingomonadales; family Sphingomonadaceae; genus Parasphingomonas; species Parasphingomonas halimpatiens. Next base: position 288,026 of record NZ_JAXOJP010000002.1, read on the forward strand.
TCGACCCGGCGCGCTTCGCGCTGGTCCGCGATGCCGCCGGCAAGGTTACGCGCGTGCGCGTCAAACGCGGCACGCGCTTCCGCGTCGGCGATCCGCTCGGCACGATCAACCGCATGGCGCATGTCCATCTCGAACTCGGCGCGCCGCGCGCCAAGGTCAACGCGCTGCTGCTGCACTTCCCCGGCTTCGCCGACCATGTCGCGCCGCATATCGACGGCGTGCGCCTGCTCGACGCCACGGGCACATATCTGACCGCGCTGCAGAACGGCCGCCTCATCGTCCCCGCCACCGCCGGCCCGCTCGATATCGTCGCCAACGCCTGGGACCAGGTCGATAACAACGAACCCCGCCGCCGCCTCGGCCTGTACAGGGCCGGCTTCCAGATTCTCAAAACCGACGGTGCCCCGCTGCTCGGCTTCACGCAGCCGCGCCTCACGATCGAACTGGATCGCATGCCGACCACGCCCGATGCGGTGAAGATCCTCTACGCCCCGGACAGCGGCGACACGGTCCATAGCGACCAGCCGACGCGCATGCTCTACGTCGTCAGCAATGTCGTGCGGCACGGCCGGGCCGAGCGCGGCGGGTGGAACCCGGCGGGGCTGGCGCCGGGGGATTATGTGGTGCGGGTTTATGCGGCTGATTGGGCGGGGAATGTTGCGGCGAGTGGGCGGGATTTGGCGATCACGATCCGGTGAGCCTGAGGTGGAGAATCTGTAACAGTGAGCGAATACCCGATCGCTGAGATCCAGTTCAAAATTAAACAACCGCATACTGGCAGCGTCGAACGTCCATTGTTAGAAGACGTTTGGGAGGGCGTCAAAATTAGTAGCATCAGGGCCATAGATCTCAAGATTGTAGAAGAGTTGGTCGAGTTTGCACGAGGCGTCGGTTTCGTTCTCGATTTCTCCGACGGTTCGTTTGCGGATTTTTTTCGTACCGAACTCGGCGTTGAGATCGATGATCCAAAGTGGCGCGCGGGTGGCACGTCGAAGGGCAAGCGACTAAGGTATTTTCTGCAGCAGACGAGTGATGCCTGCGCCGTGAAATTGCTGACGGCTCTGTGGGAATACCGAACGGTCATTGTCTCCCCGAACTCGGATCCGATGCCCAACGCGGAAGCCAAGGTAAACGCGCTAATCGCGCGCCTTGGCGGCAAGCCTCTTTCATCGTCTATAGATACAGGACCACCGTCGCCATCTTCACGCGATCCCGAGGTTTTTGCGCGATTGAACCAGGCTTTGGTGGCGATGACGTCCCTACCGCCTCAACCTCGCGGATACGCCTTCGAAGCGTTTCTCAAGGACGCATTCGCCCTGTTCAACCTCGCTCCTCGAGAGCCGTTTCGAAACCGGGGCGAACAGATCGACGGCAGTTTTCAGCTCGGACCTCATACCTATCTGCTTGAGGCCAAATGGCAGTCCGCGCCCGTCGGTGCCGAGCAACTTCATGCGTTTCATGGAAAATTACAGGGAAAAGCGACTTGGACGCGAGGGTTGTTTGTTAGCCACAGTGGTTTCAGTTCAGACGGTCTAAGCGCATTTGGTGGAGGGAAAAGCGTGATCTGTATGGACGGACTCGACCTTCATGATGCGCTGGCACGCTCGATTGGGCTTCCGGATTTAATCGAGCGCAAGGCGCGCGCCGCAGCGGAATCTGGCAGCCCCTTTGTAAGAGTGCGCGACTTATTTCCACTCTGATTCCCTTCCGAAGTTGTGCAAAGAACAAGTCACCCGAGTTCTCAGTGACAGCCCTTTCTCTCGCGGACAGGGAAATGTCGCGTCAACCGCGCGCGACTTGCCGATCACGAGCCCGTTGAATCCGAGGTTAAGCCCAGCTACGTCAAGCTGAGTATCATTACCTGCAAGTGAAAGTCATTAAATGCCCGAAGCCGACCAAGGCACAAACCCAGTGCATGATTTTATTGTCAGTGCAGTAAAAACGGCTTGGGATGACACTCAGGACGGCTCTCACAAGGCCATGCTGCTAAGCGCATTGGGGACAAAACTTAAAAACGAATTTGCTAATTACAGCACAGAGTTCCCCAAGGGAATTAAGGAATTTCTTCGGACTTGGCCTGTCGTGCAGATGGTTCAACATCCTGAAATAGTTGAGAAAATAGGTCTTGTTCCTTCCGGAGAACTCCTGCCCGACGATCTCGCCAGCCTCTTCCAAAAGGCGGGAGAACGGCGATCTTCGGGCTCTCCGATTTCGTATGATCAAGATTTTTGGAACGCATTCTTCAAACCCATTCATTCGACCCGACACGTTGTCATCGGAGAGAATGGTCAGCTACAGATTTTGAACGACGTCGCCCCCGCTCCGCGAGGTGCGTATGAAATAACCAAGAACGATATCGTCGCTCCCGATCAAGTGATGCCTATGTCGGAAAAGGTAGCGGCAACCCGTGAGCGAATCGATAATTGGCTGGCAAAAAATAACCTCGGTGCTTCACGATTTTTGAGAAAACATGTCGCGAGAGCAACAATCTCTCATGATCGGATTGCTAGCCTTAAGCACGCGTTTGAAAATATATCGGATGGAGATAGAAGCAGAATCACCATCCCTCTTGATATCATTCTTAAAATACTTTCTTAGATGTCAACAAAACATTACGTTCTATTTATTGGAGCATCAGCCTCTTTATCAAGCGAGCTTCACTCGCTAGAAGGCCGAATTGCGAATTCGAAAATTATATCTCCGGCAGCCGGAAAGAAATTTGTTGGAGTGAGTCAGCAGACCGTCGACGTAGCTGTCAAAGCGCTGTTCTCTCTTTTAGCTGGTGATGGAAATCAGCTTGAGACGGCGCGATTTTCTATTTGGTTATATGGACCTCCTGCCGCTGACCAACTCAAGATCCTCTGGGAAGCATTTGGCCGGTCGGCTTGGATAGAATTTGTACCGCTTGATTTGATGCACAAGAATAGCCCAACGAAGATATTTATCGAACGTCGGTTGAAGGTTGTATTGTCACTTATGCACGTCGTCTCGCAGGCTGTGTACAGCGGACGAAAAACTTCTCCGCTCCCATTACCTTTGCGTAATTTCAGATCTGATTTAAGCGATGAGCTGCGACGATTTTGGTACAGAGGCCTGGACGAAGCTTATTTAAAGGCAACGATCGAAAGGCTTTATCAAAAATTTCGACAGCGGCGAGTCGATGGTCAAAAGAAATATGAGGATGACCGCAACGTCATATTTGAGCCAGCTGGGGATGCGGTCTGTCATGGGCAGCCTCATCCCACGGGAGTTGGGTCGGAGCAGTTTATCGCCGGACGGTTTCGGTTCGGCGTTTCAATCTTCAAAGGATTTCACTACGAGGTTTCATCAGCCAAGCATTCTACTCTAAGATCAACGCTCACTGATGGAGACTCCGGTCAACGCGACATGACTCCTGAACGTAGAAGATACATAAATATATTCCCCAACGACCATCTTCTGCCGACAAAATAAAAAAGCGAGCCGCACATTGTGCAACTCGCTTTCAATTGTTGGCTAATCGCCAGAAACTATAACTGAGCATCAACCACGGAGTCGTCTACCTACGTAGCACGCTCGCCGAGTGCAGCAATTCAGCCTTTTGATCATGACTGACGCGGCACTTATGCAGTCCCCTGTATTCTCGTCTAGCTCAGCTTCGACGGTCACAGCTTCCTGCCGGATAAGGTAGGTTAAATATGGACGATAAGCGCCAATTTGTCAAGACAATCACGAGCTGCCGGTGCCTTCGCGCCCAAATCCCAAGGCGGTGTGGTTGCAAAGCTACGAGCGCCACGCCGCGCGTCGATATCATCGGCAACCACGGGGCCAAGGTCATCCCCATCCCGCTCAAGCCAGCCTTCATCATCCACACCGGCACATCACCCAGCTCTCGCGGCAGCGAGTTTAACGATGTCGATCAGATCTTACGCTAAACCAGCATTAAGACCTTCCTCGATCGCTTCGGCAAGGGCAGCCTCGGCGCGGGCTAGCAAAACTACGATCATGGGAAGGAAGGCCAATCGCTCCCCACCGCATCACGCACCCCCAATAACCTCAAGCAATCGCAACCAACGCCCGCGCCAACCGATCCATCTCCCCCGGCATATTAAAAACCGCCGGCGTCACGCGAACACACGCGCCCTTCGCCACGCCCGTCCGGTGCACGGTGAAAATGCCATGCTGGTCGAGCAGCCGCTTCGCCACCGCTCTGTTGTCGGCCTCGCTCGTCAGCCCGGCGATGCGAAACGAGGTGATCCCGCCGTGCAGCGCGGGGTCGTCCGGCGTCAGTATCTGGATCCGGGGGTGGTCGCGCACCTTGCTCACCCATAGGTCGCGCAGCGCGACCAGCCGGGCGGCGCGGCGCGCGGCGCCGATCCCGCGCTGAAACGCCAGCGCCGCGGGAAGGGTCAGCTGCGCCGCATAATCGACCGTGCCGGTGTGGATGCGCGCCTCGAGCGTATCGGGCATGTCGGCCGGGTTCGCCGGGTGGCGATCGATCCGGTCGAGCGCCCCCGCCCGGACATGGACGGCACCGACGCCGAGCGGATTGCCCAGCCATTTGTGGCAATTCACCCCGACGAAATCGGCATCGAGATCGGAGAGTCGGAAGTCGAGTTGCTGCCAGCTATGCGCGGCGTCGACGATCGCATCCACGCCGCGCGCCCGCGCCAGCGCGACGATCTCGCGGATCGGCAGCACCAGCCCGGTGCGGTGGCTGACATGGGTCAGCAACACCAGCCTGATGCGCGGATTGGCGTCGAAGGCGCTGCGATAGGCGGCGATCAGCGATGCGCGCGTCGCCGGTTCGGGCAATGCAATCTTCGTGACGGTCACGCCGCGCCGCTCGCGCAAACTCTCCATGCACGATTGCATCGAGTCATAATCGAGATCGGCATAAAGCACGCCGTCGCCCGGTTTCAGCCGGTTATAGCCGAGGATCAGGCTCGTCAGCGCCTCGGTCGCGTTGCGCGTCAGCGCAACCTCCTGGTCGCCCACCCCCATTTCGCGCGCCAGTTCGTGGCGCACCGCGTCGAGGTCCGCGTTCATCCCGCGCCGCGCATAGAAGCTCGATTGCCGGTTCACCCGCGCGACCTGCGCGGCATAGGCCGCCAGCACGGGCCGCGCCATCATGCCCCAATTGCCGTTCTCCAGCTGGATGACATCGGGCGTCACGTCATATTGTGCCGCGACACCGCGCCAATAGGCTTCGTCATTGCCCATCGCCGCGGCAAGCTGCGATGCGATCGGCAAAGCTGCCGCAGCGCCGATCACGCCACGGCGGCTGAACATCGGGGCCTGCTGCATCGGACGTCTCCCGGCATCGCGCGGACCCACCATCGATCGGGCAGACACGCACCGGCCCCGACACAAGAGCCATCGCGCACGCGGCGCAACCGAAATCGCATCCGGGGCTGACACGCGGATCGCCGGGCGGCGGCGGGCCGAACCGCGATGCGATGTGGGGCTGCCGCTTCGGCGCGATTCAACCTCGCCGCCACCCGCGTCATCCTCGCCGATTAACCGCAACCACGCGCGTCTTCCCGGCTGTTGGACAGTCGTCGCGCGCGCCACAAGCAGAAAGGCGTCAACATGCCATTTATCCGCATAACCCTTCCCGAAAAGGACCAGTCATCGGATAGCCCGGCCGGCAGTCGTTGGATGGTCCGCGCCAATAACGCAGGTTGGAATATCCCTTTTTCCGTAGATTCCGATATACGAAGCCGCGCTCTTTTATTGCCGACGAAAGTGCCGCAGCTCGCCCCGCATAATAGCCCTTTTACTTGCCGGGGTCGGAAGGTGTTACGCTCGCGATATTTGTCCGCCGCCTCCAACACGCCAGCGATATCTTTCCTATCGTACGGCCGACAGCCGCAATCTTGGCCACGCCTGGTTTTATCTTTCCCACAGACGACAAGAGCCAAAATGAACCCTTCTGTCCGTTCATCGATGATATGACACGACTATATTGCAATACCATCGCATCATCCGCGCGGTCGCACCACTCCGGATACTGTTGCGCTTTACGCCGCCAGCCTGATTCAACATCCTGCTGCACACGCTACTGCCGCGACTCGCCATCATATCAGGCAGAATATTGCAGGAGGGACCAACATGACTCCATCGTTCATCGATCTTTCCCATCACAATTGGGATTCCAGGCGCCGCTTCGACTTGGGCAAGGCGCGCGCGGCGGGGGTGCTCGGCGTCGTCTACAAGGCGACAGAGGGCGCGACCTATGTCGATCCCTTCCTCGCCAGGACACGCCAGGCGGTGCAGGCGGCGGGGCTGTTATGGGGCGTCTATCATTTCGCGACCGCGGCGCCGGCGGCGGCCCAGGCGGCGAATTTCCTCGCCCAGGCCGAACCCGACGACAAGACCTTCGTCGCGCTCGACTTCGAGCATAACGACCCCCACCCCACCAACACCACCACGCCGGCCATTGCCCGCGAGTTGCTGCAGCGCTTCGAGACCGCGATCGGCCGCAAGCCCAAGCTCTATACCGGCGCCTTCATGTTCACCTGCTTCGGGAGCAAGCCGCAGCCCGATCTCGCCGCCTATCGGCCATGGTGGGCCGCCTACACCACGCAGGCGCCGCGGGTGCATCCAACTTGGGACAGCTATTGGGCGTGGCAATATACCGATGGCGCGGCCGGTGCCGGCGTGAAGGATGTCCCCGGAATCGGGCCATGCGATTGCGATTACTTTCCCGGCAGTGCGGCTGAGCTTGCCGCGGCCTAGGCCTGACGGGCGCCGCGCCGGCATGGTGACGCGATCGACATGGCTGGCGACATGGCTGGCGCGCCGCCGCGCGATCGGGCAATCGGCGTGGCATGACGATCGAGACGTTGGTGGTGAAATACGGCCTGCTCGCCATCCTGCTGGGGGCCGGGGTCGAGGGCGAGGCGGTGGTGGTGACCGGCGGCGTGCTGGCGCATCGCGGCCTCGTGCCGCTGGTGCCGGCATGCATCTGCGCCGCGATCGGCTCGTTCGTCGTCGACCAGATCTGGTTCGCGCTCGGGCGACGCTTTCAGAACCATCGCTGGATCGTCCGCATCCACGAGAAGCCGGCCTTCGCCCGCGCGATGCGGCTGCTGGAACGGCGGCCGACCGCGTTCATCCTCGCCTTCCGCTTCATCTACGGCATGCGCACCGTCAGCCCGATCGCGATCGGCACGTCGAAGGTCACGCTCCGCACCTTCCTGCCGCTGAACGCGCTGGCGGCGGCGGTGTGGGGCCCGGTGTTCACCTTGTTCGGCTATTATGTCGGCCACGCGCTCGATCCGCTGATCGACCGGATCGCCGGCAAGGTGCACATCATCGTCCTGGTCGTCGTCGCGCTGGTGGTGTTTGTCGCGCTCCTCCAGCTGGCGCGTGTGCTGCTGCGCCGGCGCGGTTCACAGGGCGACGATACGGGTTCCTAGCCGTTCGGCCTCGGCCGCATCATGCGTGACGAGCAGGATCGGCAGGCCGACCGCGTCGCGCAGCCGTTCGATCAGCGCCATGATCTCCTCACGCCGCGCGCGGTCGAGCGAGGACAGCGGCTCGTCGAGCAGCAGGAAGCGCGGCTTGCTGAGCAGCGCGCGGCCGATCGCCACGCGCCGCGCCTCGCCGCCCGACAGGCTGCGCGGCCAGCGGTCGAGCAACTGGTCGATGCCAAGCAAGGCAGTGGTCTCGGCCAGGCGCGTATCGTCGCTCGCGCCATAGAGCAGGTTGGCGCGCACGCGCAGATGCGGGAACAGCCGCGGCTCCTGGAAGACGTACCCCGCGCCGCGCCGCTCGGGCGGCAGGTCGGTCCCCGTCGCGGCGTCGAACAAGGTCTCGCCGCCGACGCGGACATGCCCCGCATCGGGGCGCAGCAACCCGGCGATCATGTTGAGCACGCTGGTCTTGCCCGCGCCCGACGGCGCGAAGAGCACAGTCAGGCCCTCGGCCACCGCAAAGCGGCAGGCGATCGCGGTCTCGCCGAGCCGCTTGCTGACATCGACGTCAAAGGACATGCAGCCCCCTGCCCGCCCGCCGCGCCAACAGCTCGGAACCGAGCAGCGCGACGAACGACAGCGCGACCGAGATCGCCGACAACCGCCACACCAGCGCGTCGCCGCCGGGGGTCTGCAGCGCGCCATAGATCGCCAGCGGCAGCGTCTGCGTCTGCCCCGGCACGTTGGAGACGAAGGTGATCGTCGCGCCGAACTCGCCCAGCCCGCGCGCAAAGCCGAGCACCGCGCCGGCGAGGATACCGGGCAGGCTGAGCGGCAGCGTGATGCTGGCAAAGACGCGCCAGCGCCCCGCGCCGAGCGTGCGCGCCGCGCCCTCGAGCCGGCGGTCGACCGCCTCGATCGACAGCCGCATCGCGCGCACCATCAGCGGCAACGCCATCACGCCCGCCGCGATCGCCGCGCCGGTCCAGCGGAACAGCACCGACACGCCGAACCAGCCTTGCAACCAGCCCCCGAGCGGCCCGGCGGGAGCGAAGGCTAGCAGCAGCACCCAGCCGGTCACCACCGGCGGCACGACCAGCGGCAGGTGGACCAGCGCGTCGAGCAGCAGCTTGCCGGGGAAGCGTCCGCGCGCGAGCAGCCAGGCCAGTGCGAAGGCGACCGGCAGCGTCGCCAGCATCGCCACCAGCCCGACCTTGAGCGACAGGCCGACAATGCCCCACTCCGCCGGGCTCAGCACCGCGCGCTCACCGCGCGCTGAAGCCGAAGCGGACGAAGATCGCCTGCCCCGCGCGCGACAGCAGGAAGCGGCGAAAACCCTCCGCCTCGGGACTGGTCGAGGTCCTGAGCCGCGCCAGCGGATAGACGATCGGCGGGTGACTGCTGGCAGGGAACAGCCCGACGACACGCACCAGCTTCGACGCACGCGCATCGGTCGCATAGACGATCGCAAAGGGCGCCGCGCCGCGCTCGACCAGCGCGAGCGCCGCGCGGACATTCTCCGCCCGCACGACATGCGGCGCGACCGCGTCCCACGCGCCGAGCCGGATCAGCGCGGCCTTGCCGTACTTGCCGGCCGGCACGTTGTCGGGGTCGGCCATCGCCAGCGGCCCCGCGCCGAGCACCCGCGCCAGCGCCGCGCCGCGCGCCGGGATATGCGCCGGGCCGCCGGGTGCCGCGACCACGACCAGCCGATTGCGCAGGAAGTCGGCGCGGGTGCCGGGTGCGAGCAACCCCTGACGCGCGAGTTCGTCCATCCAGTCCTCGTCGGCCGAGGCGAACAGGTCGGCCGGCGCCCCCGCCGCGATCTGCCGCGCCAGCGCCGAGGAGGCGGCGAACGAGATCACCGGCCGGGCATGGCCCTGGCGCGCCCAGGCATCGGCGGCGGCGCTCATCGACTCCTGCAGACTCGCCGCGGCGAGCACCACGGGCGGCGCGGGCGCCGCGCCGATCAGCAGCAGCGCGAACAGGGCGAGGAGCAGACGTGCCATCGGTGGCTACTCTGCCACGACCCAGCCGGTGGGCGACCAGCGATAGACCAAGGGCGAGACGCCGCGCCGGGCATGGGCCATGCTGTCGGCGACCATCGTGCGCAACGCGGACAGCTCCGCCCTGGTCGCGGTGCCGACCAGGACATTGTCGTCGGAAGGTATCGCGACGAACAACGTCCCGCCCGAGGCATCGGCCAGATCGTGCCAGCGTTCCGGCATCAGCATCAGGCTGGCGCCATAATCGAACCCTGCCAGCGCGATCAGCTTGCCCTTGATGTCGGCCAGTTTCGGCACCGGCGGCAGATCGGCGACGGTCTGCTTCTCGCCAAGCGCCATCGCCGTCTCGATCGTCAGGCCGAGCGGGTCGAGATCGCTGGTGCTGACCATACGTGTCGTGGTCGGGAAGTCCGCCGCCAGCATCGCGGTAACAACCGGCGCGACCGGTCTGGTCACCAGCACGCCCTTTTTCCCCTGATCGAGCGCAGCCCTGTAGCTGGCGACATAATCGTCGCCACGGACCACGACGCGAAGCTGGGCGGGGCTCAATGTCTCATAGTCGGTCGTGGCCGCTGCGGCGGTGTTGCGGATGAAGGCCGCGCGCTCGACCTCGCAGTCGCCGGCGCTGTTGGCCTCGCAAAAGCGGTCGATGCTGTCGGTGTAGATTTTGCCGTCGTCATGGCCCTTGCGCTTGATGGTCAGGGTGCGAGGATCGGTGACCGTCACGGTCGCCGACGGATCCGCCTTGCGGATCGCGGCGGCGAGGCGCTGCACGAAATCGTCGCGCGGCGCCGGGGCGGCAGCAATCAGCAGCAGGGCCAGCAATGCCCGCATCACACCGTCACCCGGCCGGTGCGCTTGAGCTTGCCCCAGCCGACGCGCGGGCCGCGCAGCGCCTGGGCGATTGCTTTCAGCACGACATAATACATCACCTGACGATAACCGATGCGTTGCGGAATGAGCAGCCACAACAGGCTCCATTTCTCGCGCCGCTCAAGCGCGAAGGCGATGGTCGCGGCGAGCATGTCGATCGCGGTGAACACCAGCCAGTAGAGCAGCATCTTCTCGACATCATGCTGAGCCTGCGCCCAGCCATGCGCCTGCACCGCGAGATAGGTCATCGCGAAGCTGACGAGCAGCGCGAGGTCGATGATCGGCGAGATCGCGGCGAGTATGATCTGGAACAGGATCGCCTGGGGCAGGCCGAGAAAGGCGAGCCCGCGCGGCTTGCCGCGCGCCATCACGCCGCCATGCTTCCACAGGCATTGCAGCGTGCCGAACGCCCAGCGGAAGCGCTGCTTGGCGAGGCCGCGGAGCGTCTCGGGGCTTTCGGTCCAGGCGACGGCATATTGATCATAGGTGACCTTCCAGCCGGCGCGCTGGATCGCGATGGTCAAATCCTGGTCCTCGGCCAGCGTGTCGTCGGGATAACCGCCGACTTCGAGGATCGCCGACAGCCGCCACGCGCCCACCGCGCCGGGCACCACCGTCATCGCATTGAGGCTGGCGAGCGCGCGGCGTTCGAGATTCTGCGCGGTGATATATTCGAGCGCCTGCCATTTTGTGACGATGTTGACGCGGTTGCCGACCTTGGCGTTGCCCGCGACCGCGCCGAGTTCGGGGTCGACGAACCAGCGCGCGAGGCGGGCGATGGTCGTCGGCTCGAACTGCGTGTCGGCGTCGAGCGCGATGACGATCTCGCCGGTGGCGAGCGCGAGGCCCTGGTTGAGCGCGCGCGCCTTGCCACCATTTTCCAGCGTCAGCAGCCGCACGCGCGGATCGTCGGCAAAGGCGGCGCTGACGATGTCGCTGGTGCCGTCGGTCGAGCCGTCGTCGATGACGATGACCTCGATCCGGACGTTGGTGCTGGCGAGCACGCCGTGTACCGCGCGCTCGATCACCGTCGCCTCGTTGAAGGCCGGGATCATCACCGTGACGAAGCGATCGGGGTCGATCGCGGGGAAGACGAGGCGGCTCTCGCGCCGTGCCTGGCGCAGCGCCAGCGCCGACAGCGCGATGGCGCGGAAGATGCCGATCGAGATGGCGAAGAGGAAGATCCAGCCGAGCGCGACGATGATCACGCCGAGCGTGCCGAAGATGAACAGGTCGGTCTGCGCGGCGGTGCGCTCGCTCGCCGTCAAGGCCGGCATCGCCTGGTCGCGGGTCAGCCCGGCCAGCGTCGAGACGGGCACGAAGGTATAGCCCATTGCGCGCAGCCGATCGATGATCACCGGCAGCGCCTCGACGGTCTGCTGACGGTTGCCGCCGGCATCGTGGAGCAGGATGATGTTGCGGCTGCACTGGACGTCGCCCGGCCCGGCGCCCGCGCAAGGCTGGGCGCCGGTCACCTGGGCAATGGTCTGGTCGATGATCACCTGCGTGCCCGGGCGCTTCCAGTCGCCCGGATCGACGTGCAGGCCGACCGAGATGTAGCCGCGATTCTGCGCCTGCAAGGCCGGCTCGATTTCGTCCGCGGTGGTCGGCTCGGCATCGCCGAAATAGGGCGCGCGAAACAGCCGCAGCGACCGGCCGGCAAAGGCCTCGAACAGCCGCTGTGTGGTGTTGAGCTCGAACGCCGTCTCGGTATCGGTCGCGCCGGAGAGATTGGGGTGGGTATAGGTGTGGCTGCCGACCTCGTGCCCCTCGCTCACCAGCCGGTCGAGCAGCCCGTGTTGCGTGAGCGCATTCTCGCCGACGATGAAGAAGGTGCCCGGGGCTTTCTTTGCCTTGAGGATGTCGAGGATGCGCGGCGTCCAGGTCGGATCGGGGCCGTCGTCGAAGGTCAGCGCGACCATGCGGGGGCGATCGCCGGTGCGCTGCACGACATAGGGCGATGGCAATTGCGTGAAATCGACCTTGGCGATGAGCCCGTTGCGTGCCGTGGTCACGCGCCGCTCGCCGGGCACGGGGACCGCAGTGATCTTGAGGATCTCGCCCGCGCCCTCGATATCGACCTCGGTACCGGCGGGAATGTTCTCGATCACATTGGCGGCCGGTAGCGTGCGGTGCGCGCGGCCGAAGATCGACCACAGGCCGGGGTCTTCCGCCCCGAGGCGCCACAACGCCACCCCGCCGATGCCGGCGCGCTGCAGGAAGTTGAGGTGGTTATAGGCCGAGGCCGCGTCGAGCATCCAGATGACGTGGCGGGTGGCGCCTTCCTGATAGGCGAAGCCGCTGTTGCCGCTGGCGGGATCGAAGGTCGGCACGGTTTCGGACTCGCGCGCCGCCGCCCAGGCTTCGTCGATCGACATCGCGTCGCCGGTCTTGTCGTGCCAGTCATAGGCATAGTTGCCGATCGCCACGACGAGCTTGCCGCGCGGCACGCCGCGCGCGGCGCGCGCGATCGATTGCTCGAACCAGGCGAGCGAAGCGATCGGGCCGGCGTCGCCGCTGATCTCATGCTCGTCATAGGCCATCAGGAACACGCGATCGACGATGGCCGTGAAGCTCTTCACGTCCCAGCCCTCGTCGCCGACCGGCACGGCGATGGCGATGACCCAGCCGCGCTTGGCAAAGCGCGCCTTGGCCTCGCGCAGGAACAGCCGGTAATCGGCCCGCCCCACCGGGCTCAGTTCCTCGAAGTCGAAAAAGGCGCCGCCGGCATGGTTGGCGAGCAGATAACCCTCGAGATGATCGATCAGCTTCTTGCGCAGCACCGGACTGCGCAGCAGCGCTTCCATGCCCTTGGCGTCCCATACGCCCTGCAGGGCATTCTGCACCATCGGCAGGATCAGCGGCGGGCGCTGCGTGCTGTTGATGATCTGGCGGCCGGCCGAATCGCCGAAGGTGGTGATCTGATGGTTGGCGCCGGTGACCGAGATCCAGCCCGGCACGAGCCAGTCGAGATCGCCGATATGGCGGCGCAGCGAGGCAGCGCTCGACGGATCCCACGGCACGTGGAAGCCGACCGCGATCTGCGTATCCTCATGCACGCCGCGCGCCGGCGCCCCGGTGAGGAAGCGCGCATAGCCGCGCACGTCGCGCTGCGCGCGCACCAGCAGCGAGCCGCGCGGCGGCGGCAATTTTGTCATCGCGGGATGCTCGGCCTGGAAGGGCAGGAGCGCGGGCCGCGGCACCGCGCCGATCGAGACGACCAGCGCGATCACCGAGATGAGCAGCAGCGCGACGAAGGCGGCGACGCCGAGCGCGAAGCGGCGGCGGCGCCGGCCGGAGGCATCATAGAAGATCGGTGAGGCGGTCATGTCGCTGTGAAATATCCCCGGCGCATTGGCGCCTGCGGTATCCTGTTGATGCGGTGGCGGCAACCGCATGGCCATGTGAAAAAGCTGTCACGATCGGGCCGAAACGGGCCGGCTTCCCCTGTTATCGCCGCCATAACAGGGGCGACGATATTTTTTGCCGGTGCACCGGACCAGCCCCCCGCCCTATTCTTCCGCAACATCAATTGCCTGCGGGATTTCGGCGATCCACCATAACAGAGCGGAAAGGGGCGCAGAACAGGGCGCGTCGGCGCGGAAACAGAGGCCGTAACAGGGGCGATAACAGAGCGCGGAAGGGCGTCGCGGTGCACGGCATGATTCAACAGGCGCGCGAAATCGGGTGTGAGGGCGGCCGGGTTCAACATCGGCCGAGGACAAGCCATGGAATATGACGAAAGTGAATCAGCGTGTGCGCGGGATGCGCAGGAAGCGGCCGTCGGCGACGCCGCCGCCGCTCACGCCAACGCCCCGGTCAGCAGGAAGGGCGGCACACCGCCACCGGCGCAGCGCTGGCGCAAGGGCCAGTCGGGCAACCCGGCGGGACGACCGCCCAAGGCGCGCGCGAGCGGATCGCGCGGCGATCGGCTGCTCGGCGCCGACGAGCCGACACGGACGATGATCCTGACTCACGCCTATGCCCTGGTCAGCTTCAAGGAGGATGGCGTGACGCATGAAATGCCGCTCAACGCGGCGGTGTGGCGCGCGATGGGTCGGGCGGCGCTGAGCGGCAACCGGCTGGCGCAGTATCGCTTCACGCAGATCGTGCGCGAGACGGAACGCGAGCAGCTCGCCGCGCAGGCGGCGATCTACAACGCACTGGAGCGCAATCATTACCGGCGATCGCCCGATGCGTCGTTCGACGACGACCTGATCATGGATCTGACCACCGGGACGGTGGTGGTGCGGGGGGATGGCGTGGGGTGAAGGTGGAGCTTAGCGGCCCGCTCAGCGTTGCTTCTTCGCCGTGGTCGCGGTGAAATCCGGGTCCTTCTTCGCCACCCAGTCGACGAACTTGCGCACATTGGGGTTGGCGAGCAGGAGCGCGACATCCATGCCGTAGCGCTGCAGTTCGGCATTGCTGAAATTGGCCATCAGCGTCTGCTGGCAGATCGGGTGCATCGGCACGACGTCGCGCCCGCCGCGGCTCTTGGGGACGGGGTGGTGCCAGACGATGGTCTTGCCCATCGGCCGCTCGCACAGCCAGCACGCGACCGGCGCGGCCGGCGCCTCCTCCTCGCGGTCGAGGTCGCCATAGGGATCATGCTTTGAATGCTTGCGGGCCATAGGGTGCACTGAATGCCTGAAAGCTGGCCGGGCGGCTATAGCGGCGCGGTCGGCATTGCCGCGCCGTCATGTCATCGCCCGCGCCCCGCGCGTGCCTTCCGCGTCACGGCACCGGAAAGGTTCCCCTAATTCTCGTCGCCCATGCGCAGCGCGGCGATGAACGCCTCCTGCGGGATGCTGACCGAGCCGTACTCGCGCATGCGCTTCTTGCCCTCTTTCTGCTTGTCGAGCAGCTTGCGCTTGCGGCTGGCGTCGCCGCCATAGCATTTCGCGGTCACGTCCTTGCGCATCGCCGCGATCGTCTCGCGCGCGATCACCTTGCCGCCGATCGCGGCCTGCACCGGGATCTTGAACAGATGGCGCGGGATGAGGTCCTTGAGGCGTTCGCACATGCCCCTGCCCCGGCTCTCGGCGGTGCCGCGGTGGACGATCATGCTCAGCGCATCGACCGGCTCGGCATTGACCATGATGCTCATCTTGACGAGGTCGCCCTCGCGATAGCCGATCTGGTGATAGTCGAAGCTGGCATAGCCGCGGCTGATGCTCTTCAGCCGGTCGTAGAAATCGAACACCACTTCGTTGAGCGGCAGTTCATAGGTCACCTGGGCGCGGCCGCCGACATAGGTCAGGTTCTTCTGGATGCCGCGCCGATCCTGGCAGAGCTTCAGGATGCTGCCGAGATATTCGTCGGGGCAATAGATCACCGCCTCGATCCACGGCTCGGCAATCGACGCGATCTTGTTGGGATCGGGCATGTCCGACGGGTTGTGCAGCTCGATATGCCCACCGCCATGCGTCAGCTCGATCTGGTAGACCACCGACGGCGCGGTGGTGATCAGGTCGAGATCGTACTCGCGCGTCAGCCGCTCCTGGATGATTTCCAGATGCAGCAGGCCGAGGAAACCGCAGCGGAAGCCGAAGCCCAGCGCGGCCGAGCTTTCCATCTCGAAGGTGAAGCTGGCGTCGTTGAGGCGCAGCCGCGAGATGCTCTCGCGCAGCTTCTCGAAATCGGCCGCGTCGACCGGGAACAGCCCGCAGAACACCACCGGCTGGACGAGCTTGAAGCCGGGCAGCGCCTCGGCGGCGGGGCGCTTGGCGTCGGTGATGGTGTCGCCGACCGCGGTCTGCGCGACTTCCTTGATCTGCGCGGTGATGAAGCCGATCTCGCCCGGGCCGAGATCGTTCAGCTGCTCGATCTTGGGGCGGAAACAGCCGACGCGGTCGACGAGGTGCTGCGTCCCCGTCGCCATGAACTTGATCAACTGGCCCTTCTTGAGCACGCCGGCCATCACGCGGACGAGGATGACGACGCCGAGATAGGGGTCGTACCAACTGTCGACCAGCATCGCCTTGAGCGGCGCATCGGCATCGCCCTTGGGCGGCGGGATACGCGTGACGATCGCCTCGAGCACTTCCTCGATGCCGATCCCGGCCTTGGCCGAGGTCAGCACCGCGTTCGACGCATCGAGGCCGATCACCTCCTCGATCTCGGCCTTGACCTTTTCCGGGTCGGCGGCGGGCAGGTCGATCTTGTTGATGACGGGAATGATCTCGTGATCATGCTCGATCGACTGATAGACATTGGCGAGCGTCTGCGCCTCGACGCCTTGCGCGGCATCGACGACGAGCAGCGCGCCCTCGCACGCGGCGAGGCTACGGCTCACCTCATAGGCGAAGTCGACATGGCCCGGCGTGTCCATCAGGTTGAGGACGTAATCGAGCCCGTCCTTGGCCTTGTAGGCGAGGCGCACGGTCTGCGCCTTGATGGTGATGCCGCGCTCGCGCTCGATATCCATGTTGTCGAGCACCTGCTCGCTCATCTCGCGCGCGGTCAGCCCGCCGGTCTGCTGGATGAGGCGATCGGCGAGCGTCGACTTGCCATGGTCGATATGGGCGATGATCGAGAAATTGCGGATGCGGTCCAGGGGTGTCGTCATGGCCACGCGCTTAGGGCGCGCGCCGCCTTCCCGCAATGGCCGCCGATGGTGTCCGTTCCGTCCTAGCGCGACGCGCCGGGTGGTGGTAGAAGGGATCGACACGGTCGTATGTCTCATGACGCACGCACCCGATGACGGGGCGCGCGCCGCTTTCGGGGGATCCCATGCGTTATTTGCTTTCCGCTACCGCTTTCGCCGCCCTGCTCGTCGCCACGCCCGCCCTGGCGCAGGATCGTGGCTCTTCGGCCTATCAGAAGCAGACCAAGGGCGAGGCGCAGATTCCGGTCTGCACCCGGATGCTCGGCACGATCGCCATCGTCGAACCCGACAAGCAATGGTGGCGCGAGCTCAACCTCGGCAGCCCCGAGGCGATCATCAAGATCTTCGTCCAGAAGTCGGGCTGCTTCAAGCTGGTCAATCGCGGCGCCGCGATGGCCAGCCGCAACATGGAACGCGCGATGGCCGACAGCGGCGAGCTGCAGGCCGGGTCGAACCTCGGCCGTGGCCAGGTCAAGGCGGCGGATTATTTCCTCCAGCCCGACATCGTCACCGCCAATGCCCATTCGGGCGGCGGCGGCGGCGGCGCGGTGCTGGGCGGGCTGCTCGGCCATGCCGGCGGCTTCCTCGGCGCGGCGGGCGCGATCGCCGGCGGCATCAACGTCAACAAGAAAGAAGCCAACGTCACCCTGTCGGTGGTCAATGCGCGCACCACCGAGGAAGAGGCGCTGGTCGAGGGCCATGCCCGCAAGTCCGACATCAGCTTCGGCGCGGGCGGCGGCCTGTTCGGCGGCGGCGCCTTTGCCGGCGCGGCGGGCGGCGGCTATCAGGACACGGCGATCGGCCAGGTCATCGTGCTGGCCTATCTCGACGCCTATACCAAGCTGGTGACGCAGCTCGGCGGCCTGCCGACCAACGCCGCCGCGGCGGCGCCGCAGGCACAGCCCTGAGGCCAGCCGATCATCCTTTCGTCGGGACAGGGCGGCGGGCAACCGCCGCCCTTTCTCGTCACGGGCTGTTGCGCTAGGCTCGCGTCAACAACCCCCGAGGAGATGATGATGCGCGCCCGCCTTGCCCTGTCGATGCTTGCGGCACTCGCCGCCACCGCAGCCAGCCCTGCCCTTGCCGCGCTGGCGGTTGGCGCAAAGGCACCCGATTTCACCACCCAGGCCGCGCTGAAGGGCAAGGAGTTCCCCTTTGCGCTGGCAAAGGCGCTCAAGAAGGGGCCGGTGGTGGTCTATTTCTTCCCCGCCGCCTTCACCTCGGGCTGCACCGCCGAAGCGCATGCCTTTGCCGAGGCGGCGGCCGATTTCAAAAAGAAGGGCGCGACGCTGATCGGGCTGACCGCGGGCAACCCCGAGCGGATCGCGGAGTTCACCAAGGTCGAGTGCCGCGACAAGTTCCCGGTCGGGCTGGCGACGCCGGCGACGATCGCGGGCTATGACGTGGCGCTGGTGCAAAAGGCCGGCTGGACGACCCGCACCTCCTACGTCATCGCGCCCGACGGCAAGATCATCTACGTGCTGAACGCGATGGAGCCGCTCGGCCATATCAGCGGCACGCTCGCCGCGGTGAAGGCCTATAAGGCGGCGCACCCGCGCCGCTGATCAGGCGGCGATCGCCACCCCGGCATCGGCGATCGCCCTGAGCGCATTGTCGAGCCGGGCATCGCCCGCCCCGCCGACCAGCGCCCAGCGCACGCCGCGCCGTTCGAGCTCGGCGCGCGACAGGTCGAAGAAGCGCCGACGCAAGGTCGGCGTGCCGAACATGCGCGTGCCATCCTCGATCCAGGGCAGGTCGATATCGAGCAGCAGATAGAGGTCGGCGGTACCCTGCCAGGCATCGAACCATGGATCGCGCCAGCCGAACAGCATGTCGGCCCACACCGCGGTCATCAACGGGTCGGTATCGAGCAGCAGCGGATCGAGCCCGCCGGCGCGCGCCGTCTGGGTCAGCCGATCGTGCGTCTGCGCGATGGTCACCAGATCGGCCATGGTGAAGGCGACGCCGTGCTTCTCGGCGAAGGTGCGGCCATATTCGTCGATCACCGCGCCGCCGAGCCGCCGGGCGAGTTGCGGGGCGAGCGTGGATTTGCCGGTGCTTTCCGGGCCGTGCAGGCAGATGGTGCGAGTCATGCGGGCGCTCCCTGCCGTGCGCGCCGCCAACTGGCCAGCCCCCACAGCGACAGGCCGAGCAGAATCACGTACAATCCCGCGGTCGGCCACAGATGGCGCGTCGCGCACAGGCCGATGGTCAACACGTTGGCGACGATCCACAGCCACCAATTCTCGATTCGCCGCAGCGACATCAGGATCTGCGCCGCGATGCTGACCATCGCCACGGCCGCATCCCACCAGGGGAGCGCCGCGTCGGTATAGCGATGCACGAGCGCGCCCCATCCCAGCGTGGCAACGACGATCGCGACCAGCACCGCACCGCGCGTGGCCCAGCCGAGCCGCTCGACCATGACCTCGCCGGCCTCCCGTTCGGACTGCCGCCACTGCCACAGGCCATAGAGCTGCGCGATGGTGAAGAAGCCCTGGAGCAGCGTGTCGCTGTACAGCTTGGCGTGGAAATAGACGAAGATGTAGAGAAAGGTGCCGGCGATACCGAACGCGTAGTTCCACATGCTCCGCCGCGCGACGAGCCAGACATTGAGCAGGACGAGGAGGGAGGCGGCAACCTCGAGCAGGAACATCGGCTCCTCCTAGCCGCGCTTGCTCTCGCCTGCCAAGCCGCTAGCATCACGAAAAGGCTGGAGAGCATCCCGTGCGGCATATCGCGATCATCGGTTCGGGTCCGGCGGGTTATTACACCGCCGAGGCGTGCCAGAAGCAGTTCGGCGACGATGTGCGGGTCGACATCATCGATCGGCTGCCGGTGCCTTACGGCCTGATCCGCACTGGCGTCGCGCCCGACCACCAGTCGATCAAGGGCGTGTCGCGGCGCTATGAGGCGGTCGCGCTGAGCGGCAATGTGCGCTTCGTCGGCAATGTGCTGGTCGGCAAGGATGTCGCGGTCGACGAGCTGATCGACCTGTACGACGCGGTGGTGCTGGCGACCGGTGCGCCGGCCGACCGGCCGCTGGGCATTCCCGGCGACGACCTGCCGGGCGTGATCGGATCGGCGGCGTTCGTCGGCTGGTATAACGGGCATCCCGATTTCGCCGACCTCCACCCGCCGCTGCACGGACCGGGCGCGGTGGTGGTCGGGGCGGGCAATGTCGCGCTCGACGTGGCGCGCATCCTCGCCAAGGCGCCCGAGGAGTTCGCCGGATCGGACATTGTCGGCCATGCGCTCGACGAACTGCGCGGCGCGATCCACGAGACGATCACCATCCTGTCGCGGCGCGGCCCGCACCAGATCGCGATGACGCCCAAGGAGCTGGGCGAGCTGGGCCATCTGGCGCGCGCGGTGCCGCAGGTCGACCCGGACGACCTGCCCGCGCCGGGCGCTGACGCGGCGCTCGACCCCGGCTTGCGCAAGTCGGTCGGGCATCTGCGCGACTTCGCGACGGCGCGGCCCGACGCGGCGATCACGATCGCCTTCGACTTCTTCGCCCGGCCGGTGAGAATCGAGGGCGACGGACGGGTCGAGCGGCTGATCGTCGAGCGGACGCGGGTCGACGAGTTCGGTCGCGCGGCCGACACCGGCGAGACCTATGCCATTCCGGCGAGCCTGGTGGTGAGCTGCATCGGCTATCGCACCCCGCCGATCGCCGGCGTGCCCTATGACGAGGCCCTGGGACGCTTTGCCAATGACGAGGGACGAATCGCGCATGGGCTCTATGCCGTCGGCTGGGCGCGGCGCGGGCCGAGCGGGACGATCGGCACCAACCGGCCCGATGGCTTCGCCACCGCCGAGACGATCGCCGGCGACATCGGAGAAGGCTCCGGCAAGGTCGGGCGGGCCGGGCTCGACGCGCTCTTGGAGGCGCGCAAGGTCGATATCGTCACCTTCCGCGACTGGCAGAAGATCGAGGCCGCCGAGACGGCGCGCGCGCGGCCCGGCGCGCCGCGCGAGAAATTCGCCAGCATCGCCGCAATGATGTCCGCGCTCGGGGGTTGAAGCGCGCGCGGGCTTGGGCTAGGGGCACCGCCTGCCGCGCGAACCAGCGCGCGGTTCTGCGATCTGTCGGGGAATAGCTCAGCCTGGTAGAGCACTGCCTTCGGGAGGCAGGGGCCGGAGGTTCGAATCCTCTTTCCCCGACCAGATCGTCCAGCGACCATCGCCAAGTCCTTGCGTCGCTTCATTTTCCTCATTTGTGACATGCCCGCCACACTTGTCGCCGAAAGCGCGATGGAGGCGGCCGGCGCCTTGTCGTCGCCTGAACCGCCGATTAACATAATCGCATGTTCGGGGGTGGCCGATGCAAATCCCCCGATAGCCAACCGGGGGGATTCATGACCAAGATTTCGTATTCCACGCGTTCCGCAGCCGCGCGCTTTGCCCTGATGACATCGGCAGCGACGCTCTCGCTGACGGTCAGCGGCGTCGCCCAGGCGCAGAGCGCCGACCCGAAGCCCGTATCGTCGGGCAATGGCGGCTATGTCCTCGAGGCGCAGAACGGCGTGGCCCCCGCGCCGGTCACCGACCCGAGCATCGTCATCGCGCCCCCGGGCACCTCAGTCACCGATCGCGACCCGACCAACGTCACCGGCGTCGGCCAGATGATCATCGACCAGAAGAACGGTTTCATCGGCCTGTGCACCGGCACGCTGATCAACCCGCGCACCGTGATCTTCGCCGCGCACTGCGTGAACGAAAGCCCGGCCGGCGCGGCGATGAACCCCTGGGGTTACGGCACCGGCACCGGCCAGTTGCCGATCGCCTTCGGCTTCGCGTCGAACAACAATCTCGCCGGCAATTCGGCGTTCGGCCATTGGCTGAACGGCACCGCCGGCGGCGCCAAATATCTGACGTCGATCGCCGATTTCCTCTACAATGTGAACCAGGTGCAGTATAATTCGCACTCGCTCGACCTGGGCCTGGCCAACAACTTCCTGCAAGCCGACATCGCGGTCGCCTCGCTCGACACGCCGGCCGCCAATGTGCCGACCTGGGCGCTGCTATTCTCGGCGCTGCCCGCGCCCTCCTCGATCAACGATACGACCGGCACGGGCTATCATGTGGTGCTCGACGGTTATGGCAACACCGGCACCGCGACCAGCGGCAGCAATGTCGGCGTCGATTATCGCCGCCGCCTCGCCGAGAATTATCTCGGCCTGCTCGGTTCGCTCAACGATATCGACATCAACCTGTTCGGCATCGCACCGCGCGGCCGGCCGCAGAATCTCTACCAGATCGATTTCGACAGCAGCGGTGCGCCCAATGCGCGCACCAGCGGGTTCGACTTCAACATCTTCAAGGACAATGCGCTGACCGGCGAAGGGATTACCGGCCCCGGCGATTCGGGCGGCCCGCTGATCCTCGACCGCACCTATGCCAAGCAGCTGGTGATCGCCGTGCTGTCGGGCGGGACGCGCTATTTCGGCGCGCAGCCTTCGGGAAGCTATGGCACCAGCGCCTTTTATCAGCCGCTCTATTTGTACTGGGACTATATCGCCGCGGCCAACCCCTATCGCTATGTCGGCAGCGTTGCCGGCGACGGCAACTGGACCGACCCGACGCATTGGGTGACCAATGTCGACCCGGCCTATAACGTGATCGTCAACGGGCAGCTGGTCAACGGCGTCCCGACCACGCTCGGCGACGGCGTCAACGGCACGGCGGGCAAGTTCGGCCAGATCTGCGATCAGGAACCGAACTTCGCGTACGACGTCTGCGTCGACAACAAGAACGGCAATGTCTACGATCACGGCGTGCTGGTCGGCACGACGGGTTATGTGCCGAGCGCCCCGGGCAACACGGCGCTGCCGGTGGCAACGCTCGCCAACGGCCTGCCCGGCGCGACCAATTTCGTGCCCAACAACATCAACCCGAATGCGACGACGCAGACCAGTGCGCGCTATTTCGACGTGACGCTGGGCGCGGCGGGCACGACGACGCTCGGCTCGACCGTGACGATCGACCGGCTGACGATCAACAACACCGCGGCCAAGCTGACCGTCAACAGCGGCGCCGCGCTGACCAGCCTGATCAACATCAACCAGTTGCAGGGCCTGGTCACCAATAACGGCACGATCACCTCGGTCGGCGACTATATGCTGCTGACCGGCGGCATCACCGGCGCCGGGCGCTTCAACGCGCCGTTCTTCACCAGCGTCAGCGGCATGATCATGCCGGGCACGGCGGGGACGACCAACACCATCACCTTTGGCGGCAACCTGATCCTGTCGTCGGGCACGGTGCAGTTCATCGACCTCGGCGCGAACGGCGCCTCCGACAAGCTCGCCGTGGTCGCCAATGGCAGCTCGACCGGTGTCGCCAGCATCGGCGGCGTGATCGGCTTCGCGCCGGTCGCCGGCTATACGATCAAGGCGGGCGACATCTACACGATCCTGACCGCGGCGGGCGGCGTCAGCGGCAGCTACACCGCGGCCGGTGCGTTCAGCGCGATCCTGTCGCCGACCTTCCTCTACACCACCAATGCGGTGCAGGTGGTGGTGACGCCGGGCAAATATGCCGATGTCGTCTCGGGCACCTCGCCGGTGCAGAAGGCCTATGCCCAGCTGCTCGACCAGGATCGTGGCGGCGGCGCCCCCGGCCTGCCCGAAATCTATCTCGGGCTCGACCTGCAGAACGCCGCGACGATCCAGGCGCAACTCGAAGCCCTCGCGCCGCGCAACCAGACGCTGAGCGACGGGCTCGCCACGACGACCGTCGACAATATGTCGCGCTTCTATCGTGACCGCCTCGCCGGCCTGCATGCCGGCAGCCTGGGCGGCAAGCTGACGATGATCGGCAAGCCGTTCCAGATGGCCTCGCTGGCGATCAACGGCCTGCAGGGCCAGGCCGAGGTGCGGACCGACGCCGGTGGCGAAGTGCACAGCCAGGCGCGCCTGCCCGAGTCGATGAGCGGCTATCTCGCCGGCGGTTACATCAACGGCCATAGCCGCCCGATGCTGACCGCGATCCCGGCGGGCGGCCGCGACTCGTTCGACGGCTTCTTCATCGCCGGCGGCATCGAAAAGGAAGTCAGCCCCTATGCGGTGGTCGGCGTCTCGCTGTCCTATTCGAAGCTCGACGGCGTCACGGTCAACGCGCCGCAGACCGCGCGCACCGAGCTGATCCAGGGCAGCATCTATGCCAAGGTCGAAACCCCGGGCAAGATCGCACTCGACGCGATCATGAGCGCGGGTTCGCTCAAGGCCAATACGGTGCGCCTCGTCAGCGTGCTCGGCACGCCCTACACGCTGACCGGCAACAACAGCATGCCGGCGATCAGCGGCGAAATCGGCCTCGGCAAGATTTTCGACGCGGGCAAGCTGACGATCACGCCGCGCATCGCCGCGCGCGGATCGCATATCGACCTGAGCAGCTTCGCCGAGAGCGGTGGCGGGCCGGCGCTGCGCTATGCGCGCACGTCGCTCGACAGCCTGCAGGGCCGCGCCGGCATCACGCTGTCGGGGGGCACCTCGATCAAGCCGCAGCTGTCGGGCTATTTCGTCCATGAGTTCACCAAGCAGGCCCTGTCGGTCGGCGCGAACTTCGTCGGCGCCAATGGCCCGAACGCGATCTTCTCGCTGGGTGGCCGTGATCGCGACTGGGCGGAAATCTCGGGCGGGCTGACGATCACCACCGGCAAGGTCGACCTGTCGGTCTCGGCCGACACGACGATCTCGCGCGACGACGCGTACAACCAGAGCTATCGCGGATCGATCGCCTTCCACTTCTGATCGATCGCACTGCGCCTTCGAAAGGGCCGTCTCCCATAGCGGGGGGCGGCCCTTTTGCTTGTCGGCGGCGCGGCATGTCGGCGCGGGCGACCCGGCGGTGCACCTGCTCGACCTGCAAAAGCAGGACTGCATTTTTTTCGCGGCATATGCGTGCGCGTTTTCGGTGCGATTATCGCGCAAAATCAGACGGCTCGCCGGAAACGCCGCTCCAACATAACAGGTGACGGAGCAGGTCGTCGCCACCTGCTGAGCAGGCGCCCAAGCAGGCGCCAGCAGGATGGCGTGATTCAACATTGTCGCGGAATCGGGTGTGAGGGCGCGCGGAGTCTTCATCGCCGGAGAAAGAGCATGCCAAGCGACGAGAGTGAATCACGCCATGACCGCAGCGCGGACAGCGCGAGCGACCATGGCAGCGCCGCCGCGCCAGGCCCACGCAGCGCGGACGGGCGCTTTCGCAAGGGCGTGTCGGGCAACCCGGCCGGGCGAAAGGACTGGCGCCAGCGCAGCGGCGGACCGGGCGACCGGCTGCTCGGCGCGGACGAGCCGACGCGCGCGATGATCCTCGCCGAAGCCTATCGCATCGTCCGCCTGAAGGAGGATGGCAGCTTCGCCGACGACGCTGAGGGCGACGGCATGCCGGCGGCCCAGGCGGTGCTACGCGCGATGACGCGCGCGGCGCTGTCGGGCAGTCGGCTGGCGCAGCACCGCTGGACGCAGCTCGTCCGCGAGGCGGAACGCGAACAGCGCGCGGCGCAGGTGGTGATCTACAACGCGCTGGAGCGCGAACACTATCGGCGCAATCCGAAGGCGTCTTATGACGACGACCTCATCTTTGACACGACGAACGGCGCGGTGGTGGTGCGGGGGGATGGGGATGCGGGGTGAGGTGGGGTGGGCGCTGGCGCGGAACCGTGTTGCACTGGCACCCTCGGCGATCACGGGCCGGCTTGACCGGAGCGCGAAGGTATCGCCAACGACCGAAGCCATGAAGCGATGCCTCGTCAGCTAATTAGTATTGTGTACCCAATTTAAGCCAGCATTCTCAGCGATGTGGCGATGTCCGCTGCGCCTTGGCCTTCTGAGCATAATGGTGACGCGCAACAAGGCAACCAACGGCAGCGCCGGCAAGCGCATGGCCGCGGCCGACATAGTGGCCGGCAACGCCGCCGACGATCGCCCCACGGATGCAGCCCTTGGCCAGCACGGGGGTCGCGGTGACACCCGATACGAGTGCGACGGCGAGCATGACTTTGCGGAGCATATGACCCTCTTCCGACATTGTGTGGCACACATATAATACACCACATCGACGGCGACAAGCACGAACGGCCGTTGCAAAGCACCTGGAGCGGCGAGCGACGCGACCCGCCTGAAAGCCTGACGGGAGGTATCGGGGCGGAAGGCTACCCGGCGGCTAGCGCTCCAGGTACGGACGTTCGCCACACCCTAATGCGTGGATAGCGGTCTCTCGACCTCGGTCAGTGGCGGCATCTCAATCAACGCGTCGTCTTGTCCAGCATCAAAGGAGGACAGTCGTATCGCACCAGCCTGGTGAGGCATGGTGAAGTCGATCTCTAACTTCAACCATCGGCCATGACTCTGAACGGAAACATTGCTCCGCCAATTTCCCCATTGTGCTCCACGAGGAAAGCGATAGCCGTAGCAGGTGAGAACTCGCTCCGGCAGGGAATTGGGGAATTCGGTCGAACTGTGCGGAACCAGCCAGGCGCACAACTGTCGGGACGCTGAGTCAGGGGAGCTTAGACACTGCTTTCCGAAGCCAGCGTGGAAATCCATCCAGAATCCGACCCAGTGCAGCTCGACCCACCGCCGACCTGCGGGCTGAACGTCCTGCCCGAAAGCTGCTCGATGAAAGCGGCTCACCTGCTCGCAGATGGGATCTGATGCGGCATTTGCGGAATTGGCCATCCCCAGAAATGCGGTCGTGACCAGAAGCCGCCCAAGCCGTTGGATTGTTACCATGGCTGACACCTAGCACCTGAACGTCCGCATTCTACCACTTTTCCCCGTTCCAGCGCCATCGATCGACGCGACCCGCCCGAAAACCGACTGGCGGGAATCGGGACGGAAAGTAGCCTGGCCAGAGCCGCCCCAATAGCCGACATTGCCACGTCGCGTATCTTGTCTAACCTGAGATCAAATAGGCCGCTGGCCGGAGAGTGCGCGCATGTTTGAATGCTTTATCTGGTTGATGGTTAGCGATCAGAGATGGCCGCATTGGAAGCCTTGGTCCGAACTCGGATTGTCCGAGGAAGAAATGGAAAAATTCGAAATCGAGCAAGACCTTCTCGATGAGTCGAAGTTTGAGAGACTTTCCGACAAGCTCCGAAGAGCATGTGATGAGGGCGGACTAAATTTCGACCTGTTCAACCTCCATTCCACATATGGCGGGATTGCGGCAACTGCCGGCTATGGTCGCAATCACGCTTGGTCGGCAGGAACGCTCGAGACCTTCTTGCGCGCGGTTTCAACGCTGGCCCCCGCCACCTATGGCGTCGTTTATGCACTCGACTCGGATCGAGACGATGTCGCGGGCGAATTTGATGTGTGGAAGCTGGCACATCAGAAAGTTACCCGGACGACCGATTTGTTAGTGCCGTGAGCACTGATTGGGGGCGCCGGCCGAAAGCTGCCGGACCGCACGCCACCACTTTTCCCCGTTCCCGCCCCATCGATCGACGCGAGCCACCTCTAAGCCGACCGGCAAGTTTCGGGGTTCCGGTGGGGGTTCCGGGGGTTCCGGTGACAGGGGTTCCGGTGACAGTGCATTTATCTCCATCTCGGGGTTCCGGTGACAGTGCATTTATCTCCATCTCGACCTAAGACATCAATTAAGTGCACTGTCACCGGGATCCACTGTCACCGGGATCCTGTCACCGGGATCCTGCCCTTTACCTCTGATCGCGAACCACGATAGCGGACAGGTAGTTTGGGGTCTCCATGCCAAGAGCCGTCGTTCCGTTATCCACCACTATTCGCCGCCCCGGCGTTATCGATCAGCACACCCCGCCTAAGAGCCGACCGGCAGGTATCGGGACGGAAAGTGGCCGGGCCGTAGTCGCCCCAGTTTAAGCCGTTCGTGAGCCCGCTAACCACCAGTCTCGGTTATTCGCCGTCAACCAAAGGGTTATGGAATACTTTCCGCTCCCGGTGGTCCGCGAGCCGCCGCTAAGCGGCTGTTGCGGGCGAAAAGCGGGCACGATGCACGCCATTCAACCCGTTTTACCAGGGGACCGTACTATCGAGGAGCGGCGAGAGCCATTATCCATTCATCAATGGACGACCGCAATTCACTTTCGAGATTGACTGAGCGCGAGAAGGTTTGCCTGCGGCAATGGCTTCAGCACAAGTCTGCCAAGGAAATCGCCGCGGACTGAACCGCGCCGGGTTTGTCGGAGGCTCCAACTCCTGAGAAGGTGGAGCCATGACGAGCAAGACAACGAACAAGTTTGCGCCCGAGGTCCGCGAGCGAGCGGTGCGGATGGTTTTCG